>CAZTNS010000158.1:0-6635 GCA_964615585.1 uncultured Bacteroidales bacterium | reverse complement strand
TAATTTCTACTGATGAGCGTTTATTTTTTCCAATACATAATTCTCACTCAATAGCCACAATTCAATTATTACCATTACCCACTAAATTTGCAGTAGAACCGTTTTATTTACCAAAGGGATTTTAACAGCCTTTATATTAGCACAATATAATTTAATGACCGTTTCAGCAAGAAGAATTTTTTAAGAAGTCTGAATTTGCTAGAATATTAGGGATTTTTAATAAATTAATCATATTTTTATGGAAAATGAAAACATGATGCATCCATATCATACATTACAAAAATTTCACATTATGAAAAAATCATTCTTATTCATTGCATTACTGACCTGCATATCAATCGGTCAACTGTATTCCCAGGAAAATAAAAACTGGAAACAAGCATGGGAAAAGGTTAAATCCTATGAACAAAAAGGCTTGCCGCAATCCGCTCTGAAAATTGTGGACAGCGTTTATAATGATGCCCTGGAAGCTGAAGCAGATGAACAAATTTTAAAATCAATTATTTACCGAATAAAACTTAGAAATTATTACCAGGAAAATCAGATCATAGAAGCCATTGAAAGCCTTGATATTGACAATAAGGAGTATTCCCCCGAACTGAAAGCATTTACCCATATACTGGCTGCAAAACTGTATGCCATGTATTATACACAAAACAGGTATAACATTGACCAGCGTACAAATACAGGCGGTTACAAGGAAGAAGATATTGCCACCTGGACTAATGCGGATTTTACAAAAACCGTTGATGATCACTTTATCGGTGCCCTCCGGGAAAAAGAAGCGCTTGCAAATGTATCCATCAAAGAATTCCCGGAATTAATTGAACAAAATGATTACAGCTTTGAAATACAACCCAGTTTGTACGATTTTTTCGCGCACGAGATTGTGGATTATTACATTAACCAGCCTTCCCGTTATAATTATTACACAGACGAAAAACCGTATCTGGATAAACCCAATGTGTTTTTGCCTGCCCTGTTGTTTGTTACAACTGATTATACTATGGAGTCAGCTATGAAGTCAGGAAACGAAGCTGAAAAAGCCATGGCGGTATTGAAAGGGCTTTTAAAATACAGGATGCGTGACGATTTGAGTGTTGCACGTGTTTATACAGATTTAAGAAGGTTGCAAATTGCGCACGATCATTATGCCGGGGGCAATGCAGATGATAACTATTTTAAAGCTTTGTCCGCTTTACACATGCAATTCGAAGATGAACCGGTCATCAGGGACATTGATATTGAGTTGGCAAAGTGGTACGAAAGCACGGGCAACGACATGCAACATGTGCCGGGTGAAACCATTAAAGCCCTGAAGTACAAAAAGGCGGATTCGATTTGTGATATTATCATTGAAAACCATTCAAAATGTGCAGCGGTAAAAGAAGCCCAGTTGTTAAAACGCAGATTGCGTGGAAAATATTTGCATTTCCAGTCTGAGAACACCGTTATCGCAAACGAAGCTTTTCCAATATATGTTGAATACAAAAACATCACCCAACCAACCTATTCGGCGGTAAAAATTGATCCCGGTGATTTTAATGAAATTCAACGTAAACACTACGGAACTCAACGCATTGAAAATTTCCTTAAAAAGGGTGATGTCATCAGGAAAAGGAATTTGGAGATGCCGGGCGAAAAGGATTTTGTGAAGCATTCAACCGAATTTGTAAGTGAACCCTTAACCCCCGGCTTTTATCTTTTAATGCTCTCAGTGGATGACCTTTCTGAGGAGGAAGAGAATTACATCGTTTGTAAGGCGGTGTATGTTTCAAATATTGCATGGTTTACCACGCAAAAGTCGCAAACATCAAATATCAACTTGCATGTCAATGAAAGTATATCGGGGAAACCTGTAAAAAATGCCCGGGTCAAAATGTACAAACACATTTATGATTACCGGAAAGGAACTTACATTAAAAAACTGTTGAAAAGCACCAAAACAAATGATAAAGGCATCGCTGAATTTGCTCCCGGCGATGATTACGGCAATTACATTTATGAGATAGAAACAGATGATGAAAAGATTTTCACAGGGGAACAATATTATTACAATTACAACCAGGGAGATGACCGGTGGCGTGAAAAGGTGCATTTTTTCACCGACAGATCTGTGTACAGGCCGGGACAGACAATTCATGTTAAAGGGATATGCCTGCAAAGCAGGGTAAAATCACATAAGTTGCTGAAAAATTATTCCACTACGGTCACCCTGCTGGATGCCAATTACCAGCAAGTTGCTCAGAAACACGTTACAACGAACGAATTTGGCAGTTTCAACATTGAATTTATGTTACCTGAAGGCTTGCTTAACGGTCGGATTACCATAAAATCACCCCATGGATCCACCAACGTTATGCTCGAAGAATACAAACGCCCATCTTTTGAAATAAAACCAGACCCTGCTGATGGCAATTACCTCCTGGGAAACGAAATCTCACTGGGCGGTGTTGCTGAATCATACACAGGGGCTGTGGTTAGTGATGCGGAATATAAATACCGTGTTTTCAGGGAACCGGTGTTTCATAATTATGACAGGTGGTATTACAGTTATCTGCCGCAACAAAGAGAAATGGTATCACACGGTACCGGGAAAACCAACGATAAGGGACAATACAGCATGGATTTTACCCCCAAGGCTCCACCAGCATACCCCAAAGAACCTGACATCAGTTTCCGGTTTACCGTTGAAACAGAAGTGACTGATATAACCGGTGAAACCCAAAGTACACAACAATCGGTTGTGATTGGATACAGAACCCTGAAAATGCAAACCAATATGCTTGATAATGTTGATCTGTCTGCGATTGACAGCATCAATATAAGCACGATGAATCTGAACAATGAAAGCATTGAAACACAGGGGAGCTTAATCCTCTACGAACTTAAACAGCCGGACAAAATATTGAACGACAAACCGTGGAATGTCCCTGAATTTCACATGCTAACAGAAGAGGATTGGAAGGAAAAATTGCCGCATTATGCGTATGCAGATGAAAATCAAATTAACAATTATCCTGAGAAACATAAAGTAACAAGCATGCCGTTCAACACCGCCGAAAAGGAAAAGTATAAATTCCCGGACGTGGGTAAAATCAAACCTGGTGTGTATAAAATAGAATTGCATGCCGAGGATGCTTTTGGAATCCCGGTGGTTGAAGAACAATTTGTCCGTATTTATGATAAATCGGCACGAAAAATCAATGTGGTAACACCCTTGAATCTCCAGGCAGATGCATACTCATACAAGGTAGGAGAAACAATGGAAATAGAAGTGGCATCTGCTTTCAAAGAGGCTATGGTTTATCTCATCGTTGAGCATGAAGATGAATTATTGCATGAAGACTGGATCAAACTGAATCAAAGCCGTAAATTGCTTGAATATGAAATCACAGAGAAACTGCGTGGAGGCATTACCATCAATGCCATGCTTGTAAAGAACGGCAAAATGCATCAGAAAACCAGAAACATTACCATTCCATATTACAATAAGGATTTACATATCGAATACCTGCATTTCAGAGATGAAACATTGCCCGGCAGCGAAGAAGAGATACAAATGAAAATCAGTGGCTGGAACAATGAAGCGGTGGCGGCGGAAGTGTTGGCCACAATGTATGACGCCTCACTGGATGCCTTGTACAATCACAATTTTAATTTCCAGCTTTATTACCCCCTTTATCCAAGTTTGTTTGTCATGTCTGAAGCTTTTCAGGCCGGAAGTGCTAACAATATACTGACCAACATTTCTTCAGGACAACAAATCATTGATTTTGAAACCAAAGAACCTGCCCTTGACTTATTGGGCTTAACCTATCATGGGCACTACAGGCAAACAAGGACGCTTGCGGCAGCGAATGCTCCAGGCAAGGGTGAAGCAGCTACCACGGGAGGTGTCATGGAAGACAGTGAAGAGGCTGAATCAATGCCATCTGAACAAAAAAGCGTAAAAGCCAAAAAAGACGTCATGGATGAAATTAGCGCAGATTCTTCAGGTGACAGGGATCAGAGCCAAAGCAAAAACGGGAAAGATAAACCGGTTCAGATCAGAGAGAATTTCAATGAAACGGCCTTTTTCTATCCCGATTTACGTACCGATGAAAATGGAAATGTGAAATTCAGTTTCACAAGCCCTGAAAGCCTGACTAAATGGAAGTTTCTTGCCCTTGCGCATACACAAGACCTTTCTGCCGCTGTGTCTGAAAATGAAATGGTGACGCGTAAAAAACTGATGGTGGTGCCTAACATGCCGCGGTTTTTCCGCGAAGGCGATGAAGTGACACTCAATGTAAAAGTTTCAAACCTTACGGATAATGAACTCAATGGGACAGTGGAACTTAGTTTCCTGAATGTGCTCACAGGAAAAGATGTTACCGGTGATATGATTGTTTCTCCTGCAACGGTAGATTTTGCTGCCGGTGGCAATGGTAATACAAGCGTTGGTTTTGACATAGTGTTGCCAGAAGGTGTTGAAGCCGTTGAATATAAACTCATTGCCAGAACGGAAAATTATGGCGACGGCGAACAAAAAATCATTCCCGTGTTGAGCAACCGCATGCTGGTAACCGAATCAATGCCAATGTATGTCAACGGCAACGAAACAAAAACATGGCATTTTGAAAAATTGAAAAAAAGCGCGTCCTCATCAAGCCTCAGTCACCATAAGCTTGCCCTGGAAATGACACCCAGACCGGCATGGTATGCCATTCAGGCGCTTCCTTACCTGATGGAATATCCCTATGAGTGTTCGGAGCAAATATTTAGCCGTTATTATGCCAACAGCATGGCGTCATGGATTGCCAATTCTGATCCGCAAATACAACGCATTTTTGAAGCATGGAAAAACATCCCCGAATCCAATGCTTTGAAATCAAACCTGGAAAAAAATCAGGATTTAAAAGCCAATATGCTGGAACAAACCCCGTGGGTACTACAAGCTAAGGATGAATCGGAACGTAAACGCAGAGTAGGTTTACTTTTCGATATGGAAAGAATGTCACGGGAGCAAACATCTGCTCTTGCCAAGTTGAAAAAGAAACAGGTAAGCAGTGGCGGGTGGCCATGGTTCGAAGGCATGCCCGAAAGCAGGTATATTACCCAGCATATTGTTGCCGGACTCAGTCATCTCAGACACCTGAACGTACTTGACAACAAACAGCTGGATCAGGTGAACCCCATGATACAAAATGCCATCAGCTACCTTGACAGGGAAATTAAATCGGATTACGACTACCTGAAAAAGCATTTTACCGAAAAAGAAATGAAAGAAAAACACATTTCACACATCCATGTACATTACTTGTATGCCCGGAGTTTCAGTCACAGTAAAGTGCAAATAGCACCCCGCACCGCTGATGCGTATAAATATTATTATGAACAGGCAAAAGCATACTGGGTGGAAATGAATTATTACAGCAAAGCCATGATTGCGCTCACTATGTATCGCACAGGTGAACAATCAGTGGCTGAGGATATCATAAAGTCATTGAAAGAATATGCCATTGTGGATGACGAAATGGGGATGTACTGGAAAAACCCGCCCGGATACTACTGGTACCAGGCACCCATTGAAACGCAGGCATTGCTGATAGAGGCTTTTGATGAGATTACTGATGATGCTACCTCGGTTGAACGAATGAAACAATGGCTGCTGAATCAAAAACGTACCCAAGACTGGAAAACCACAAAAGCCACCGCCGAAGCGATTTATGCCCTGATTTTGACAGGGGAGAACTTGCTTGACCTGGAGTCAAATGTGATTGTGGAAATTGGCGGGAACGTGTATGATCCCAAAGCGGATGATGCCGTGGATCAGGAAGCCGGCACAGGCTATTTCCGTAAAGACTGGTCTTCCGGGGAGATCAATCCTGAGATGGGAGATGTAAAACTGACAAAAACAGGCGAAGGCATGGCCTGGGGAGCGCTTCACTGGCAGTATTTCGAAGATATGGATAAAATCACTTCGCATGAAACGCCGCTGCAGCTTGAGAAAAAACTGTTCAAAAGGATTGATACTGATGATGGTCATGAACTTCAGCTCATAGATGAACAGCACAAACTCGAAGTAGGCGACAAGATGGTGGTCAGGATCATCCTGCGCAGCGACCGGGATATGGAATATGTCCACATGAAGGACATGCGGGCATCCAGCCTTGAACCTGTTTCCACCAGGTCCGGATACCGGTACCAGGACGGCCTGGGATACTACCAGTCCATCCGCGATGCTTCGGTTGATTTCTTTTTCAGCCGCCTGCGCAAAGGCACCTATGTGTTTGAATACCCCCTTTATGTTACGCATGCAGGCGAATACTCAAACGGCATCACCAACATTCAGTGTATGTATGCCCCGGAATACAATTCCCATTCCGAAGGCCTGCGGTTGAGTGTGGAATAAAGTTGCTACGCGACAAGAAACATACGCTGCTTGCCTGGCACATGCCGGGTGAGCAGCGTTTGGTTTGGGGGATGGTAGGATGAAACGGGCTTTTGTACACGCACATGCCTGTGGTTTAGAGAACCACCGTTTCCCGATAAGATAGTGTATCGGGACGCTCGGTAGCCCCGATATGCATCAACAATTTTATTAGTTGTAATAATATTACAAATGTAACATTTTCTAAGCTTTCAATAAT
>CAZTNS010000157.1:0-6641 GCA_964615585.1 uncultured Bacteroidales bacterium | reverse complement strand
GTTCACTTACTTCAAGGTTTTGTTCGTGAATCAAGCGGTTAACGTGGTCCATCACTGCATAATCAAACTGAATCCACAGGTATTTTCGGCGCGTTAATTTAATGATGCTAGCGTTACTGAGTGCCTGATGAGCAGCCGTTTTATAGGCATTAATAAGCCCGGGAATACCAAGTTTTGTGCCACCAAAATAGCGTACCACCACCACCAGCACGTTTGTCAGATCAAAGGATCTTATCTGCCCCAACACCGGGTCTCCGGATGAATGAGCAGGTTCACCATCATCGTTGGCACGAAAATCCGATTTTTCTGCACCGAGCACATAAGCATATACATGATGCCTGGCATTGTAATGAACTTTACGCAGGCGTTCTAGTTTTTCTCCTATATCAGAAACGCTGAAAACGGGGTAAGCATAGGCCAGAAATTTGCTGCCTTTATCTTTAAACTCCCCTTCTGAAGGCTTACGGATACTCAAATATGTATCACCAGCATCTGTCATAACTTATTTTGTAACGTATAATATTCCTATCGCAATCAGACAAATAACCATCCCTGTCCAGTTGAGCTTACTTAATCTTTCTTTGAAAAACACATAGCCTATAAAGGCTGACAAGCTTACAATGCCAATGTTGTTGATGCCAAAGATCACAGAACTGTCAAAAATATCAGAATTCAGAGCGCGGATGAGGAAATATATTGATCCATAATTAACTACGCCCAACCCTGCTCCCAGCAATATAAGGCGGATGTTACTGAAATATTTAAAATAAGTGGGTTTAAAAAACATAATGATCAATCCTGAAATAAAAGAGATGCTAAACAAGAGGCTGGTAAACATGGATGACATTTCATCGTTTACATAGGCTGCCTGTGCATATTTAACCAACGAATCGACAATGCCCATGCCTGCGAATAAAACGAGAGGAACCCAAAACTGCTTATTGAATTTCCCGTTTTTCTGTTTTTTATAAACAGCCATAACCAGACCACCAAGGGCCAATATCATACCCACTACTTTAATGTATGGCAAGGCTTCTTTGTAATAAATAATCGAAAACAATATCGGAATGACAACCGACATTTTACTTGCCAGTGTTGTGATAGACATCCCTGAATGTATGGATGAATATCCGATCACGAAAAACATGAGGATAAATAAAACCCCAATCAGTATAGCCACCGGGGCCCAGGCTTCATTAAAAACATTCAGCATTACCGCACAGTTGGGGCTAATAATGATACCAATTAATCCTGCAACAAAATAATTGATAACAATGGCATTCAGGTTGGGAAGTTTGTACCTGTCAAGCAATTTAAAAAACACAAAAATACCGGTTGCGGATAATATTGTCAGTAATACCCAAATCATAATTTATAAATTTTTGTGCAAGATACTAAAAAGCAGAAAGACAATATCAACAATAAGGCATTAAGACAAGGAATACAACACTACATTTTCAACTTCTCATCAATTTCATCAACATATTGCTTAAACTCTTTGTCTGTTTCAAGAAGGTTTTTAACGGTTTTGCAGGCATGCAGTACTGTGGCATGGTCTTTACCTCCAATATTAGCTCCAATAGCAGCCAGGGATGATTTGGTCATATTTTTAGCAAAATACATGGCAATTTGTCTTGCCTGCACAATTTCCCGTTTTCTGGTTTTTGAATTAAGCTTGTCAACTGTCATGCCAAAATAATTGCATACCACTTTCTGAATGTAATCAATTGAGACTTCCCTTTCAGAATTTGTTACAAGTTTGTCAATCATGACTTTGGCCAGATCAAGGGAAATATCTTTTCTGTTCAGGGTAGATTGAGCCAACAAGGAGATCAATGCACCTTCAAGTTCTCTGATACTTTCTGAAATATGTGATGCTATATATTCCAACACTTCATCATCAATATTAATGCCGTCCTGATATGATTTTTTCTTGAGGATAGAGATACGCGTGTTGAAATCCGGTTCCTGCAAATCAGCTGACAGACCCCATTTAAAACGGCTCAACAGTCGATCATCCAATCCTTGCAGCTCTACAGGTGGTTTATCTGATGTCAAAACCAATTGTTTTCCCATTTGATGCAAATGATTGAATATATGGAAAAACACATCCTGAGTACCTACCTTTCGTGCAAAATATTGAACATCATCAACAATAAGCACATCTATCATTTGATAAAAATGCACAAAATCGTTGCGGTTGTTTTTCCTTATGGCTTCGGTATATTGAGTTTGAAACTTATTGGCATCCACATATAAAACGGTTTTTTCAGGAAACCTGTTTTTTACTTCAATACCAATGGCCTGAGCCAAATGTGTTTTCCCAAGTCCGGGGGCGCCATAAACAAACAAAGGATTAAAAGCCGTACCACCAGGTTTTTCTGCTACGGCATAACCTGCTGACCTGGCCAACCTGTTACATTCTCCTTCCACAAAATTATTAAAGGAATTCTCCCCATTCAATTGCGGATCAACATGCATTTTTTTCAGACCCGGAATAACAAAAGGGTTTTTAATTGATGCACTGTCTTTATCAATAGGGACTTGTACAGGTTTGTTTTTCAATCCTGATTTATCACTTGTAGGAATCTTGACGGTATAAGGTTGCTTGCTGAATCCGTTGTCTCCCATTATTACATTATACTCCAGCTTAACACCGGGGCCAACAACTTTAGTGAGGCTTTTTTTCAGTAAATCAATGTATTGTTCTTCCAAAAACTCATAAAAGAATGTACTGGGAACCTGTATGGTCAGAATATCATCTTCCAGTTTTAATGGTTTGATTGGCTCAAACCATGTTCTGAAACTAATTTTTGGCACATTGTCACTAATTATTTTCAGACACTCATTCCATGTTTTTTCAACATCTTTTAACATCAATTACCATTTTTCAAATTCTGATTTGATTTTTCAAGCAATTTGTAAAAAATATATGACTTGAGCAAAACAAACCGTATTTTTTTTCATTAATCTTTTATGTACGTAAACCTCAAATGGTTAAAAAAACAATTTACAGATGTGCAAGTTAAAAACCGTCTTTACTGCACATCTCCCAATCATTCTCATAACATATCCGGAATTTTGGGATGATAAAAATAGAACAATTTATCAAGACAAAAAAAACTTTTCCAATTTTATTTATCATCTGAAAAAACGATACAAATTTTCTTTTGTTTCTTATCCGAAATCAACAGCCATTCATCTTTAGTTTCTATAAGATTAACGAAACCTGAACCATCAGAAAAAAATAAATTAAGTTCATTCAGATCGTTTATAAATTCTTTACATAATTGATTTTTTGTTTTCTTTTTCAAGGTTTGTGTTTCAACAATTACCTTGTTATGGCCAGGCTTTACAAGATAAACAGAATCTTTACCAGCATTATTAAATTGTACCTGAAGCAACACATCATGGTCAGAATGATTTTCAAAAACAAGATTATATTTGTGTAAAAACATCCCTGTTCCAATAAAAAGCAATGAAAATACCATCAAAACAAAAATCAGTATCCTTAAAATTTTCTGCCGTTTCATAAATTTTTATTAGATTTAATGGCTGATTAAAATGCAAAAATAATGAAAATATGTGTGTTTTGCGGATCAAGCGTTGATCTGGATCAAAAGTATTACGCCAGCGCAGCAAAAATGGGTTCCCTCATTGGAAAATCCGGGCACTCCATTATATATGGGGCCGGAAAAATTGGCATAATGGGAGCCCTGGCTGATGCTGCAAGAAAAGAAAATACTTACATTACCGGTGTCATCCCGGAAAAATTGAACATCAAAGGGGTGGTTTCAGAATATGATGATAAACTGATCATCACCAAAGACATGAAAACAAGAAAATCATTGATGCGGCAAAAAGCCGGTGCTTTTCTTGCACTACCGGGTGGCTTTGGGACCCTGGAAGAGCTGATGGAAGTTATCACACTCAAACAATTGCAATACCACAACAAAGCCATTGTGATACTGAACATGTTTGGTTATTACGACACCCTTTATCAGCATTTTGAAAACATGTACAACAACGGGTTTGCTATTGAGGATTACCGCCACCTGTATTCTTTTCAAACAGGTGAAGAAGAGGCCATCAAAGCCATCAACACATACCGGCATAAACACGTTTACGATAAATACCTGAAACAATAAATGACAAAAACATTCACCATAGCGCCTCAATTTTATCCGGATTATCCTCCTCCGGATATGATCCTGGAATCAAAAACCCCGCTCCCTGTGCTTATGGATAACATGGAAAAAGCACTGAGCAACTATCCTGTAAAATACAGGAAAAGAACCATGTTTGTTTTTGCGGAACTGATGCAAAACATTCAAAAACACCAAACCGGAAACGACGGGGTTGTTTTTATGTGGAAGGAAGATGAAGAAATCATTTTAGCGGGCGTCAACAACATCGAATTGAATAATACAAAAGCCATTGAAAAAGAACTACAAACGGCTGAAGGTTTATCGGATGACGAGCTGAAAAAGGAGATTAAATCGAGATGGCAACACCCCAATAAACCAGGCACAGGATTGTTGCAAATGATCAGTAAAAGCAATCATTTCCCGGACATAAAATATAAATTGACAGAAACCAAAGTATATGTTTCAATAAAACTTCACATCCATGTCAACTGAACTTATCAAAGAAACACCGGACACGCCCGCATTGTTGTTCGACAAAAGCAACAACAAACTAATCATGACAGGTAAGTCCATAGCTGAGGACCCACGGTCATTTTACGCAAACGCCTCCACACGCATAACTAATCTTATACATGATAACAACAAGATTGACACAGTGGCGTTTTGCTTTTCCTATTTCAACACGCTATCTGCCAAGTACATTTACGACCTGATGAAAACACTTCAAGCCACCATACCAAAGCTAAGCATTGAATGGCAATACGAACAAGGTGATGAAGACATGCTGGAAAGCGGCGAAGATTTTGAAGACATGCTTTCTGCCGATTTTATTTTTACCCGAATATAATAATATTGCTTCATCCAGGTACTTTAGTTGTAAAAAACTACCTTTGCCGCTGCTTTTTAGTAAAATATGTTTTGGTTTGTTTCGTTTTATACCTAATAAATTATATTATAGTATAGCGTTGAATAAAATTGTCATGATTTTTGATGTAGTGATAAGGAAAATTGGAAGTGAAATGAAAAAAGTGAATTTATTGCTGGCGTTATTATGTATTCCGGGTATTGTTATTTGCTACGGACAACCGGATAAGATTGTAAATCCACCGGATAGCACCAGGAAAGAATTCGGAATATCAGCAGGCATATATAACAATCATATTTTTCGATTTTCAGAACTCCGGAAAACAGGGCGGTTTGATGACGGCCCGGGCATGCAATATGGTATAAATCTCATGGTCCCTATGGATTCGCACATGAGCATGGGTTTTGGATTGTATTATCTTAAAACTGAAAACCTGTACCATTCTCTGATACAACAAGCTGATGTTCCGGAAAAATACACGCATTATTCAGAAATAGCATATTTACCTGTTCGCTTGCAGTATAACATAACAAATTGGTTTGCAATACATGGAGGCTTATCCATAAGCATAGAATTTCAAGATGACAATAATTTAAATCAAAACGGAATGGGTATCATTGGTGGCGCATCGTTTAATTACAGCCCCAGTTCAAATCTGAATATTGGCATAGAACCGGAAGTACAGGTTACTTCAATTTTTCCTGTGCCCCAGGAGTTTTATCAACGTCACTTTTTATTGGCAGGGATTAATACCCGGGTAGCGTGGAGTTTTTGAATTCATCATAAAGCACAAATAATGGTTTTGTAATGTAGAAAAAGAAAATAAACATGACGGTTCATAAAAGGTCAAACCATTATTTAAAATCCAAACTCATTTTATTATTATGGTGTTTATACATCATATAGTAAAAACTTATATCAGGACGGTTCCCCCTTACTCATTTCTAATCTTTTATACAACGCACAGAGAGTCCGTACACCCGGCAGTCGCTGTACATACCGGCATTGCTGCTGAATATCAAGAACCGCGAGTAGGTACCATCTACGGTACTTGACCAATAGTAGCCGAAGGAACCCACATTGTCGAGCGAACCATCGCCGCCGTTGCGGTTGCCTGCCACGGGCAATTTAAGCGGTGAGCCGAAAGCACCTGCGGAATTGTTGCTACTCCAACTTAGGCGTTCTGCTTCCAATTCTGCATCTGTTGGCAGGCGATAACCACTTGGGCAAGGGTTATTAGTGCCGCTTACGCCTTGCCAAAGGTTATCGTTTTGTGGGCTGCGCCAGTCATAAGGGCTGCCTTGTGCTAAAATAAAATTGCCATGCCCAGGTGTGTCGCTACTGCTTAATGTAGCGGTTGTACCAGATGTTCTTATTTGATGGCCGTCTGTGCCACGCCCCCATTGGTATAAATCGCCGTAAGAAGCTGCATCTGTGCTACTTGTTGCTTCCTGAGAAGCTCCAAGGTTACGGTCCATCCAGATTTTGCCTGTGATGGGGTTTTCTACTTCCCCTTCTTCCAATTGTGTTTTCCATGTAGGCACACCTCCTGTGAAAGTTAAAACTTGTCCTTCATCGCCAGCAGCAACAGTTATCCATTCCGAACCATTCCAATATTGCATTTCACC
>CAZTNS010000156.1:0-6641 GCA_964615585.1 uncultured Bacteroidales bacterium | reverse complement strand
TAATCATTTTGAAATGCAATTGGTAAAATATTCCACGAAATTTGCAGTAGAACCTTTAATAAATACTCCAGCGCTTTGCCTTTAATAATTGTGCTAACATCTTTGATGATACCTTTTATGAATAACGGATAAAACGTATATTAAGAATAATATATATCATTTTAAAAATTATCCGTTGCTAACGGTTATTAACCGTTATTAACCGTTACGTACGATTTTATTACAGAAAATCAGGCAATTAAAATTTAACATAAGATAATTTATTTTGAATGATTTTGATGATTTATGCAAATATATTGTTAAATATATTCAAAATAAAATATAATATTGAAATAAATGAAAAATTAAGCAATAATAAAGGGTAAAAAAATTAAAATATATATCAAATAGTTAACTAATAATTAATTATATATGCACAACATTTTATCTCAGGTTGATGTATGGTGTCAAAAATTTGTGTAATTTTGAGCAAACGGAAACGTATTTGATAAAAGATGGGCACATCACGCAAAAAATTCAGAGGGCTTTTTAACAGGTATCACAAAAATATGCCGTACTCTGAAATGGTCACGAAAGACATCGATTATTTGTTTCTGGCGTGTTATCATTGGTTCAAAAACGGGTTTAAATCAAAAACTATCCTGGTTTATCCGCACTACCCGAGCCGGCGTTCAACCATTTATTTATTGGCAAAGCAGCTTAATTACAACGTCACCAACAGGCCCAATAAAAAGTTCGATTTTGCTATATACTGGGAATATCTAACCTTCAGGAAAGAATTCGAATACCTGGAAAGTGTTGCAAGGCATAAGAAAGTAATAAACCTTTACAGCAGGGATATAAGTAAAAAAACAGTTGATCAGGCGGTTCAATCCATATTTGATTATTCAACATTTATCAATCCCCTTTTATACAAAGGGAAAATAGTAAAAAAGAATGATATCAATGCCATCCATGACGGCACCATACTAAATAGCCCCGTTGACAAGAAAGAAGACGGCTATATTTATCAGATACTTATAAACAACACAACGGATGATGGTATGGTGGTTGATATCCGTGTCCCCATCATTTTTGGTACATTATCGTTTGTGTATGAAAAATTCAAACCTGTGGATGATCGGTTCGGTCATCCTGACAGGTCTTTTGTACGCGATATTCATGATCTGCTTACAGGGGAAGAGATCAATAGCATAAATCGGCTTTGTGAGCATATGAAACTTGAATTTGGAGAAATGGATGTTTTACGTGACAGGAAGAATGGCAAAATTTATGTCATTGATGTTAACAATACACCCCAATTTCAAAGCAAATTATCCCCATCAGACAGAAATTATGCCCTGCAAAAAATGGCAACGGAACTGGAGAAAAATATACACATTCAATAAAAATTGTGATGCGATGTGGTTTCATGTCACTTCAAATATGGTGTCACAGGTTTTGTTATTTTTTGTTTTTTCTTAATGAGATAAAGACTTAACTGGCTAAGGCTATGTTTATTTTTACTGGTTTTACTGCAATTTTGTTTTTTGTATTTTGAGCTTTCAGGTTTAGCAGGGTTAGGTTATTTAATTACAATCCCTTAGGAAATCATGCATATTAAGCTTGATGATAACAACATTGGTAAAAACACGCCTGCCACTCTAAAAGAAGTATCCTCAGATGTGTACACAATTATACAGTTTTTATCCATAGCTTTCATTTCTTAAAAATTCTTTTTAATTTTGCAACAAAATCAGATAAATGTACCGGTTTATAGCCATCATTACACTGTTTTTCGCCTTGTCTGCGACGGCACAGGACATTTCTGTCAAATCTTTTCGCTGCCTGCCCACCGACATGGATGCAAGGATAGATCATCCCGTAACTGACCAAAACGGTGATGTGGCTGCCCTGATTAAAGTGGTGACCACAGAAAAAGGCTTTAAATTTGAAGCCGGGAGCCTGGGTGTCACTGCTGTGGAAAAGAAAACCGGCGAGTACTGGGTGTATGTGCCTTACGGCTCACGTAAAATAACCATCAAACATGATCAGCTTGGTGTGTTGAGAAACTATGTCTATCCCGAACCCATCAAAAAAGCTACCGTGTATGAAATGGTGTTGACAACCGGCAGGGTAGTTACCACTGTGGAAGAAGTTATAATCCCAACACAGTATCTTATCATTAGCTCCGAACCTGAAGGAGCAACTGTTTTTATTAATGAGCAACAGGTTGGAACAACTCCCTTTCAACGAAAATACGAAGAGGGAGAATATACATACAGGGTGGAATACCCGAAGTTTCATCCCGCTGCCGGCAAAGTCACACTGAAAGATAAAAAACAACAACTTAATATCAAACTTAAACCCAATTTTGGACAAATCGCTGTAACATCCTCCCCTGAAAATGATATGAAAATTTACCTTGATGATGAGAACACCGGAAAAACCACGCCGGATACACTTAAAAATATATCATCAGGAAAACACATAGTGCAGTTGCGAGATAAATGGTACCATTCTCAAGGCAAAAAAATAAAGGTGCAGGACGATCAAGTCACAGACATTGCTTTTGAAATGCGGAAAGCTTTTGGAGAACTTACGATTTCCACCAACCCGGATGCTGTTATTTATATTGACGATGAAAAAAAAGGCGATGGAACCTGGAGTGGCAGATTGTTGTCGGGGTATTACACGGTCAAAGTGGAAAAAGACAGGTATTACAATGAGGAGAAACAAGTGAAAATTGTGGCAGGAGAGGACCAGCACCTTGAGATTGATCTTAAAAGCAAAACAGGTAGCTTAGATGTCGTGTCTATACCTATAGCGGCTGAGATTTACCTCGACAATGAAAAATACGGGACATCACCGGAAACAATAAAAGACTTGCTGATTGGTGAATATGAGATGGAACTGCGTAAACCCGGGTATGCAAGTTTTTCCAAACATATTACCATCAAAGAAGATGAAACCCTGGAAATAAATACCACGCTTGACAAGGGCAAAGAAATTACCATCAACAGCGTTCCCGGCGATGCATTTGTGTACATTGACGATGAGGTGAAGGGAAAAACACCGCTGACCACAAACCTGTCTTTTGGCGAACACAATGTCGAAGTCATCAAAGGGATGGATTCCGTTCAGCAAACCATTGAAATAAAACCCAATGGAATTTCTTCTTTTAATTTCAGTATCCAAAGGGAAATATCCATCACATCCAACCCGGCAGGCGCTGACATTTACATCAACGGAAAACACCAGGGACAAACACCGGCAACCCTTGTATTGACAAACAAAAACACCACGATAAAATTCACAAAAAACAAGTACAGGGATAAAACCATTGAGCTGGAAAAATTGCCTGAAGACAATCAAATTGCGGTGCAACTGGATGAGATAAAACTTGTCAGCGGGTACAGCATGGACATAAAAGTTGGTAACGGCAAGGACGTGGGCTTTGGCAGTTTTGGGAGTTTTGGCATCGCTTTGTTTCTGGATAGGGTGTATATCTCATCGTCTTTTGGCCTTCCTGCACAACCAAATCCCTACGGTGGTGATATCAGCCACAATTGCTATGGCATCATGGTCAATGATATCGATGGTTATACCCCGGTGGGGAGGTATTATCTCGGCGATAACGATTACGATTTCTCTGCATTGAAAGAATACAGCAATGGCGTGTTCAGCTTCCAGGCCGGATATCAGTTCGCCTTTCCTGTTCCGTTTGCAATTCATGCAGGCATCGGCGGAAGAAAATCAGAAGCCTACCAACATGTCTATCAGGCAAAACACGATTATTTCAGCATTGACGGATATAACTATGATATCAGCGAAGGAGAATACTTCACCACCCCGGTGGCCTATTCCGATGGATACACGTCCCTTGTGTTTGGCATAGACATCCCGCTGGGCTTTTTGAAAATTGGTGCAGAATACTGGATAAATACGGAAGTGGATAACGTTTTTTACCTCAGTGCCGGGCTGTTTTTTAGTGATAACATGATAAAAAAAATGCAACGTTAATTCATGAAAAAACTGATGCTCATATTACCCGTGTTGATGCTGTTTGCAGCCTGTCTGGATGATGAAGAAAGGATTGAGCCAAATTATACCTACATGGCTGATAAACCGGTGGAAATTGATTATTGTGGTGATGTAATTTACATGTATCCCCGTGATTTTGATAATGGTTCTGTCAAATGGTCGGCGTCTTTTTATTCGGAAAATACCGGTGCAACTTCCTCAGGTGATGGCCGGTATAATACTGATTTAATTGTAAATGAATATGACGAAGGCAGTTATGCTGCTTATATGTGCGATACCCTGACAGCATACGGATATGATGACTGGTACTTGCCTTCGAAAGATGAACTCAATGCCATTTATGAGCAAAAAGATTCATTAAGCAGCTTCCATGAAGAATATTATTATTATTGGAGCAGTACCGAGTATGATGAAGAAAATGTGTGGGTGCAGGATTTCAGTGATGGCACGCAAACTGACAATTCAAAAAGCACATATAATTATTTTCGATGCGTAAGACGGGATTAGTTGTTTTTTATGATGTGGGCGTTTCCCTCCGCAGCAAGCATGCAGCATATTATAGTGAAAACATCACAGGCAATACAGAAGGTACCACCTGTTACAGTGATATATTGCTGCTCCGGGTCGGGCTGCTCCGGGCTGACGGCCACCGTTTTTGAAAAAAAACGGGGGTCTGGCCGCTATGAAAGCGGCCACCCTCCGCATCCCTAACGCAAAACATTACCACCATCAGTTAATTTTATTGTTTCTGAGCATGCAAAACCCCTCAAAATCCCATATTATGTTAAATTCTATGTGGTTGATTATCAATAACAAAATCGTTCGCAACCGTTAGCAACGGCTAATGTTTTATTCAAGGTTGATATATTCCTTTTCCAAAGTTCAAAACTTTGGAAAAGGAATAACGAAACAGTTGGAGTTTTACGGTGGTGCGGTGAAGCCACCGGCACTGAGCCCACCTGGCAAAACAAGAAATCCCATGCGCCCGAAGTGGGTCAAACGTGAATAACACCGGATAAGGGAGTTTTACCGACCGTAATCCGGTGGTACAAACACCCCCGCAACCCCTTATGACGGGATTTTTGATGCGGAAGCACTCAAAAATCGTGACAAAAGAAATCTGACAACACCATTGTCAGGTCAGACTTCATAAAGACTAAGCAATTGTTAATGCTTTGCTTATGGCATTAATCGAAGACAGTTCTGCTCCGATAGCTAACGGAGATCAACACATCGCACTACACCGCCTGGCAGGTAGAACTCTTTCAATATGAAATCGTATATTTCAATTGTAGTAAAATGGTTATCAAAGTCAGCTTTATGCTTCTTGCTGTTACATCAGTTTGATGTGATAATCAAATCATTGAAAGAATGGTAAAGACAGCAAATTCAATGCTGGCTATGCCATTGAGCGTGCCAAAAGCAAGGTTTATTTTTGAAATATCATTGGGGGTAACTAAGAGATGTTGATAGATCAGCAAACCTGTAAACAATACTGCCCCCAACCAAAAAATGAAATTGCCCTTCAAAAAAATGCCGAAACTTACAAGGAAACCAATACTGATAAGGTGGGTGATGGCAGAAACAAGAAGTGATTTTTTTCTTCCCAGCAACACAGGAATACTGAAAAGTTTATTTTTTCTGTCGAAATCTTCATCCTGCAAAGCATATAAGATATCGAAACCGGCAGTCCAGAAAAGCACCATCCCTGAAAGCAACACAGGAAGCATGGCAAAACGGGCACTTACCACCAAAAAAGACGCTGCTGGTGCAATGGCCAAAGCCAGTCCGAGCACATAATGAGATAATCCTGTAAACCGTTTTGTGAATGAGTAGCCCGTGATGATTAGCAATGCGACAGGCGAAAGAAAAAACACCAAACTGTTGATATGCCAGGTAATAAATACGAACAGTATCATGTTGATTATGATAAATAACAGCGCATGAACGGGTTTAATTCTTCCTGCCGGGATTTCCCGACTTGCCGTTCTGGGGTTGGATTTGTCAATCTTTGCATCCGCATACCGGTTGAATCCCAGGGCGGTGTTACGTGCCAGCACCATGCAAATGATCACAAATACAATATCTGACCATTCAAAGGGATAATTGTAATGCAATATAGCAAGAAAATATCCGGTAAGAGCAAATGGCAAAGCAAATATGCTGTGGTTGAATCTTACAAGCGAGGCATAATCCTTTATTTTTGATATGCTGTGTCTGATGCTGAACATGGTGTAAAAATAATAAAAACCTGAGTTCCTTAAAATGAGAGAAGGTGAAAAAGGATATCCATAATCTAACAATGTATTAAACCACATCGCAACACAGCATACACATTGAAAAATTATTTTGTGGTTTAAAACAAGCCTGTTACGCTCAGACAGGAATTTTTTTTAACTGTATTGGTTCTACTGCAAACTTAGTGGAAAACCAGGAATAAAGCTAAAAATTTATGTGATTTTAATTATTCGTTTTAATTCTCTTTAATCCATTAATGATAAGTACATTATAAAAAATAATAAAATACCATCAAAGCACACTTGTACTGAGCGAAGCAGAAATAAAAGCTCTAAATCCCACAAAACACAGATTAATAACCCGTAGAAATTTCGTGGGAT
>CAZTNS010000155.1:0-6701 GCA_964615585.1 uncultured Bacteroidales bacterium | reverse complement strand
AACCTTCATTGAATGAAACATTCAGAAGTTTTACCGCCGGTGCAGGCATTGACATCAGGCCAAAAATCATGGACCCTGTGAGCTTCTCATTCAGCGTTTTATATCCTCACAAAAGCAAAAAGGTACTGGATTATAAAAATAAGATAGTATCAAATCACAACGTCATATTTTACAATGAAAGGCTCATCGCATTCTCCATGGGCATCAATTTTCGGATAAAATAGTTACCAGCACTAAAATTTATGCTTTCATTGCATCCGCAAACAGCCTTCCATACGCAACAATTTCTTTTTTGTTATCAGCATCGGGCCTGAATTTTATGGCCAGTGGCTCCAGTGGTGTTTTGAGTTTCAGTGATGATAACACCGGATTGATGATTTTCACCCCTTCCCCGCTCCAGCCATATGAACCAAAGGCTGCGGCCTGCTTGCCTTTGTCACGTATTGGGTTGATGAGGGCAAACATTTTGTACACAGGCAATAAAATATTTTGGTTGATGGTTGGGGAACCAATAAGCAAGGCATCTGCCTGAACAATTTTGCTGTCCAGGTCACCGGAAAGCATGTGCTCAATATCCACTGTTTCAACATCAATACCACGATCACGGATACCTTCCGCAATGCTTTCGGCCATCTCCCCGGTATAACCATAAGCAGAAACATAAGCAATCAACACCTTTTGGGTTGCGTGTTCATTGGCATCCACATAAGCTTGTGCACGTGCAGCGGATTTATCCACTTTGTCTTTCCATCCGGATGTTAATATTGGCCCGTGACCGGGTGCAATCGCTTGTATATCCAGATCCTTGATCCTGTCAATGGCTTTCAGCATAAATTTGCTGAACGGTTTAAGGATCACATCAAAATAATAATTGAAAGCGTCTTTATAAGCATCCTTATCAACTTCACTGTCAATCATTTCATCAGAACAATAATGCGCCCCGAAAGAATCGCATGTAAACAACAGTTTATCTTCATCCAGCCACGTGTACATGGAATCCGGCCAATGCAGGTTGGGAGCGCTGATAAATTTCAATGTTTTATCGCCGAGGTCAAGGGAATCACCACCTTTTACCACCTTGTGCTTAAACTCATCGCCAAGCATTTCTTTCAGGTATTTTATGGCCTGACCTGTGCCTATAACCGTAGCGTTGGGGGCAAGTTTCAATAAATGCTTCAATGAACCTGAGTGATCCGGCTCTGTGTGATTGAGCACGATATATTCCAGTTCTGAAATATCGGTGACCTGCTCCAGTTTTGCTTTATATACATCCCAGAATTTTTCTTTTGCTGTCTCTATCAACGTTTTTTTCTCTGCATTAATGAAAAAAGAATTGTAAGTGGTTCCATATTCCGTTTTCATTACAACATCAAAAGTTTCAATATCACGGTCAAGCACACCAACCCAGCTTACATGATCTGTCAGTTTAATAATTCTGTTATCCTTCATTGTCCTGATTTTTGTTTATGCTTTAACAAAGAAAAAACAAATTTTGTTCAATCCTGCTTTAAACAGATCATTTGTAACCAATCGGAAGGTTCAAAATAAGGTATTGGTCTCCAGAGGCAGAAAAGTACGGGGTATGGGGATTGTTATTTTGAATTTTTCACCAAAAAGTGACAGAACCTTTTTAATAAAGCACTAAATGTTTATCTTCGTTGCAAAATGACTAACATGGAAAAGATTCAATTACAGGATAAAGCTTTTAAAATTTATCTGACAGAGAATGAGATAAATAAGCGGGTTTCAGAACTTGCTGAACAGATCAATAAAACATACCAGGGAAAAGAAATTGTATTTGTTGGCATACTGAATGGCTGCTTTATGTTTGCTTCCGATCTGTTCAAACAACTGGAAATAAATTGCCGGATTTCATTTTTAAAACTGGCATCCTACCAGGGCACTCAAAGCACCGGAAAAATACGGCAATTGATAGGGCTGAATGAAGACATCAAAGGAAAAACTGTCATTATACTTGAAGATATCATTGACACAGGCATTACGATGGAGCATATCATTAGTCAATTAAAAGCGCATAACCCTTCTGAGGTAAAAATCGCCACCCTCTTGTTCAAACCGGATGCATTTCAGAAAGATTTCTCCATTGATTACACAGGTTTTGATATCCCGGATAAATTCATTGTGGGATACGGTCTTGATTACAATGGCCTGGGACGGAATTTGAGACATATTTACCAGATAAGATAATCATCTGTCCGATGTCCAAAGACAGACGCTGGAAAAATGATTAATTAACATGATATCATCATACTTCCAACTTCGGTCTTCGGTCTTCCGGTTGTTTAGTTAAGAATTATGTTGAGTTGAAAGAAAATTATTATTATTTTTGACATATAAGCAACAATAAAAAAACTACAATGATAAACATTGCGATATTTGGCCCTCCGGGTGCCGGAAAAGGAACACAAGCTAAAATGCTGGCGGAGAAATATAAGCTGGCCTATATTTCCACAGGGGATATTCTTCGTGAAGAAATCAAAGAAGGAACCAAACTGGGAAAAGAAGCCAAAGCAATCATTGACCGCGGCGAACTGGTTTCCGATGAGATCATCGTTCAGATCATTGAGGAGCGCATAAAAACCAACCTTGATGCCAGAGGTATTTTATTCGACGGCTTTCCCAGGACATACGCCCAGGCATATATCCTTGAGGGATTGTTGTTGAAAATGAACTCCAAACTTACCTGCATGCTCAGCCTTGAAGTGCCTAAAGAGGAACTTATGAGGCGAATGAAAAAACGGTCAGGAGAAGAAAACCGTTCAGATGACAAAGAAGAGATCATCAAAAACCGGTTTAAAGAATACGAGAAAAAGACCATTCCCGTCATTGAATTCTACAAAGAACAGGGAAAATACATACAGATTGACGGCACAGGGGAAATTGACGTTGTTTTCAAACGATTGTGCAAAGCGATTGAAAAAGCCTTATCGCAAACCTGGCTCAACATCGTATTGTTTGGCCCTCCCGGAGCAGGCAAAGGAACACAGGCCAAAATACTTGCTAAAAAGCACAAATTAATGTACATCAGCACAGGAGCATTGATACGCGATGAAATTGCCAAAGACACAATCATCGGTAAACGGGCACAAAAATACCTAAACAGCGGGGACATTGTTCCCGATGACATTGCCATTAGGTTGATAGAAAGAAACATCTCAGCACACAACAAAGATTTTCGCGGTTTTATCATCAAGGGTTTTCCCAGCAACCTGGTGCAGGCATATATTCTTGATGGCCTTTTAAAGCGTTATGATTCTGAAGTATCGCTGGTTATGCATATTGACGCCCCCACTCTAAGTTCCATAAAACGCTTGAATGCCAGGGCAAAAACCAACAAAGCCAGGGTATATGACAAAGACACAGACACCATCATTCACCGACTGGAAGTGTGGGAGAAAAAAACAAAGTCTGTGATTGAATATTACAAGCGCCAGGGGAAAATTGAGTATTACGATGGCAGCCAGGATTCAGACACCCTGAATAAACAACTCAATCAAAGAATTATCAAGGCATTTAAGGATATACGATAAACGATGAGCAATCCCAATTTCATTGACTATGTAAAAGTTTTCTGCCGCTCCGGAAAAGGAGGTGCCGGATCCCGGCATTTTCGCCGTGAAAAATTTGAACCAAAAGGCGGCCCTGACGGTGGTGACGGTGGCCGTGGCGGGCACATCATCTTAAAAGGCTCAAAACACCGCTGGACCTTGCTGCATTTGAAATACAACAAACACCATTTTGCCGGCAACGGCGAACCCGGTGGTTCGGCTCAAAAATCCGGTGCTGCAGGAAAAGATGTAATCATTGAAGTACCACCGGGCACCATTGCCAGGCACGCTGAAACAGGAGAAAAACTCCTTGAAATTATGGAAGACGGCCAGGAAGAACTTTTGCTTGAAGGTGGCAAAGGCGGCCTCGGGAATACACATTTCAAATCCAGCACCAACAGGACACCACGCTACGCTCAACCAGGCATCCCCGCACAGGAAGCATGGGTCATTCTTGAACTTAAGGTGCTAGCAGACGTCGGGCTTGTGGGGTTTCCCAACGCAGGAAAATCTACCCTGCTGGCTACCATCTCGGCAGCAAAACCAAAGGTGGCAGATTATCCATTTACCACCCTCACGCCTAACCTGGGCATCGTAGCGTACCGTGATGGCAAATCTTTTGTCATGGCCGACATACCCGGCATCATCGAAGGTGCTGCCGAAGGAAAAGGACTGGGGCTTCGCTTCCTCAGGCACATCGAACGCAATTCAATTTTGTTGTTCATGGTGCCCGCTGACACCGGCAATATTTCAAAAGAATACAATGTGTTGCTGAATGAGTTGAAAAAACACAATCCCGAACTGCTTGACAAAAACCGCTTGCTGGCTATCACAAAAACTGACTTGATTGACGACGAGCTTAAAAACATGCTGAGCAGCGAAATACCCGATGTCCATCATGTGTTTATCTCATCCGTGACACAATCAGGCATTGATGAAATGAAAGACAAAATCTGGAAAATACTGAATCGATGATAGAATTCCTCGAAATGCTGGACCGCCACCTGCTGCTGTTTTTCAACCACATGAACAACCACATGGCAGACAGCATCATGTGGTTTTTGAGTGATAAATACGTGTGGATACCATTGTATGTGTTTATCATGATTTTTAGCGTCCGCCTGGCCGGTTGGCGCAGCATTTTCTGGGTTGCTGCCATGATACTTACATTCGGGCTGACAGACCAGATTTCAGTGCATGGGTTCAAGGAAGTGTTTGAACGCTACCGCCCCACACACAACCAGGACATACAGCATTTGATACATACCGTTAACGATTACCGCGGGGGCTTATATGGTTTTGTGTCGTCCCACGCAGCCAATACCTTTGGTCTGGCCACGATCAGTTCGTTATTAATCAAAAAACGGTGGTACGTCATTGCCATTTTTATATGGGCTGCTGTGGTTTCCTTTTCCCGGATTTATCTCGGGGTGCACTATCCTTTCGACATCCTTGGAGGTGCGCTGCTTGGAATCATTTGCGGCTATACCGCATGGCAACTGTACCGCTTGCTGCCGGCAGCGTGGAAGCATGCCAATCAGGGCTAAAGCCCATTTTTCTACTATTCACTTGCTTACCCCGACCTGAAGGCCGGGGTTAAGCAGTTTCTCAGCTGTCAGGCTTAGAGACCTTTTTTTTCTTATGCTTAAACTACTGTAGCGTCAGTATTGGTTTGAGCGACGATAATGCTACTTTTTTTTATGCGAAAAGTCTGAAAACAACTCGTGAATATTTTCGGGAGTAATTGTTTTGGATTGTTTTGGTTTATACGCTTCAACAAAACTCTTGGGAATATGCTGTTTTTTATTTGTGCCAAACTTAAATTCAAATGTAAACATGCTTCCATCAACATGTTCTATCAAATCAATTTCTGCACCATCGTAAGTTCGCCAAAAAAACAACTCTCTGAATGGATCATTATACTTAATATATTTCATCCTTTCGGATACACAATAATTTTCCCACAAGCTGCCGGCATCATCACGCATATTAAGCGGAGAAAAATTATTTATTACAGAATTGCGGATGCCATTATCAATAAAGTAATATTTATAACTCTTTTTCAACTCGTTTCTTAGGTTTTTACTGAAAGCACCCAATTTGAAAACAATAAAACTTTTTTCAAGCAGATCAAGGTATTTCACAACCGTAGGTTGAGAAACGCCTACCATTTGTGATAACTCATTATAAGAAACTTGAGAACCAACTTGCCATGCCAATGCCTTCAATAATTTTTTGAGGACATCAGAACTCTTAATATTTTCAAAATTCATAATATCCCGAAACAAATAATCACTTGCAAGTGCATTAATATAAGTTTTCTTTTCAGTTACAGGTAAATCGATAATTCCGGGATAAGTCCCATAAATCAAAATTTCATCGCGCTTTTTCCTCCACCAAAGCCAATCATGTTTTTTGATAATTTCAGAATATGACAAGGGATAAATATTAAATTTTAGATTTCTTCCTGTAAGTGCTTCCTGCAGCTTGCCGGATAATTCAAAACTACTTGAGCCTGTTGCAATTATTTTACAGTCAAATTCTGACGAATCATATATTAATTTAAGTTTTCTGCCAATATCAGGGATAACTTGTGCTTCATCCAGGGCAACAATATTATACGACCCAAATAGCATCTTAATGGTTTCTGTTTTCCCGGAAACCAAAATATCGTAAATTTCAGGTTCTTCACAATTCAAAACTGTTGCATTGTCATAATTTTTAAGAAATGATTTAATGAATGTGGTTTTCCCTGTCTGCCTGGGGCCATAAATAATGAGTATCTTATCATTATTAAGATACTTTTCGAACCGATTCCTTATTTCACGTTTGTACATCGTAACAAAAATACAAAGATATGCTGAATTATCCAATTATATGTTAAAATTTAGGCCTAATTTTTAAAATGAACTATAAAATTTAAGCTTAATTTTTAAAATCAATGAACAAAACGGTTTTTGCTATCCGTTCATTGTTGGCATCGTTTTTTATGCTTTCACGAACAAGTTGCAAGCCAGGGATTTTTTTATCTAAGGCTTTCAGCCTTAAGGCATATATGCCATTTATTACCTGGGACGCTGCCCCAAGTTGGGTTATTTAAGCCAGTTCGACGCCGCTCACTGCATCGCTTTC
>CAZTNS010000154.1:4231-6751 GCA_964615585.1 uncultured Bacteroidales bacterium | reverse complement strand
GTAATGCCTTATCACTAAATTACATCAAACCACAACATAGGGCTCTGTGTGCTGCTATATCAGGCGTTTTTAGTACGTTTCTCATGCTAAAAAACCACAGATTACCACCATGAAGTGGCCTGATGAAGGCAAATTTACGATTTCTATCTGGTTTTACAGTGATAAATTTCCACAATGTCAAAGAACAATAAAATATATTAGGTTAAAACATTTCCAGTTGTTTCGGGCCTTCCGGCATGGGCTGTGATTTCTTTCCCCAAAAACTAACAATCTGACCATATTGCTTGTCGGTCACTTTCAAAATACTGACTTCCCCTTTTTCCGGAATTTTGGACTTGATGCGTTTCAAATGTACCTCGGCTGACTCTTTGCTGGCACAATGCCTTGTGTACACCGAAAACTGCATCATGGTAAAACCATCATCCAACAAATCTTTCCGAAAGCGGGAAGCCGCTTTTCGTTCCTTTTTGCTTTGCACCGGCAGATCAAAAAACACAAACAACCACATGATATGATATGCATTTAAACGATTATGACTCATAATTCAAATTCCGGATATTTAATTTTCTTAACATCACCTGAAAAACACCCCGCAAGGCTGGCGGTTGTATAGGACAAGGCCACCATCAAGGGTCTGCGCTTTCCCTGCATCATGACATCCGACGACAACACGCTTATTAATTCAGCCTTGTGTTCTTTCTCCAGAATTTCAGCATCCGGATCCTCATGGTACATTTTCATTACAACTCGGTCTACAAAAGGTCGGTACGGTTCCATTATATCATCGGCAAGGCAATACGCATTGTAACGGCTGTGATGGTGTATGCCTAAGGTTGGTAAAAGGCCGGAACCAACCAGTGACCTGGCGACGGCTGAGCGTAAAATGATGTAACCATAATTCAGCATGTTGTTGGGAACTTTGCCGTACCTGTCACGCAAAAAACCGTGCCCGAGCAAACGAGGCCAGTAAATTCGCGCTGCTGTACCTTCTTTGTTGTCAGCATCTCCAGATTTAACATCAGAAGCCAGCTTTTTCACGTCAAGGGATTTTCTATCGTTCAGCTTTAACAACATGGCCTGATTTCTGATCTTTGCTTCAATGGTTTGCTTCCATAGATTCTTTTTCAGCGGCTGACTGGCATTAATTTGCTGCCGAAACATTTCATTTTGCAGATGATGACCGTCGAGGTTCAGCAACATTGACTGCGGGTGGTGTTTTGCATTGCAATACACAACAGCGACATTGTTGTCTACAAGCGCTTCGGTTAGCGGCATACTCATACTGATGCGCTGATGATCCAGCACAATGAAAGCCAGGTCTTCAACAGGTACTGTCTTAATTTCCCCGTCTTCTTTATTGGTGGCAACAAGCTGCTTGTTTTTGTATGACAAGCGCCATGGCTGCGAAAAAAACAAACTGCGTTTTAACATATGTATTCTTCGTTTATTTCCGTGTATTTATTGTTCAGGATGGCGTACTCCAATTCTTCTTCACTGGCAAAGCAATCACGGAGCATTGTTAAATCCAGATCAGAAAATACAGGATTATGGTTTTTGGGTTCATTGTATTTCCATTGATACGCATTGCTGACAAATCCATGATGTACAGGATTGCAAAGGATGTACAGTAACAGATTTCTGAATTCTGAGGATTTGACCATCCGTCGTTTAAACGACCCAAGAAAAAGAGCACCTTTTCGTTCATACATTTTATTGAACGCCTGCGTATAGCTGCTAAAGAAATTTGCGTACTGCTTTGACACAAAAGCAAGCCAGGCAGTTTCCAGAATACCAGCGGTTTTACGATCGAAAGCTTTACGAAAGTTTTGAACTTTCGTAAAGCTGATTTCCCGATAAACCTTACTGCGCTTTAGAAATCCGCAAAATTTCTCATCCTCGGATGCTGATAAGTACTCGTCAAGGCTTTTAATGCGGACAAAAAAATGAAAATGATTTGGCATCAGACAGTATGCGTAGGTATTGACAACAGGTAAAACATGCTGCCTGTATTTTTCCATGAAAAACCTGTAATTTTCAGGCTCGAGGAAAATTTCATCCCGCGCATTGCCATGGTTGTAAATATGGTAGTACCGTTCTGACTGTAATGGGTCCATACTTGAATGTTTTTTAAAAAGAAATTACCTTTTCCAAAGGTTTGAACTTTGGAAAAGGTGTTTTTTTCTATTTTACCGGTTCTATTTTACCATCTATACCAACCTTTACTTTTACCGGGTTTTCACGCTCCCAGGCTTTAAAACTTCTAATACTTTTTTCTGATTTGGGGTCTTGCAAGTTCGCACTTAAATGATGCCTGAATGTATAGTACATGGATGAAATCTTCTGAACCCTGTAGAGGTAATTACTCAGGTGATCCTGTTCATTCTCCCAGTCAAGACTTTGCAATTCATCATCTGACAGACCAATCAGGAACATATCATTTTCTTCAAGGGTGGTTATAACTTCCTCTGCTTTTGCCGGAGGCGCATAAGCTGTTTTTTCTTTTATTTGCTTTTCTGCAGC
>CAZTNS010000154.1:0-4131 GCA_964615585.1 uncultured Bacteroidales bacterium | reverse complement strand
TTATGCAATTGTCCACGCACCGCATAGCCTTCACTAATGTGTGTTTTGCCATTTTTGCGAATTTTCTTTCTTACTTTTTTCAGCACGGGATTATCGCGGTGATGTGACACGAGGATTTTATCTACCTGTTCCTGCACATCCTTTCTAAAACCATTCCAGGGATCATCAAAGCTGGGTTTTTCATGGTAATTATTTCTGCGTTTTTCATCAACATTGGCATTAAACCAGTTGATTTTATTGACGATATTACGTTCGGTTAAGGCAATCACAATGGCATCCACAGCGTGGTGTCTGTGGTCATCACGGTTCTTTTTGGGATCAAAGCGTATTACGTCATCATGTACCCAGACTTTTCCTTCAATCAGACTTTCATCTTTTTCCGTTTTAGGAGCTTCATTTTCAACTCTTTTATATTCAGCCTGCTTATCTCGCAACTCAAACACAGCCCAGTACCTGCCCGGTTCAGCATCAACTGTTGTGTTATAAGCTGCATCCGCTACCGGAGTAAACTCTTGTTCATCGTTTACATCACCAAGTACAATAAGCTCGCTGCTTTTTACGGTTGGTTTATCATTTTCGGTAGGGATAAATTCTGTATTTTCAAAGTCAAGATCAAGCAATGCCCAGTATTTTCCATTTTCCAGATTTGTTTTGCAGGTAAACACATAGGACGAAAAAACACCATCTTTCACATTTCCATATAAAACAATTCCGTTGTTGTTTTCAGGCTTGGCATTGGTTTCGGGCAATTCGAATTTTGTTTTTTCTACTTTAAATTTTGCATAATAAAACCCATCCTCTACATTGGCCTGTGGTTTTCTCTTAAGGCTATCATGGGAAAACTTCTTTTTGCTTACCTTCCCACGTAGTACGAGCTCATTTTCGCCGGCTTCCGGCCGGTCAACATAGCGTTTTGTCAATTTTTGGGGTCCGTTTACAGCAATCTTAGCATAGTATTTACCCGGTTTTATATCTTCGGGTGCATCAAGTTTCAATTGAAGTTCTTTTATCTCGAACTTTCCTTTATCTACATATCCTGTCAGACACATTTCTTCTGCGGCAACATCCGGGCGGGGATTTATCTGCGGATACATTTTTGTAATCTCTTTTTTCTCATTAAGCACGGCCCAGTGTGGCAATGCATTTTTTTCATCCACAACAGATGGCTGGTGTTCGAAATTGTAATTTGGTTGCAGTACATTATTCAGCCCCCACAATCGTCGTAAATCTGCTGTTACTGCACCCGGCATCATCACAACATCATCACATACTTCAGTAAGAATTTCTTTTGTTTTTTTACTGATGTACCGGTCATCATTCAATTGTCTGGAAACAAATTCCTCCTGGTCCCAGTCTTTTTTCTTATTGGTAAATCTTCTCGCCTTTTGGAACGGAAGCAAACGGTATGCCCTTTGCTCAATGTCGTCCCATGATTCTGCTCCCCATAATTTAGGATCACTGTTTTTCTGATAAAACTCATAAGGTGTCAATTCGCCTTTTTGCTGATTGAAATAAGCATCGCACAATGTTTTATTAGCAAAACTATCATTCTGAGATTTTGATCGTGGTATGATATGTTCAATCTGTACTTTATTTTCATTACCCAGCAAATCGCTCACATTAAAGCCTCTACCGCTATACGGGCAAACCACTTTTCCGGCCTTGTTTTGGATTTCCTCAAATAGCAGATACTTGTGAATATTCTCACGGGAATGCCTCAAACCGTATTCTGTCAGTTTCTCTCTGGCTGCAATGTTATCCTTTTCATTATCCTGAATTTTTCGTTGGGTCTCATTCCTGCGCTTCTTATTTTGTTTGAGCTCCCTGCCCATTTCTACGGCAATCCGATCAAATCGGCCATATTCATCCATCAACTTATTTACAAGTCTGCGCATCTCCTGCACAGCTCTTTGGACCACAGGATTTCTCAGGTTTTCAATTTCGGAAATTTTATTGTCAAGTTCTCTTTTCTCAATTTCCTGTGAATGGTGATACAGTTTCTTAAGTGCGTCAGAATTTTCCTTAAAACCAAAATTATTTTCCGGATCGGATAACCAGGCCTTAATTTTCTCAATGGCCTCTCCTTCTTTATTACCTTTTTCACGGTTGATACGGATAAGGTTATCAATAATCTCTTTATGTGATTCTGAAATACGCTCCCATCGTGGCTGATCATCCTGCTGATCATAATTAAAAGCATTCATCACGCCACCCAGCAATACAGCTTCATTGTATTCATAGCCCAATTCCAAAAATGGCAAAATGTTACGAATGGCTTTTAATGAAAGGGATGCGTAATCATCTGTTTTGAGTTTAATCTTTTCTATAGCTTCAATATTGACATCCTTCTTTAATTTATATTTTTCTGTATTTTTCAGTTTCTCGTGAAGCCGCTCATTGTCATCATAGAAATAAAAATTATGCCAGATTTCATGATAATGCTCTTCCCAGGCATCTGCCGCAAAAAGTGGTCTCAAGTACGCATTTGCCGGTGCCGGTGGTATGCTTTTATCATCCTCATAATTAAATGTTTCCAGTGTAAGCTTATACTGCTTGATGAGTTTGTCAAATTTTATCGATGTTTTTTGCTTCATTAGGTAATTAACAAACTCTTTGCGCTGCTCCAATGGCAATTTTCGATTGCCACTCAAACGAATGGTATTGACAAACTGCCAGATCCTGAATTTTTCAAAATCCGGATGAGAGACAGAAGCCGGTGTTTTGTTGGGCTCATACCTGCATTTGCCCAGTAGTGATTTTTGTGACCTGAGCGGACGCTGATAAAACATCACGCTGTCTGCATTATCAAAACGAACATTTCCATCATCATCATACCAAATTTTACCTCCAAGGTAATCATGCAATGGAATGTTTTCATAGGAAGTTACTTTAGTTAATACTTTGTCACTGCCATCTTTATTGATTTGAATTTCTTCAACTTCTACTTTATCCCGGTTATTTTTCAGGTAATCAATGCGCTTCCTGTTTCGGTTTCTGTCTTTACTGCCATTCAGGAATACCACCTTCTTTTTCTCTTTCTTCACCGTATCCAACCCTAAGTGGCTTTCCTGTTTTTGCCATATACGTTCAAACTCATCAACATACATTGCCCTGAGTGTGTACCGGCCTCTTGGCTTTAATGTATTTCCTTCATCATCCTGGATAAAATGAAATTCTTTATTCTCATCCTGCTTGATTTCATTCAGGTATTCCCCCAATGTCTTGCCGTTTAGTGCATTTTTGGTATCGATGATTCCTTTCATTTCATCATTCCCCTTATAAATGGCACTTTTATCATCAGATTCTTTTCTCGTACTGACAAAACCGCGGCGTTGAATCATATGGTACAACACACGTCCGAGTTCATGACGTGTCAGCTCACCATTAACACCACGAGCACGCAGTTCATATGGATTAAGTTGTAACCATTCCCTGAATTCAGCACTATCCGGAAATTTTCGTCCTTCCGTTTTTTCGTATTTATTCCATTTCCACCACTTATCAACTGCCGCTTTTTCCAAGGGACACATTCCATTTTCTATCAAAACTTCAAGAAGTTTCACCTTCCGGATGCGCTTTCTTTGTACCTGCCGTCTGGTTTGCCTGTCAATTGTGCGTGTCGCATTTTTTGACATTTCCCGGTCCTCGCCCTGATTAATGTCAACAACCCCCATAGGAAATATCCTAACGCCGGAGTCAATTAGTAACTGTTGTTCTGAATCCACTACAGCCCATCCAATGCTGTTTGTACCTAAGTCTAGTCCAAGTGTTTTTGCCATGATTATTATGATTTATTTGTAATTGTTTGCGAAAAGTAATAAAATATTTGGATTTTAACAAAGTATTACTTATGTTTGCTCACAATTACATCTTATCACAATAAGGCTATATGCCGTAGTTGTAAAAACTTTGCTCCCGCTTCGGTGGGAGCTTTTTTTTGCATATTACCGCTTCACCATCGAAATTTTCTCAGGGGCAAGGCCAACCGTAGTATCTGTCAGCATTCACCAATGAACCCTGGCAAAACCAGCTCATTTGCAGCAGCATTTTCCATTTCCTTATCCTGCTGATTAAATTAAACAAAGGCTTCATTTTTCCGTTAGTTTGGTGTGTAACCAAAACAAGATAAAA
>CAZTNS010000153.1:0-6757 GCA_964615585.1 uncultured Bacteroidales bacterium | reverse complement strand
ACTGATGAGCGTTTATTTTTTCCAATACATAATTCTCACTCAATAGCAACAATTATTGAAACGAGGGCAGAGCCAAGTTTACTTGAGCTTTGCCGAGTGCAGCCAAAATTATTCAATTTTAATGGGTTGTGATTGACCGGCTGCTTACCTAATCCTATTGTGTAATGACCGATGGGTTACAAGTCGGAAGACCGAAGACCGGAGTCGGAAGAAGTATTCACAACTCCCGACTCCCGACAACATTAAACCTAACTTTTTACTTTTAGATATGCCTGGTTTTCCACTACGCATACATTAGAACCTTACAACCAGATACATACAAGAAAACAAGTAAATGCTGAGTGGAGATTTTAGACCAAATTTGAAATTATGAGTAATTTTTGAGTAACCTTTTTTTTGATAGCTCTGTAATTTTGCTTAATTTTACATTGTTTGGTGTTTGATTCAAGCTATAAAGGGTGTTTTTATGATAAACAAGAATGGAATATATGATAAATTATTACCTATATATAAAATATATGTACAGATATAAAATAATAAATTACAATCGGATGTGATGTGGTTTTTAGTTACATTTGCAATTAAAGCGTTTGACACAATGAAAAAAAAATAATGACATTATGCGATATTTAATTGGATTAACCATGGGTGTTTTCATGGTGATGGGCAGCCTGGCACAAACCTATAAAACGATTGGAGATGGTACTACAGGGCAATCAAATGTGCCTTTTAATGGTTATTATGATTATGGGTGGTCGGCCATGATATACCCCCAGTCAGATATTGATTATGAAGGCGATATCACTGAGATAGCCTTTTATGTTGACAATACCCCATCAAGTTATCAAAAAAATGACCAAAAGATTTACATGGGGCATGAGAGTGACAGTGAGTTTTCCAGTACATCAAAACCTGATCCATCAAACTTAACGAAGGTGTTTGACGGCAATTTAACATGGGACGGGTCTGGCTGGCATACCATCACGCTTGATGATGCATTTGGTTATAATAATTCGGATAACCTGCTTGTTTATTATGAGAATCGTGATGGGGAGTGGGAATCATCCCAGCCTGAGTTTCGATATACATCATCGCACGATGACGACAATGCAATTTATAATAATGATGATGGTAGTTTCCCTACCGATGATGGAAGTTATTATAATTACCCAAATATAAAGCTTACCATGGTAGAACCTTCAGGCCCTGCCAACCCCTCTGGTTTTTCTGCATCAGCATCCGGCAGCAACCAGATTGGTTTAAGCTGGACATTAAACGGGGACAGTGATGATGTATTGCTGGCATACAACAGCAGCAGTTCATTTGGAACGCCCTCAGATGGCACCACATATAGTGTTGATGATGAATTATCCGGGGGTGGCACAATAATATACACAGGTAGCAGCACCTCCCATAGTCACACTTCGCTTAGCAGCAACACACAATATTATTACAAAATCTGGTCAAAAGACGGTAGTGATAATTATTCAACAGGAACCACAGATGATGCAACAACCGACTGTGCAGCAGTATCATCATTTCCTTTTAGCGTGGGGTTTGAAGACCCTTATCCCTTGGATTGCTGGGGCTATGAATATGGAAGTGCATCTCCCGAAAATGACATGACTCATAGTACAGATGAAGCTAATTCAGGATCACAATCATTCAGGTTTTCTTCGTACAACAATGATAGTGATAGTTATGAACAGTTTCTTATTTCCCCTGAGCTTGACATGAGCTCAAGTAAAGAACTCAGTTTCTATTACAAACGTTCAGGGGATGGTCAGACTGAAACATATAAGGTGGGAATCTCCACAACCGGAACTGATGTTAACAATGATTTCTCATGGGAAACAGAAGTATCGGATGCCTCTACTTCATGGCAGGAATATACATTGGAAATAGATGCCAATGTAAAGTATATTGCTGTTAAATATACATCTGATTTCCAATACTATTTATACCTGGATGATTTCGTTATTGATGATGAAGCCTGCAGCAGCATTCCCAGTGTCACTACAAGCAGTGTCTCTTCAATAACCACCAATTCTGCAGAAAGCGGTGGTGAGGTAACAGATGCCGGAACAGGAGGTTGTACGGTAAGCGCAAGAGGTGTATGCTGGAGCGAAAGCTCCTCCCCAACTATCAGTGATAATAAAACTACAGATGGTTCTGGTACCGGGAGTTTTACAAGTTCAATAACAGAATTAAATGATAATACCACTTATTATGTTAGAGCCTATGCAACTAACAACAATGGTACAGTATATGGAACGGAGAAGAGTTTTACCACAGAAGAAGCTTGCAGCAGCAATCCAACTGTTACCACAAGCGATATATCTTCAATAGACGACAATTCGGCAGAAAGCGGTGGTGAGGTAACAGATGCCGGAACGGGAAATTGTTCGGTAAGCGCCAGAGGGGTATGCTGGAACAAAACAGGAAGCCCGGATACCGGAGACAATAAAACTACAGATGGCTCGGGCACTGGTAGTTATACAAGTTCGCTAACCGGTTTAGATGCCAATACTACTTATTATGTAAGGGCTTATGCAACCAATGATAATGGGACAGATTATGGAGATCCAAAAAGTTTCACAACAGATGAACCCCCTTGCAGTTCCAGTCCCACTGTAACAACAAATGATATATCATCAATAACCCTCAATTCAGCAGAAAGCGGCGGTGAGGTAACAGATGATGGAGATGGGGATTGCACTGTTAGTGCCAGAGGGGTATGCTGGAACACAGCAGGAAGCCCTGACATCAATGATAATACAACAACAGATGGTTCGGGCACGGGCAGCTTTACAAGTTCGCTAACTGGTTTAGATGCCGGTACCACCTATTATGTGAAGGCTTATGCCACCAATGGGGAGGGGACAGCTTATGGATCTGAAAAAAGTTTCACAACCAATACAGTTAGTATCCCGGGCACCCCTACATCCAATTCCCCACAGTGTGGAACTGTAACAATTACAAGAAGTGGATCTCCATTATCAGGAGAAGAATGGTATTGGCAAACGGCTGTTGATGGAACAAGTACGGCAAATTCAGGAGAAACTTATGATGTAAGCGCCTCAGGCATATATTACATCCGGGCATACAGTTCAAGTGAAGATGTGTGGGGGGATCCCGCAAGTTGCCTTGTTGAAGTGCGTGAAAGCCCGGCCAATGTATCTGCCGGCACTGATTGTAACATTTGTAATGGTACCACCACTCAACTCAACGGCAGTGCCGATGATATTGATAATTATTTGATCCAGGAAGATTTTGAAGATGGGAGTTTTCCTGATACCTGGAACGTTGATGAAGGCGTTTTTGAATGGTGGGTTGATAACGATTACACTGGCACTGGCATAATACAGGGAAGCAATCATTCATCCCGAGCGTACATACAGACAACTTCTACAGAACAGGATGCCTGGATAAAAACCCCCACGCTGGAATTTCCAAAAGGCAGTGGAAGCATTGAATTTACTTCTTTTTTCATGGGAGCCAATGACGGAATTTTTACCGATGTTGAGCATGATTATGTCAAAATTTCCACTGACGGTGGTAGCACATGGACAGAAATAGCAGATATGCCTCATGATTACCCTGATTTTGTTTATGATACCGGCGAAGATTGGGGCACTTTTTCCTTTTCTCTAGATTCTTATCTGAGTGAAGGTGATGACAATGTCATCATTGCATTCCATAGGGTAACCGATGGTGATGGTGGTAATGGTAACTGGGGGATTGATAATTTCAGTGTTGTCAGTACCGAAAGGCCGGTATTTTCATGGTCATCTGATCCGTCAGGATTTTCCTCAGATGCAGAAGACCCCGACGCATCACCCACAGAAACAACCGTTTATACCCTGGAAACAAGCTCCGGTGATTGTACATCCAGTGATGATGTTACCGTCACAGTGAAAGAAGACGGTACCTGGATGGGCAGCACTAACAGTGACTGGCATACAGATGCTAACTGGTGTGGCACTGTTCCCGGTGCAAGTGATGATGTGGTACTCTTTTCTGAAGCAGAGAATGTTGCGGAAATTGAATCTGGCAATGCCAGTGTTAATGGCCTGACCATTGAAAACGGAATGAGCTTATCCATAACGAATGACAATACACTGAATGTATCTGGTGATTTTACCAACAACGGGACTTTCAACGCAGGAACAAGCCATGTTACATTTGATGGCAGCACTGTACAAAACATTACGTCAGGTAGTGACAACTTTTATGATGTTACATTTAACAACTCCAATGCCGGAAACGCAGACATCATTTTGAATGATGACCTGACCATAGACAACAGCGCAAGCTTCACCAATGGGATCGTTGATGCCAATAGCAATACCGTGATTTTTGCATCAGGGGCTACATCCAATGATGGAAACGCCAACAGTTTTGTTGACGGAAAGATAACAAAACAAAATTTTTCATCAGCCTTTACGTTTCCTGCCGGGGATGTCAATACCAGGGATATCGGCGATGGCGAACAAACCTATACAATATGGTCACCTGTTGATATCAATCCACAGGTATCAACCACTGTCAATGTAAAATACGTATTTGATAACGAGGATGGTGGGGTTTCGATGCCGGAATGGTGGTATCATGTGTGGACACACCAGGCTCCGCTTGTAAGTGTTTCTGACAGGGAATTCTGGCTTGTCAATGCCAGTGAAAATATTGATGTTGAATTACATTGGAAAAACAATGATCCATGCACCACACACGATATTTGTGAGTCGGATTTAAGCCGGTATCTTACCATCGCTCACTGGGACAACAATGATGACAAATGGAAAGAGGGCAGCAACATAGCCATAGAAACCAGCGGTACTACCAATGGCTCAATTTCCGGGACAATACCATTCAGCAGCACAAAAGGCGAAGAAAAATACGTAGGCCTTGCCAGCAAAGACGATGACACAACACTTCCTGTTGAGCTTTTGGATTTTAATGCAAATTGTCAGACAGATGCCGTTACCTTATCATGGACAACGGCCAGCGAAATAAACAATGATCATTTTATTGTTGAACGAAGAAGCCAGGATGGTAATAACTGGACAAAAATTGTTAGCGTACCGGGTGCCGGAAATTCAAACCAGGTTAACCATTATTCAGCAGAAGATAAACAACCATTTGAAGGTATAAACTATTACCGGCTGAAACAGATTGACTTTAATGGCGAAACGACCACATTTGCACCCGTTCAGGTTAATTGTGTCGCCAATCAGGAAACTGCAACTGCAATCAAATTATACCCAAATCCTTTTCATACAGATTTGTTTGTCATTATGGAAAACTTAGAAAACCAAAAGGTTATTATCAATGTGTTCGACAATCCCGGAAAATTGGTTTTGAAAGAAACAATCACCCCTGCGGATGATTATACAACCCACCGGTTGAATTTGGAAGACATGACAGCCGGGATGTATTATGTCCGGATCACAACGGATAACAGTACCATCCATAAGCAGATCATTAAAAAGTAACTGAGACACCATGTTTTTTTCAGGTCAAGCCTGAACAACATGTTGGTAAAAGTTACGAAATAAGAGCCTAGTGTCTGCTATTTCTATAACCGTGCCTTTGTTTGTTTTGATTCCGGGATGCAAAAAATTGCTGTTTTCGACGGTTTTTTTCTTTCTCAAATTCAGATTTTTCCCTGGCTGTCATTGGCTTGTCGGTTTGTGGTAAGGGATTTTCGCGTGCCGGCATTATTTTTTGTTGGATGAGTTTCTCAATGTCTTTGATGTATCCATTTTCTTCGGGTTCACACAAGGAGATGGCAGTGCCGTCTTCCCCTGCTCTTCCCGACCTGCCAATGCGATGGACGTAGGTTTCCGATTCATTTGGGATGTCGTAATTGATGACGTATTCCAATTTGTCAATGTCAATGCCGCGGGCTGCGATATCGGTGGCTACCAATACACGTATTTTACCGGCCTTGAATTGCTCCAGGGCTTTTTGTCTCTGATTCTGGCTTTTGTTTCCATGTATGGCGGCTGCTTTGATTTTTTCCCTGTGCAGGTTACGGGCTATTTTATCTGCTCCATGCTTGGTACGGGAAAATAACAAAACCTGCCGTATGTCCTGGTTTTTCAGGATATGAAATAGCAAATCTTTTTTGTCAGGTTTATTGGTATAATACAGGTATTGTTGTATTGTTTCTGCCGTGGATGATTGTGCTGCCACCTGAATTTTTACAGGATTGTTGAGGATTTTTCGTGATAATTCCACAATGGTTTTGGGCATGGTGGCCGAGAAAAAGAGGGATTGCCTTTTTTCCGGTAATTTTGCAATGATTTTCCTGATGTCATGAATGAACCCCATGTCAAGCATGCGGTCGGCTTCATCAAGAACGAAATATTCCACATCACGAAGATGGATAAAACCCTGATTCATTAAATCAAGCAGGCGTCCCGGAGTGGCTACCAGTACATCAATGCCTTGTTTAAGAGCAGTGGTTTGTTTACCCTGATTTACACCACCGAAAATCACTGTGTTTCTCACACTGGTGTGTCTTCCGTAGGTGGTGAAACTTTCACCGATTTGTATGGCCAGCTCCCGTGTTGGGGTGATGACCAACGCTTTGATTTTGCGGGCAGATTTGTGCCCCTGTTTTTCTTCATGCAGATGTTGCAGGATCGGTATTGCAAAAGCCGCCGTTTTACCGGTGCCTGTTTGAGCACTGCCCATAATGTCTTTTCCTTCTATGATGTGGGGGATGGCTTTTGACTGGATTGTTGTTGGC
>CAZTNS010000152.1:0-6837 GCA_964615585.1 uncultured Bacteroidales bacterium | reverse complement strand
GAAGCCTTTTGTATGTTTATAACTGACAAAAAACAAGGGTTTTCTTATTATTGAGCCCCGTCTAAAAAGGCATTGTTTTGCCACGAAGACACGAAGACACAAAGTAACACAAATCTTAATCTGTTGTGTTACTGAACTTTGTGAATCTTGGTGTCTTAGTGACTTTGTGGCATTTTTTATTTTTTTGGCTTTTTAGACGGGGCTCATTATTAAAAGTTCCCATTAATTAATCAAAAAAGGCTTTTACATTACCGGCAATCAGTTCATTTTTGGCTTCACGCAATCTTTCAATGGGTTTTATATTATCGAATTGGGTCTGTATTTGTCCGCGGTCCGGCATTTTTAAACGAGTCTTGTTGTCTTGATTGTCAACATAAGTAAGATCACCTGCCGGAAATGCCGGAGACAATTCAGGGATGTCACGTTCATGCATTGTTGCAGAAGGGTAATTGGTTATTGTCGCAGGGATAATTGTAGCTGCGGTCAGACGGGGTAATTGTTCTGTTTTTATTACTGTTGTTCTCTTATCCGTAGTTTGTGAAGGGTTGTTGTTTCTAACGGCAACAGGTAGGTTTTGATATGCAATTGTGGTTTGCATGGATGCCCCGGGATTCAGCTTTGATATATCGGTTTCAGGCCGGGTGGTTTTTTCTGCATCAAACAAAATCATGTTATCCTGTGCAATCTGGTTTGAGTTGAGCGTGTGGTTTGTGTTGAGAATGTTCAGCTGAAGCATCCCCACAACCAGCAGCCCAGTGATGACAGCAGCAACAGCAATATATTGCAATTGCTTCATGGATATCAGCGGGCTTTTTTTCTTCAGGGTTGATTTATCCGGGTAAATGATGTTTTTGTCCGGCTGAAGTTTTGATCTACGGTATAATTTATAATCTTCAATGGCTGATGGATCAGAAGATAGCAACGTTTCTGCATGTTGTTTTTCTGTTTCATTCAAATCGTTTTCAGCCAATCCAATAAGCAATTTTTCCCGTTGATTGAATTCCGGCATTTCTTCATCACGTTTTAATGTATTTTTACGGTTATAATGCAGGTTTTCATGTGGATTCAGTTTTAAACCAGAGGTGTCAAATATATCGGCATCCAGTTGCGGATTGTCATGTAAAAACGCCTCAAGTGCTTTTGCATCTTTTGCACTCAGATTGCCTTCCATGAAATCCAGCAGGTATGCTTCGTAGTTATGTTTGTTTATTGTTGTCATAATACCTTATATTATATAATGGCCTCAATGCTTCCAATTTTTTCTTTCATTGCTGACCTTGCCCTGTAAATATATACTTTCACCTGAGATTCTGTTAAGCCTGTGATTTCCGAAATCTCCCTGTACGAGTAGCTTTCATAGTCCCTGAGCAGCAACACCGAACGTTGTGTTTCATTTAAATCGTTAAGGGCTGTTTTCAGCACTTCATTCAAATCACTGTATTGATCATCATGATAAGTGGATGACATTTCAGATGTTTCTTCCATTTGTTGAGTATGTTTAGCTTTTCTTATCATATCGATCATGCGGTTGTGCGCTGTTGTAAATAAATAGGAGCGTACTTTTTTTGCATCTACTTTTCCATGGTTCATCCATAATCGTTCATAGCTGTCCTGTACAATGTCACGCGACAATTCTTCATTCTTCAGGTTGCTCAAAATGAACCTATATACGTTGTCAGCGTACTCTTCCACACTATCGTTGTACTCCTTTGTCGTCATAAATCAATGGTGTAACGAATTAAACGGTGAAAAGTTACAATATTTTTTTTGATTTAAGGTATTATGTTTACATAATGCCTGTTCATTTTCATGAATTTACTTAGATTTGCACGGTATGAAAAAACAAGGTTTCAATTCAGAAAAGCCGGCAAGTATTCGACTGAATAAATATTTATCCAATGCGGGAGTATGTTCACGGCGTGAGGCAGATAAGCACATTGCTGACGGGCATGTTAGAGTGAACGGAAAGGTGGTGAAAACCCTGGGCGAAAAAATACCACCGGATGCAAAAGTTGAATTTAATGGCCAGGTAATTCGGGGTGAAAAAAATGTTTATATTTTACTTAATAAACCCAAGGATGTAGTTACTACCATGGATGATCCGGAAGGCAGGCGCACGGTATTTGACCTTATAAAACATGCTGTCACCGAAAGGGTGTATCCTGTTGGCAGGCTGGACAGAAACAGCACCGGGCTACTGTTGTTGACCAACGACGGAGACCTGACACAACGGCTTTTGCACCCCAAATACAACAAGAAAAAAATATACCATGCAGGACTTGACAAGCCTCTTACAAAGCAGGATATGGAAGCTATAAATCATGGAATTGAACTGGAAGACGGTTTTATTCAGGCAGATGCCCTGGCATATGTTGATGATTCCAAAACAGAGATTGGTATTGAGATACATTCCGGCAAAAACCGCATTGTACGACGTATTTTTGCACATCTTAATTATAAGGTAAAAAAACTTGACCGTGTGTATTTTGCCGGATTGACAAAAAAGAACCTTCCTCGTGGCAAGTACAGAAAACTTGAACCAAGTGAAATAAACATGCTGAAAAGTGGAAAATTTAAATAAATACAGGCTGGCATTGTTGATGTTATTGTTCCTGCCGGTTTTTGGGTCAGCACAGGATGCTTTGAAAGGTCGCATTACGGATGCTGAAACAGGCAAACCACTTGCTTTTGTGAATGTTGTATATAATGAAGAGAGATATGGGACTACCACGGATGTTGACGGATATTTTGTTATTCCGGCAACCCATGATCCTGAGTTTATTAAATGCAGTTTTGTTGGCTATAAAGATAAATATATAGAAATTCCCGATGGCAACACTTTTTTAGAAGTTTCAATGGTCCCAAAAACATACAGCCTGGAAGAGGTAACTGTATTGCCCGGGAAAAACCCGGCACATCGCATCATAAAAGGCGCGATAAACATGCGTGATAAACATGCCCCGCATAATCTGGATACCTATTCATATACATCATACAGCAAATTTTACATTACCATGGAAGTTGACAGCCTGAGAAAACTTGCTGAAACGGATACCACAACTGAATTTTCGGATACATCTTCACTGGCTAAAACCATAAAATTCTTAAACGAGAAACACCTGTTTATGATGGAATCGGTTACAAAAAAACAATTTGTAAATCCCGATAAAGCAACGGAACAAATATTGGCCAGCCGCATGTCAGGATTGAAAAATCCATTATTTTCTTACATAGCATCCGAATTTCAGTCTTTTTCATTTTACCGTCAAAGCATTGACGTTGGCGGCCAAAACTTCATTTCTCCCTTGTGCGATAATTGTCAAAAAAAATATTTTTTCCTGCTACGTGACAGCCTTTTTAGCCAGACAGGTGATACAAGTTTTGTGATCTCTTTTCGTCCACGAAAAAACAGTAACTTCAAAGGACTGGAAGGGTTCATTACCATTACTTCAGACGGCTGGGCCATAGAAAATGTCATGGCAGAACCCATGGAAAGTGATCATGTTTTTGACATCAAAATCCAGCAAAAATACGAAAAAATAGACGGTCAATATTGGTTTCCCGTTCAACTCAATACGGATTTTATTTTCAAATTTGCACAGGCAAATGAAAACAGCATTTCAGTAGGCACTGATACGTCTAAAAGCGATGCCGTCCCAATGCTGGGGGTGGGAAAAACCTATATCCACGATATTGAGATCAACAAACCAACAAAAGAAAAAATCCGGGGCGGCACCAGGATTGAATATGATAAAAAAGCTGCAAAAAGGGACACTATATGGTGGAATGACTACCGTCACTCACCATTAAATCCCAAAGAACAGGAAACATACCTCGTGATAGATTCAGTAGGGGAAGAACACAATTTTGACCGCATGGTGGAGAGCATTGAAATCATTGCTACCGGAGCCATTCCATGGAAAATATTCAACATCCGGCTAAACGAGCTGATGTGGTTCAATGAATTTGAGGGATACAGGCTTGGACTTGGTTTGGAAACCAACAGGAGGCTGAGCAAATATTTCAGGGTGCATGGCTTTGGAGCTTACGGTTTTCGGGACAAACAATTTAAATACGGGGGTGGAGTGGCTCTGTATCCCCTGACAAACAACCAGCTTGTCGTTGATGTCGAGTATCTCTTTGATGTGCGGCCTTCCAATCAGATTTCTTATGAAAAACGCTTGTTTAGTACCGAGAGTTTCCGAACCTTGTTTCTCAGGGAAATGGATTATTATGAAACCTGGAGTGTTTCTGTAAAAACCAATCCTTTCAGGGGGTTTTATGCAAAAGCATATTTTGACCACAATCAAATTGATGTGACCAACAATTACAGGTTTTTTCACACTGAGTTTATGCCTGATCTCAGAGAATGGCAGGCTGGGCTTGAGCTAAATTGGGTTATCAAGGAAAACATACTGAGAACACCGGAAGGAAATGTCATCGGCATGGGAAGCAAATACCCTGAAATTTTTATCAATATACGAAAAGGCCTGCCATACAAAACAGCAGATCATCCTGATTACTGGCGTCTGGATTCAAGGATTGAACAGACATTTAAAACACGCTGGGCAGGCGATTTCCATCTCACAATTGATGGTGGGTATGTGCTGGGTGACGGTGATCATTACCTTCAGAATTTTTATATGCCGGGAACAGGTGCCTGGCTGGACGCAGATAAAAGCTTTGCCACCATGCGCCCCCATGATTTTATTGCAGACCGTTTTGCGGCAGCTTATTTTAAATACGATATTGGCAGCTTATTGTTCAGCAGTAAAAAGTGGAAACCTGAATTTGCCTTTGTTACCAGGGCATGCATCGGGAAGTACGATAGGCTGTTTCCCCAGCCGTTTCCGTATAACACCGGTTATAAACCAGCCACTGTACCGTCTGACGGATACATTGAATCGGGATTGCAATTCAATGCCTTGTTGCGCCAGTCATTCTTTAAATATGGTGCCGGGATTTATTATCATTACGGGCCGGAAAGTGCAGATGTGGTAAAAGAAAACCTGGCAGTAAAATTCAGGCTTGAATATTCTTTTTGACAGATAGATGCGGTTTTGACATGATTTTATGCATAAATTCGCTTGGCTTTATAATGGATTCAACCTGCGTTACCGCTTATCAGCCAGCGCCTGCAAATCATTAACAAATCCCTGGATTTTGTTCTCGTCAAATCCTTTTTCCCGGGATGCTTCTTCGAGCGTCCCCCATATTGGTTCTCCACAACGCAAGCACCTGATACCATGATCTGCCAAATACGATACTGAATCCGGAACATTGTCCACCAGTTCTTCAATGTAAATGTCTTTTGTGATTTTCATGCCATGATAATTTCTGATGTTTTAGAATTACAAATATATTGAACAATTGTTCACAATAACTACGATGGTTTGCAAATTACCCGGCAGATATTAATTTTGTTGTGATAAACAGCAATGTGTTGAAATACCTTTTTTTATGAAAACTTACCAGGACAATCTGCTGAAAATGCGCACAGCTCCCACACAGCCTGTATCTTATTTTTTACAGTTTGACGGGAACAAACTTTCTGTCAATGATTTAATTGATCAAAAAATAAGCATTCAATACAAACATAAAATCAATTGCATTGCCTGTGGTGCTGAAACCAACAAATCATTTCACCAGGGGTATTGCTTCTCATGTTTTAAAACACTTCCACAGACGGATGTTGGCATTTTACATCCCGAAAAAGACCGTTCCCACGAAGGCATTTCAAGGGATATGGAATGGGCAAAAAAGAACATGCTGGTTGACCATTATGTCTATCTGGCGCTGACCAGCAATTTAAAAGTAGGGGTAACCCGTGCCAAACAAGTGCCCACCAGGTGGATAGACCAGGGGGCTTCTTACGTTATTCGGTTGGCAAAAACCCCTTATCGAAAATTGGCCGGCGATATTGAAGTGTTCCTTAAAAAACACGTATCGGATAAAACAAAATGGCAACAAATGTTGATGTCCCCGGCTCCGGATATTGACTTGAAATCGAAAAAGAAGGAGTTGAGCAAACTTTTTCCGGATGATCAGAAAGATTTTATTACCCTTGATAACCGGATTGAACATTTTATCTACCCCGGGCAGTATGATTTTGATAAAATTCAACAAATCAACCTTGATAAAACAGATGAATTTACAGGAAAATTGATAGCCGTTCGGGGCCAGTACCTGATTTTTGAAAACGGGATGGTATTCAATGTAAGAAAACACAATGGTTACCTGGTAAAATTGGAAATTCAATAACATGCCGGCAGATTATGACATATTCCTGGAAAAAGCACGGAGGTATTGCCTGCGTGCTGAAAAGTCAGAGTATGATGTCCTTCGTAAACTGTTTGCCTGGAAAGTGCCCGAAAAGTGGCATGACAAGATTCTGACCCGCCTGAAAGAAGATAAATTTATTGATGAAAAGCGCTTTGTCAGCAGTTTTGTGTGCGATAAATGTTATTTAAACAAATGGGGACGCATAAAAATACGGTATCACCTAAGACAAAAACAAATTCCGGACAACCTGATAGAGCATGCGTTGAACGAAATTGAGGAAAACAGATACCTGGATATCCTGCGGGAGTTGGCACAACAAAAGCTCAGAAGCCTTAAAAGCAAAAATGATGATGCATACAGGCGCAGGCAAAAATTGATGCGGTTTCTGGCTCAGCGTGGTTTCGAAACCCATTTGCTGGATGAAGCCGGGATATCAGATATTACAATCGAATGATTAATGAGCCCAGTCTAAAAAGGCATTGTTTTGCCACGAAGACACAAAGACACAAAGTAACACAAATCTTAAGCTGTTGTATTACAGAACTTTGTGAATCT
>CAZTNS010000151.1:0-6845 GCA_964615585.1 uncultured Bacteroidales bacterium | reverse complement strand
CTTTTTTTATCTTTTCGGTCAAAGCTGATCTTTTCCCTTTCTTATTACTTACCACCACGTCCTGAAGACGGGGTTGGATACCCTGATTTGCAGGTCGTGGGTAAGTAAGTGATGAACTGGAAGGGCTACAGCCATTTCCTTCCTTTATGATATACCGCTTACCACCCTTAAGCACTAGTTCAAGGCAGGGCTAAAGCCCTTTACTTCTTCTTTGTGCACCACCACGACCTAAAGGTCGTGGTTAGGCGTGCTTTTTAGACAAGCTTAGAGTCCATTCCTTCCTCTATTCTTACCTATACGAGCTGAAGCTCGGGGTTAAGCGGGTGCTTACTTCTGGCATACGACCTTAGGCAGGTTCTCACTATTTCATTCATCTGAAGCCGATATACCCCGGCATTTATGCCGGGGTTAGAGGCGAAGCACAAAACACAAAGGGCTTTAGCCCTGATAGGCTTTCATTCTGTTGTTGTGCCAGGAAGGTACATTGGAGTATCCCCACAGATTGCAGAATCCCGACAGTTAGCAACTGTCTATAATGATTGCCAGCCACATTCATATCCAGCCTGATGAATTTCATAACTTACTCTGCCGCTGTACCATATGATAATTTTTGACAGATTATCATATAACATTGGATTTTTTGTCCAGTAAAACCACCAACATTTGTAGTAGTAGTAGTAGTGTGGATATCTGTGGGCTTTTAAAATTTGTTAGCTTATTGCTGAGCGATTCAGCGAAAAGCTAACTAAAAAGAGAATCCACAAAGGCTTGCCTGTCGAAAAGTTGCAGGTGGTCTTTGCCCTCTCCCACGCCGATGTATTTCACTGGCACATTAAACTGGTCGGAAATACCGATGACCACACCTCCTTTTGCGGTGCCGTCAAGTTTGGTTACGGCCAGGGCATTGACTTCGGTGACGCTGATAAATTGCTTTGCCTGTTCAAAGGCATTTTGCCCGGTGGAGCCGTCAATGATCAGCAACACCTCATCAGGCGCATCGGGGATGAGTTTTTTCATCACGCGCTTTACTTTACCGAGCTCATTCATCAGGTTTTTCTTGTTGTGCAAACGGCCTGCCGTATCAATGATCACAACATCTTTTTTATCGCTGATTGCAGAACTCAGTGTATCGTAAGCTACAGAAGCAGGATCGGAGCCCATTTTTTGTTTGATCAGCGGGACATCCACCCTCTCTGCCCATATTTCCAGTTGTTCAATGGCCGCAGCCCTGAAGGTATCTGCAGCGCCAAGCAATACGGATTTCCCGGCTTTTTTGAATTGATGTGCAAGCTTACCGATGGTGGTGGTTTTTCCCACACCGTTGACCCCCACAACCATAATAACATAAGGCCGGTCGGAAAATGGCAACTGCCAGTCTTTAAAATCCGCTGTTTGGTTTTCAGCAAGCAAGCCAGCAATTTCTTCTTTCAGTATGGTATTTAATTCGGATGCATTCAGGTATTTGTCACGCTTCACACGCGCTTCAATACGGTCAATAATTTTGATGGTGGTATCCACGCCCACATCAGAAGAAATCAACACTTCTTCAAGCTCATCCAAGACCTCAGCATCTATCTTAGACTTGCCGGCAACAACCCTGCCCAGTTTTTTAAAGACATTTTCCCTGGTTTTTTCAAGGCCTTTTTCAAGGTCTTTTTCACTGTTTTTATTAAAAATACCAAATAGAGCCATAATCAACTTTTTAAGGGTAAAATAAAAAAAGCACGCCTCCGGGTTTTCGAAGGGTGCTATATATCAATGTCCAAAACCTTAAAAACAAAGGAATTAAGGCATGGTTTATCTCTTCTTACCAGCAAAAAAATCTTTCACATGCTCGCTGTTCACTATCTCATCCCTAAAAAAATAAGCACCTGTTTTTTTTGATTTTTTCATTTGTATAACACGGGCATATTCGTTCCCTTTTCCTGATTTTAGCGTTGCAACTGTTTTCTTAGCCATATCTGAAAATTATTTTATTTCTTTATGAACGGTTACTTTTCTCAATATCGGGTTGTATTTTTTCAACTCCAACCGCTTGGTGGTATTTTTTCTGTTTTTTGTTGTGATATACCGCGACATTCCGGGTTTTCCAGATTTCTTTTGCTCGGTGCATTCCATTATTACCTGCACCCTGTCTCCTTTTGCTTTTTTAGCCATAACTAAACCTCTTTTAATATTTGGTTATATAACCTTTTTCCCTGGCATTTTTCAATGCATTAAACAGACCAACTTTATTGATCACCCGTACCGCTTTGTTGGAAACCATCAGCTCAATCCAACGATCTTCTTCTTCCAAAAAGAATTTACGCTTGGACAGGTTAACATTGAACCTGCGTTTTGTATGCGTTTTCGAGTGCGATACACTGTTCCCCACAATCGTTTTCTTTCCGGTTATTTGACAAATTTTTGCCATAATTTTACTTTTATAATTTCGGACTGCAAAAATCGGATTATTTTTCTTAAAAACAAAATATTTTTTGAAAAATACCAGAATTTATTGACATTTCATTGTTCATAATTGTGCCTGAGAAGATTAAGCAGCATAAACATCCCTGAATACGCCGCCCTTTGAATATTCACCTCCCTGGTACTTCCAAACACAAATTTTCTGCTGACCACTTCATCTTTCACTGCCACGGCAATCCATGTGGTGCCAACCGGTTTTTCTTTCGTTCCACCACCGGGGCCGGCTATTCCCGAAACGGCAATGGCTGTATCGGTATGGAAGTGTTTTTTTACTCCTTTTACCATATACACCGCCGTTGCTTCGCTTACTGCTCCGTAAGTATCAATCACATTCTGTGGCACATCCAGCATATATGTTTTTATGCTGTTGTTATAAGCCACCACGCTGCCCGTGTAGTTTTCTGAAGCACCCGGTATGGATGTTATCCGAGAAGCGATCAGGCCACCTGTACAACTTTCGGCCGTCGAAACGCTTAACTTGTTTTTCCTCAGGCTATTAAGAAGCACAACTTCAAGGCTTTGTTCTGTATCACTGAAAATATTATCCGGAATGATTTGATGCAAAGCGCTGATGGCATCATCCAATTGTGGCTTTATGGATGAGGTATTTTCATACACTGACAACCGTATCCTGATGGCCCGTGGCGATGGCAAATAAGCCACATGTATTTCGGGTGGCAAACTGTTTTCCCAGTCTTTAAGTTTTTCTGCCAGAAAAGCTTCCCCTATGCCATAGGTCATTATGGTGCGGTGCATGACAGGCGGCAGTTTGTGTGATTTTGAGAGCTCCGGAAGTATCTGCTCCCGCATGATGGTTTTCATTTCAAACGGAATGCCGGGCAAACTGTACAACACTGAATTGCCCTGTTTGAATTTCATGCCGGCTGCCGTACCAATCTTATTGGGTAACATGGTACAGTTTTCAGGAACATAAGCCTGCTCAAGGTTGTTTTTATTGACTTCCAGCCCCCTTTTTTTGACAAAAGCTTCCACCTGACTATACATTTCATCTGAAAACACCAGGTGGGTATCAAAATAAGAGCACAGGCTTTCTTTGGTGATGTCATCGTTTGTCGGACCTATACCCCCTGTCATGATAACCACAGAAGCCTTTTCCAGGGCTTCATCCAAAGCGCTGTGGATATCCTCCTCCCTGTCTCGTATTACCATGATTTTATCCACAACAATACCGATTTTATTCAGCTCCTCTCCCATCCATGCTGCATTGGTATTCACCACCTGCCCGATGAGAATTTCGTCACCAATGTTAATAATAACTACCTTCACAATTTAATTTTTTAGCATCTGACTTTAAAATAATGCTTATATTTAAAAAGCATATTTAAAAAGTATAAATCGAAAAACCGAAGATGGAAGTCGGGAGTCGGATTTTTAATATTTTCTTCAGTCTCCGGTCTTCGGACTTTATTATAATCACTTCATATTATTCTACCCTTCAAATACAACCTCTATTTGTCTGAAACAATCAGGCGTTCCTTGAACGGCAAAAAGGTCATAAAATCGGCATGATGAACCAGGTAAGCTTCTGTACTGCGTTTTACCATATTTCCTTCACCGGCATGGGTTGCGATGATATGACATACTTCGGCAGGCACATCACACTCTTCGGCAAGCGATACGCCGGAAAACGGATGACGGAGGTATTTGCCGTAATTTCCCTGCACAGCATTGCCATTATCATCCAGTACGTATTCCAGCAATTTACCAACGTCAGCAAGGATAGCACCGGCAATGAGCACGTCCATATCAGCGGTCAGTTCGCCGTGATAAAAGCTGTTAACTTTTTCACCGGCATCTTTGGCAATATGCACCACAGATTGTTTGTGGTCCATAAACGTTACTTTCAAATCGGGTCCTGCAAGCAAGGTAAACGGAATACGTTTGAGGTCATCAGCATCAAGCACACTGCGTTCAAGCGCGATTGCCCATGTTTTGGTTACTTTTTCACGCAAATCTGCATCCTCTATCCATTCCAGCTCAGGCCACAATGATTTGGCTTCTTTCATAAAATCTTTCATAATGTATTGTTTTTTTTTGTTATTATTATCATCCATTTAACCAAACAAAAATATGAAATTGTCTGAAATAGAAAAACCTTTGTTCGTTGTTTCGAAAAACATTGTGGAAAAAAACATCATTCACATGCGTGAAAAAGCCAAACAACATAGATTGATATTTAGGCCGCATTTTAAAACCCATCAATCCACACCTGTTGGCTCGCTGTTCAAGAATCATGGCATTGATAAAATTGCAGTGTCCAGCATGGATATGGCGTATCAATTTCACCAATCAGGATTCACAGACATCTGCCTTGCCATTCTGTTCAATCCAAAACAAGCTCACCATTTGGCATATTTTTCCCATCATACCAATTTCTGTATTGTTCTTGAATCAGGCAACTACACAAAACACCTGGATAAACATTGTGCAGGTAAGGTGGACGTGATGATAAAAATTGATACCGGCGCTAACAGGACAGGCCTTTCCTCCACTGATTATCACCATATCCATGCAGTCATAAAAAGCATTGCATCAACGAAATATTTGCATTTCAAAGGTTTTCTGGTGCATAACGGGCAGACCTATTATGCAGGGAACATCAACGAAATCAAAACCATACACAAAAAATCTTTGCAACAACTCCGGCAACTGAAAGCTGAATATTCAACGCACTCCCCAGTTGTAAGCCTGGGAGACACTCCTTCAGCCAGTATATGCAATGATTTCCAGGGCATTGATGAATTGCGTCCCGGCAACTTTGTGTATTACGATTACATGCAATACCGGCTCGGATCATGTCAATTTAAGGACATTGCCTGTTTGCTTTCTGCCCCGGTGCTTTCGGTACAATCCGAGCAAAACAAAATTGTCATTCATGGTGGTGCAATCCATTTATCCAAAGAAAAAAGCATCAGCGATACCGGACAAGAACATTACGGTGAAATTGTTTTGGTTGATGAAAAATTTAATATTCAACGCTTACAACCACGTGCTTACGTTACGGCTTTGTCACAGGAACATGGCATCATCAGAAATGAAAATTCCAAGCTTCACAACCTTAGGTACGGCGATGTTATTGGTGTAATTCCTGTCCATTCCTGCCTGACAGCCAACCTAATGTCAAGTGACACTGTGTATATTGATTAGAAATGATACCGGAAAACAATTCCTGCCTTTTAGTTGTTGTTAAAATATAACATACAAACTCAAATCACCATGAAAAAATTGAACATCAGTTATATGGGCATTTCGTTGGATTCTCCAATTGTTATCGGAGCCAGCAATATAGTAACCAAAGAAAAAACCCTGCGTCAATTACAGAAAAATGGAGCAGGAGCAGTTGTTTATAAATCCTTATTTGAAGAACAACTGCATCTTGAGAATCTTGAAATGTCAGAGATTACCGATGAAATGGACAACCGGCATGCAGAGATGGCTGATATGTTTCCCAATATTGAACATGCAGGCACCCGCGAACATATATTGAATTTCAAAGAAGCCCGTGAGATATTGGATATTCCATTGATTGCAAGTATCAATGCCGTGTATAAAAAATCATGGCCTGTATTTGCCAAGGAGATGGAAAATGCCGGAGCCGATGGCCTGGAACTGAACTTTTATGCCGTACCCAGGAATTTCAGCAAAAGTTCAGCAGCAATTGAAGATGAGCAAGTGGAAATTGTGCGTGAGATAAAACGGATTGTAAACATTCCGGTAAGCATTAAGCTCAGCCCGCAATATGCTAATATTCTGAACCTGGTAAAGCGCATGGATGAAGCCGGAGCAGATGCTTTTGTTCTGTTCAACAGGCTGTTCGAACCCAGTATTGATTCTGAAAAAGAAGAACATGTTGTGGATATTGAATTGAGTAAATCCGGGACCCACAATCAAGCCATTCGATTTGCCGGATTGCTATATGATAACATCAAGGCAGACATCGTAAGTTCCGGTGGCATATTTACGGCTGAACATGTTGCATCCATGTTGCTCGCCGGTGCTGATGCAGTACAGATGGTTTCAGCAGTTTATAAACACCAGCCACCACAGATTGCTAAAGTGCTTAAATCACTCAACCAATGGATGGATAAACATGGGTACAATTCACTGGATGATTTCAGAGGCAAGTTGTCACAAAAACACATCAAGGACAACAGAATCTATAAACGTGCCCAGTATGTTGATCTTCTGCTGAATGAAAAAGATGTATTTAAAAAATATCCCATGCCATAACAAATCGCAACTTCATTATTATGTAATATAATTTAATCAGGCTTGTGTATTAATATAGTGGTTCTACTGCAAATTTAATGGGTTATGATTAACCCGCTGCTTACCTAATCCTATTGTGTAATACCGGT
>CAZTNS010000150.1:0-6913 GCA_964615585.1 uncultured Bacteroidales bacterium | reverse complement strand
ACGGACCGAAAATTTTGAAAGTCTGGTACTCCAAAAAACACGGCATCATCCGCTATAAAACAAAAGATGGAGATGATTATAAACTCAAACGAAACTAAAAAGCTATGCATTATCAGAAATCAATAAAAAATGTTGTGCTTGCAATTTTTACTTGCCTTGCATTGAACGTAAATTCCCAGACCCATAAAATTGGTGTACAGGCTGGCGGGAGCATGACCAACGTGTGTCATTCTTCAGCCTTTTTTAATAAAACCGGTTATAACCCCGGATTTCATGGTGGAATACATTATCATCTGAAATTTGAGAACAATATAACACTCATGATTGACCTGCTTTATGTTCAGAAAGGCTTTGCTTTTGATTTTGAATATCAGTCATACAATGATGATTTAGAGCCATATAACGGTATGTCGGAATACAATTTTGCTTATAATTACATCAGTTTGCCCGTGAGCATTGGATATGCATTCGGCGATAATTTTTCGGCAACCCCTTACCTTGGCATTGCGGCTTCAAGATTGATACAAGCAAAGCATAATTATACCCTTTATGATGAAAATTCAAATAAAGTGGATGAAGGTGAAGAAAATAAATACACTGTATTACCCGAATATGACTTGCCTGTCCATGCCGGATTGTATCTTGAATACTCTATCGGGAAGAACCTGACTGTGTTTTCAAAACTTCAGGCTGACTATAGCCTGAATACAATTTCCAGTAAGCAATATTTTTCTGAGTCGGAATTGACAAATTACGGTTACGCATTGTCATTCGGGCTGTCGTTCAGTGTCAATTCTAATGAAAATGAAAACTAATCTACAATAACATGAAAAAAACACAATACATCCTACTCAGCCTGTTTTTCATTTTTGTCTGTGGTAATCTATCCGCTCAGTGGTTTGCCGGTATTCAAGGTGGGTATATTTTCCCTCGCAACATGGGTGAAAGCTCATTGCATTTTAACAGAACCATTGAGAAAGATTATTATAATGATACAGATCCAAAAATCACAAAAGAAGAAATACGTTTTAATGTCTGGGAATCCTTTTCTTACGGTATATCAGGCGGATATCGTATGAATAAGCTGGAATGTAATCTGGCTGTGCTTTTCACATCCAACATATCAAATCAACAGTTGCCACACAATAAGATTAAAACGGTTTACACCCAGTACAACCCACTTAATGATAATACAATAGTTCAAAATGAATACCGTGAGTTTTACAACAAAAGTTTAATCCTTTCACCGGGTATTAAATATAATTTCAGCATTGGGAATTTCAAAATATCTCCCTTCACATACCTTTCTTTACAATTTACCCGGCTTATTGAGCATAACAGCCGGTTTTATGAAATGGTTTTACATAATATACATACTGAAGAAGCTGTTTACAGGGAATATAAATACACGCCTGATTTCAAAATTACCGATATATTCAATCCCGAAGCAGGTGTTTCCATCGAATACATGTTTGGCCCGCAGTTTTCCGCTTACATCAAATCTTCCATTACATTTCTAAAAAAGAACTACACATTTCATGATAGAAGCACAACAAAAGAAGAAATGAACGAAGAAGGTGCTTTTTTTGAGGAAAACTATTCATATGAAGAACAAACTCCCTTCACTGCCAACCTCTCAAACATCAAAACAAACATAGGATTTCGATATTATTTTACAGCTTCCAAAAAATAATCCTGCTAATTTAAAATTACCATATACCAATATTAAACTTATTTACAAATTATAGCTCACATTGTATTTTATTAGCCCCATACCGTTGCTTGTCATTCTAAATTAGTATTTTTTATTGGCGTTTTTTGTTGTTTCGGAAATTTTTACTATACTTGCTTTATTCCAGAGACAAATAATTAAAAAACCATTATGAACACAACACAAGAAAAACCACCCTTAAAGCATTACTTATCCTTATGCTATTATTTGGTGTAAACATTACGGCACAGGCACAATGGGACACCGGAGGCAACAATTTCACAGCCGGAGGTTGTGAAAAAGCAAAATTTGGCACCACCGACAATACCTGCGACGTGCAATTCATTTCTAACGGCATTGAACGCATGCGCCTGACCAAAGACGGTTATTTCGGCATAGGGACCTCCACGCCTCTTCGCCCGCTGCATGTGAACGGCAACATTCGTTTTGAAAATCTGCCGTCGGAGCTGCGTACAACCGCTGTTATGATGGATGCAAACGGCGACTTAAGCACCCGCAGCCTGCCCATTGCCAACTGGAACACGGCTTTCAGTTGGGGGGATCACGCCGGGCTGTACCGGCCGGTAAGCTGGGTTCCCGACTGGATCGACATCACCAACAAACCGGCTTTTGCCAGCGTGGCTACCAGCGGCAGCTACACCGATTTATCAGACACTCCGGTATTTGACAGCACCAACTGGAACACAGCATACAGTTGGGGAAACCACGCCAGCGCCGGCTACCTGACAAGCGAAACCGATCCGGTGTGGATAAGTGATTCAGCAAACTATTATACCAAAAGCATGCTGCAAACTCCGGGACAAGCGCAGGTGCACTACGACAATCTGATTGACCCGCCTGCCATCCCCGCAGACATCAGCGATTTGTCTGACAACAGCAACCTGCTGTTTGACGGCAACTGGAGCAGCCTGACAGGCACAGCTCCCCCCATCTCCACCTTCACAAACGATGCCGGTTACATCACCAGCCCCGATGATGCGGATTCAGACCCCACCAATGAACTGCAAAACCTCAGCCTCACGGTAAATACCCTTGAGCTGGAAAACGGTGGCAGCATACAGCTTGGCGACTTAAATTACTGGACCAAAACCCAGGATGATGAGCTGTATTATCAGGATGGGTATGTGGGAATAGGGATTAATGATCCCCAGCACAGCCTGCACATTCACTCTGACAATCGCACGCCAATTGGAGATGAAGAAGATGGCGGTTCTCTTGAAATATCAACACGCACAGGCAGCTTACAGATGACAACAGCCGCTACCAACCTGCAATTAACCAACGCCGAAAGCGGCACATCTGCAAACGATGGCTTGCAATTACGCCTTTACAACACAAATGCAACTCTACACAACAAAGAATCAGGCAGTTTCACCTTGCTCAACAACGGGTTGCATCTGCGTTTGGAGCAGAACGGTGATTTAACGGTTGGGGATCAGCAAGAAAGCCATATGAGCATCAACACAGATGGTAAAATTGGCATAGGCACGGTTCCGGGCAATGGCAAATTCAGAATCAAGGCTACCCCTGAAGACAATTACATTGCCCAGTTTCTGTATATTGATGAAAATACGGACAACAGGCCACGTCTGGAAATCAAAGGCGGAAATGAAAACAATCACGGCATCATCAGGCTTTCAACCACCTACAACACCGGCGGCGCACACCTGGCCCTGGGCACACACAGCCAACCCGATGCTTTGTACATCAATGAGGCAGGAAACGTGGGCATTGGAACAACCTACCCTGACAAAGCCCTGACCGTTAACGGCTCCATTAAATGCAAAGAAGTGGAGATTACAGACAATGTGCCATCAAGCGATTACGTTTTTGAAGAGGAGTATGATTTAATGTCGGTACGTGAAGTTGAAGCTTTTATAACGCAACACAAGCATCTGCCGGATGTGCCAAGTGCTGATGAGTTCAAGAAAAATGGTTACAAAGCCGGCGATATGGATGATATGCTGCTCAAAAAAATTGAAGAACTGACGCTATACATTATTGAGCAGGAAAAGCGGATTGAGGAGCTTGAGGGAAAAATTTGCGAAGAAAACATAAGAAAATTGTAATTATGCGAAAACTCAAAATAACTGCACTTGTCCTAATATTGTTGTTAGCCGGGAAAAGTACATTTTCACAAGAGGATGCTAGGTTTACCCATTCACTATCAGTCGGATCAAATATTTACAATCTTACTGGTAGTAATAATGATGATGATTGGAAATTTTACAATATCCCATTTTTTGTTGGATATAATATAAATTATCAATTAAATAAAAACATTTCACTAAGCTCCGGTTTAATGCTTGAAAATGTTTACAGCAAGGGTTGGTTCAAGGGAAATGATACTGTATTCTATGATCCTGAGTACAAAAACCTTCTTAGAGTTGATCAAATAAGGGTTTATGGCACTATTCCCATATTATTTAATTATAGTTTTTATAAAAGAAAATTATGTCTGAGTACTGGTATACTTATTAACTTTTTTAGATTTGAATTTTTCAAAAATACCTATGAAACAGGAAAAACAAAAAATAATACATTTGAGACTTTTGGTGATTTTGTTGGTTTAAATCATGGTCTTACATCAAAAATTCACTGGTTCATTTTTAATAAAAACGCTTTTAGGATCAATGTATTTTGTGGTGCAAGCCTCACTAATTACTACCCTTCATCTTATGGTAGATATTTATTTATTGGCACAAATATAGTATTATGAAAAGTTTTTTGTTCCCCTTATTACTTTTAACAAGTTATTTTACATTTTCCCAAAACCTTATTCTTAACCCTGATTTTGAAGCAGGCAGTCCACAATATTATAATAATTGTGGCACTAATAACGCTCATTGCCAGGAAGCGAAGAATTTCGATGCAAATTTAAATGAATGGAAAGGAAGATTAAAAATTCATGAACAGTTATGGCACTCTCCTGATTGGCATTATGATCAACCCTATAACAAGAAGATTGGGGTAAAAACTTATGAATTAGTTCAACAAAAATTAGATGAAAAAATATCTGCCAATGAATTTTACATCATAAAATTCAGAATGAAATGGGAAGCATACATTAGTGATAATATAAAATTTCAGTTCTATTTATCAAAGAAAAAGATGAAATATAAAAAAGAAAGCTTATCGATATTTCAAAGTGAAAAAAATCATTTATGCAGTGAGAGGTACAAGAGCTTAAGAGGATATGAATATCAGGTTGAATCTTTTAGCAATTTACCATATAACCCTAATATTATTTCACAATGGTTTGACATTGAATTGTATTTTCAAGCACCAGATAATAGTAATCTTGATTGGTTTTGGATTCCAGTTAGTTGAAAAATCACCTGCCGTAATTCCAGATAATCCTGATGATGTAAATGATGCCGGTGATTGTATAATAGGGTATTTATATATTGATGATATTGAGTTAAAGAAACAACCAGAAGGACAAGAGCAATGCAGTTCGGACCCCTGCAGCCCCACAGACGGCCCAATACATACAAGTTACCCTGAACAGGTTGACAACCACTCAAATGTAATGGTAACGGGATTAGATAATGTAAAATCTGCAACAAATATTAAAATAAAAGATGCCGCAGAAAAAATAATAGCAGAATTAGATGACAGGTATTGCATTAACGGTATTGATACCATCGTGTGGGATGGATTAAATCTTGCACACGGAGTTTATATTTGGCAAATGACCTTAGAAAACGACTGTGGTGAACAAAACTATTGGAAAGGCTTTCAATATGCTAATGATAATTTACCAATAAAATACTTTGATAAAGCCTGCAACAACAGCATACAAACCCCCATCCCCTGCTGTGAATCCGAGCTGGATATTTATATCGAAGATGAAACCATTGAAGGCCCCGGTGAACTGTCTTTTCATGCCATCAATACCATTGAAGTTGACAACACATCAATTGAGACCAACACAGAAAACCTCACGATGAAAGCCGGCAATAAAATCACATTAAAACCGGGCACCCACATTAAAGAAGGAGCCCATGCGCATTTGTACATTGAACCATGCACAATCACAACCACGCACGAAGCTCTTCCTCCGGCAGCCACATATCCCCAGCCCATGGCAAATGTACCAGATGAAAAATGCATTGAAGATTCTCCGGAGGCAAATACCACGGTTTACCCCAATCCATTTTCTTCTGCAATTTATATTGATGCGCATTTGAAGAACAAAGAAACAATCCATTGCCAGATTTTAAACATGAATGGTACCGTGGTTTTTCAAAAAACCATACGCACCAATAAGAATCGCATCAAAACAAGCAGCTTTGCTCCCGGCGTCTATGTATTAAAACTTATCAGCAACAACACATCCGAAACATATAAAATCGTAAAACAATGAAAAGCTTAAAACCTATTATTTTTCTGCTCTTAATTCTCTTATTCCCGCTAATTATAAAAGCACAAAAACACGGAATGTCTGTGAGCTCAGATATTGGATTATCAGGACAATTTCAGATTCCGAAACCAACAAACCTGGATTATCATTTAAATGTTTATCAGCGTTATGGAATTGGATACAAATATTATTTGGACGATTGGAAGTTTGGTGTATATGCATATTATATGGATCACAGAATTGCCGGTAAATTTGAAGGAACGGAGTATTTAAACGGACCAATAATGACGTTTGTTTCAATTTATTCATCTCGGCACCTTGGCATAGCTCCCTTTGTATCACGTACTATTTTTAATACAGAAAATTTTTCATTTTCATTAAAGCTTATGCCTGGAATTGACAATATCTTTCTTTCAAAACAATATTTTGAAAAATACCCACCTGATGATCCTGATGATGTCACGGTAATAAACGATTGGGGTGAAGATGAATATGGCAATTACGATCAGATCAACTTCAACCTGACACTCGCACTGGAAGCGTCTCGTTCTTTTAATGAAAACCTAAGTCTCTCAGGGGGCGTATTCCTGTTTTCCTATCTGCATAACAATAACAGAGGCATTGAAACTGACAAAATCTTTTTGCCCTATGCCTTTGGTGTTAACCTAAGTCTCACCTACTATTTCGCAAATAATACTGAGAACTGATCCATTTTCATCTCCCGCACACACCAAAATCGCACTTACATACACTTTTCGGCCACATTGTATTTTATTAGCCCCATACCGTTGCTTGTCATTCTAAATTAGTATTTT
>CAZTNS010000149.1:0-6916 GCA_964615585.1 uncultured Bacteroidales bacterium | reverse complement strand
ATCATCGGTATGTGTTCCACCAGATGGCAGATCATGGAGGTTTCTGATACCCTAATGTGACCAAACCAGAACCAAAAATGTAAAATCTATGCCACTAAAACACACTTGTATCGAGCTCCGATAGCTACTGGAGCCGAAGCAAGCTCTGCCGGCGTGAGCTTAGTTGAGGAGTCTAATATAAGAGCTGAGATTAACACAGTTATTGACGTTTTATTGCGGCCACAATTCAAGAATTCCGGAAATCCAATGTTTATTCAACCAAAATAATCACTATATTTGACTATTCTTAAACTGTAAAAAACAATTTATGAGACAGGTTTTTTCTTTTTTACTGGGAGTGGTTGTTATATTTCAGGCTGACATTGCAACATCACAAAGCCTTCAGATACTCAATGAAGATGACAATGATGCAGATGTATCAGATTCCACATTAAGTTATACAGGTTCAGTAAACGATAACTACCAAACCATAATAGGAGATTTCAAAGTTGTGAATTCCGGCAACAGTTCCTTGGATGTAAAAATCAAAAAATACCATGTGGAAATAGTAGAAGGAACAGCCAACGATTTTTGCTGGAACGGAACATGTCTCAGCGCCACTACAATGTTATCGCCGACAGCGGTTACTCTGGAACCAGGTGAATCAGCAGATGATTTTGATACACATTATCATTGTATGGGCAATTCAGGGACTTCCACCGTCAGATATACGGCTTTCGATGCTAATAACCCTGCTGATTCCGTGATGCTTACTGTCAATTATGCTGCAGAATCCACGGGAATTTATGATAAACCGGCAAAATTAAATATCAGTGATCTGCATCCCAATCCTGCACAAAAATATACCGGCATAGATTACAATTTGACTGCCGGCAGTGAGCTGAAAATTATTATTTACAATGTTATTGGAAAAAAGATAAAAGATTATACTTGTTTTGAAAAAGGCAGTTTACACATTGACCTGGCAGGCCTTCGCAAAGGAACATACATTTGTCGTTATTCTGTTGACGGGAACATCACGGATACCCATAAACTTATTATTCAATAACAGCAACCTCAAGCTTTCAATATGAATTCAAGGGAATTTGGGAAAATGGGAGAAAATATGGCAGCCGATTATCTGGCTTCTTTGGGATATCACATCATTGAAAGAAACTGGCAATTTGGGAAGAAAGAGCTTGATCTGATATGTGAACACGACGGTTATTTGATTTTTGTAGAAGTCAAAGCACGTCAGGATACATGCCTTGAAGACCCTACGCGGGCAATCACAAAAAGGAAAAAAGCTTATTTGTTAAAGGCACTCAATGCCTATGTTGACGTTCATAACCGGGAAGAAGAGGTGCGTTTTGATGTAATTACGGTGTTACTTGATGAAAATAATGCCCCGACATTACAACATTACAAATCGGCCATCATCCCCGAAGCATAAAAAACCAATATGACAATACCTGATTTTTCAGATATTAAAGATGCCAAAAACCGGATACATGAGTTGATCCATCAGACTCCCGTACTGCAATCCGCTATGCTGAATGAGATATGCGGATGCCGCATTTATTTCAAGTGTGAAAACTTTCAAAAAGCAGGATCTTTCAAATACAGGGGCGCCACAAATGCAACTTTGAAACTCAGTAAAAAGGCCATTAAACATGGTGTCTGCACGCATTCATCAGGCAACCATGCCCAGGCATTAAGCCTTGCTGCTAAGAAAGCAGGAACGAATGCTTATATTGTCATGCCAGAATCGGCACCACCCAACAAAGTTGCTGCTGTCAAAAATTACGGGGCGGCTGTTTTTTTCTGTAAATCAACGCTTCAAGCAAGGGAAGAAAAACTGGCAGAGGTACAAAAAGATACAGGAGCTCATTTTATCCATCCTTATGATCACCCTGATATCATTGCCGGGCAAGGAACTGCTGCACTTGAACTGCTTGATAGTTGCCCGGACATTGATCTTGTCATCGCACCTGTTGGTGGTGGTGGGCTTATGAGTGGAACATCCATTGCTGTGAAACATCTCAATCCTGCAATCAAACTTATCGGTGCTGAACCAGCCGGCGCTGATGATGCACAGAAATCTTTTGATAGTGGAAATGTCATTCCATCAATCAATCCCGACACAATTGCTGACGGGCTGCTTACTTCGTTAAGTGAGCTCACTTTTTCTGTGCTTATAAAAAACCTTGATGATATTTTAACGTGCAGTGAGGAGAATATTATTCTGGCCATGAAGCTCATTATGGAACGTATGAAAGTTGTTGTTGAACCCAGTGCTGCTGTCCCTTTAGCCATTATTTTGGAACACAGGGAATTGTTCAGCAATAAAAAGACCGGGCTGATCATTTCCGGCGGCAATTTAAATCTTTCAAACATTAATTTTACAAATAAAAATTTGTAGGAAAAGATTTATTACTTTTGAACTTTAATAATAAATAAAAAATGTGAACCATGAAAAATAGTACTTTAATATTAACAAGCCTTTTGTTATTTCTTTTTTCAGGCAACACAGTTCAGGCTCAGATTATTGACTGCACCCCCGACACAACAGTAGTTGATACAGCAGATCCGGGACAGTTAGAGCCTGATACATTCCCTCCGGCACATCTGAATGAATATTATTCACAAACGGCAACCATCATTCCTCCCCCTTCTTTTGATGGGTTTCCGATCATTTATTCCATTATTATAGATTCAGTAGTCAATTTGCCACAGGGTCTTAACTGGGGTAAAAATGTAGCAGAATTTTTAGTCACTGAACCTGATACACATTATTGTGTGGAAATTTATGGCATCCCTGAAGAAACAGGTGATTTTCAACTGAGTTTGTATATAAGCCCCTGGGTTGATGTTGGTCATGGACCTGCAGCAGCCGGGCAACAGATAGATGATACTTCAATTATGATCAGGGTTGATAACGGGGGTAGCATTGAAACCCTGACAAACAATTTTAATATCCACAAGGTTTATCCCAACCCGTTTACCACGGAAACCACCATCAATTTTGAAACTTTAACAAAGGGCACGGCAACACTCAAGGTATATAATATCCTTGGAAAGCTGTTATATAAAGAAGAAAAATCAGCCTTCCCCGGGAAAAATCACTTCAATTTCACAGGGCAAAATTTGAGTGCCGGCACATACATTTTTACAATTGAGATGCATGGAAATAAAGAAACATCACGGTTGATGAAAACAAGGTAAAAACACAAGAATTCTGTTTCTTTCTCAGGAGAAAAGAACATCCTTTTTTCATGGATTATTACATTAGCCCATCGTACTACTGTATTTTGTTCTCAAATACAACCGAATTCAACTTTGCCATTATAACATGACAAAAATTAAAAAAATAGATGTTCAAACAACCATCTTTCCATTTAGTTTACAGCAGAACCTAAGTTTCCCTCCTACACTAAATCTTTACCGTTAAAATAACAGTAGAACCAAAATTATAAGAAAGCCATAATGGCTTAAAATCCACCGGATGAAAAACGGAAAATCAATATTATAGTTTTAGGATACGATAAATGGCCTAAAGAACAACAATCCAACAATCAGATGATATAGACGAACAGGATAATCATGTTTCCTTTAAAAATGCAGTTGAATCCTTTAAATATGTTATATAACACATTATCTCGGTTTTGTTAACTTTATCCTATTATATATTATGTGTGAAATAAATATACATAAGAAATAACATAACTTAATATTCAGGTAATTGAATGTACAAAAATTTTCCATCATGTTGCAATCAGAGCTTATTTCTAATTTTGAATATTAGAATAAAATTCTAATTTTGACCAAAAAATTGTTTGCAACTGATGGGAACTTAAAGTTCATTCGTGAAACAAACATTATAAATACTATAATATAAGTAATTTAATTTTAAACTTTGCCTTATGATGAAAAGACACATTATTTTTTATTTATTCATTGTTGCAATTGCTTTACCAAACTTCTTATTTGGAGAAATCATTGTAACGAACACAAATAACGATGGTGCAGGTTCGTTGCGACAGGCAATAACAGACGCAACATCTGGAGAAACCATTAAATTTGATAATGGGATTGCAGGAGGGACAATAACCTTAAGTTCCCAGATTAGCATATCAAAAAACCTGACAATTGATGGAGAATCTCAAAATATTACTCTAACGGGAAACAGCGGAATAAGGTTTTTTTATATTGATTCTTACACTGTTAACTTTACCAATATCACTTTTACTGGAGGGAATCACGACTATGGAATCGCACTTTACCAAGGAGGTGGAACAGTCACGCTGACTGGATGTATAATAGATAGTTTTACATCTACTGATACTTGGAGAGGTGGCGCAGTGTATGTTAATGGTGGTGATTTCATTGCCAATAACTGCACTTTTACCAACAATCAAATGAATAATGGAAATGGGAGTGTTTTAGGCTATTCTGCTAGTTCTGCTAGTTCTGATACATTTTCTTTAACAAATTGCATTTTTGAAAATAATTCATCCAAAAATGGAGGAGCTATTGCCCATTTCAACACTTCTGGTAATACTATATCTAATTGCACATTCATAAATAATACAGCCACAAATAATGGGGGGGCTTTGTACGCTACGAATAATGGTGGGATTACAATAACAAATACTCTGTTTGAAGGTAATGAATCAGCTAATAGTGGAGGAGCGATTTATAGTTTACAAGGTTCTCACGATTACATTGGATGTTTATTTAGGGACAATATTTCGAATGCTACAGGATCTTACGGAGGAGGTGCGATACAAGTTGATCAAAATACACACAACTTTTATAATTGCACATTTACTGGAAATCAGGCAAATAATGGATATGGTGGTGCACTTCGCCCTTATACCTGGAACACAGTAAATCTTTATAATTGTACATTCTCAAATAATAGCGCATCTAGTGGAGGAGGTATCTATAATACCGCTACCTTAAATATATACAACACAATTATTTCAGACAACACAGGTAACGACTATGCTGGTGCTCAACCATCAACAATTAAAAACACATTATGCAAAGACGGATCAATAGATTACGCTCTGTTTAAAACTGATCCGAATTTGAGTGGTCTTGATGATTGGGGGGGTGACACTCACACCTTCAAACTGTTATCTGGAAGTGTATGTATTGATGCTGCAGATAAGGCGACTGCATATGCTACAGACGCAAGGGGAGTGAGTCGGGATGAAGCTCCTGATATTGGGGCATACGAAGAAAACTCAATGACCACAACTACATGGAATGGATCTGCCTGGGATAATGGTTCCCCAGATGCTGCAAAACGCGCTGTAATTGATGGTGACCTGACAACAACAGGTGATTTGTCTGCAAACTATCTGGTTGTAACTGCAGGAAACACGTTAACTGTGAGTGATGGAAATACTTTTGATATCAACAAAAATACAGGTGTTTATGGGACACTTACAATTGAAGGAACATATAACTTTGGTGGAAGCTGGATTGCCGGTAGCACTACCGGAGCAGTAAATTTAACAGGATCAAACCAAACCATTGCAGGAGACAACAGTTTTGGAGGATTCCATAAAACAGTTACCAGTTCTGATGTGTTGTATTTCGAAGTCAATAAAACTCAAACAACAGGGGACTTAACTTTAAGCGGGGCATCTCTGGATTTTCTTTCTTTGAAAAGCACACTGGAAGGAACCAAGTTTAATCTTACCTCCTCTGGCACAAGAAATATTAACTGGCTCATTGTAAAAGATGCTAATAATAATAGTGGATCAGACATACATGCACCAAATTCCATTGATGATGGGAACAATGTAGGTTGGACTTTTGACGCCCCGGCCATCACAACATGGGAAAGCCCTGGTACATGGGACAATGGAGCTCCTGATGTTACAAAAGATGCTATAATCAATTACTTGTATGATTTAAGCACCAGTATTGAGTGCAAGTCACTTAAAGTAAACAGCTCTGTTGTTCTTGAAATAGCATCCGATAATACTGTCACAGTAGATGAAGGGGTGATTAATGATGGTACCATAACGCTTAAATCTGACGCCTCCGGAGATGCATCTTTACTTATTAATGGTTCAATTTCCGGATCAGGAACATACAATGTAGAACGCTACCTTACCGGCAGTCAATGGCATCTTGTCACATCTCCAATCACATCAGGAACAGCCGGTGTCTTTGAAGACATTTGGTTACGCCCCTACGATGAGTCAACAAATACTTTCGGAGAATACATTACCCCAACTACAACTCCAATGCCTACCGGTCAGGGCTTTTCCGTTTGGGCTGACGTCAACGAGACTCGAACATTTACGGGAACAATAAATCATGGAGTAATTGGCCCACTTGGAGCACAATTAACCGGAGCAGCCGGCCCTGATGCCGGCTGGAACCTCATGGGAAATCCTTACCCATCAGCCATCGACTGGAGTGCTGCAAGCGGTTGGACAAAAAACGACCTTGCTAACTCTGTTTATGTCTGGAATAATGATCAATATGCCACTTATATAGATGGAACCGGAAGCAATGGTGGATCACAGTACATCGCTCCTGGGCAGGGATTCTTTGTTCAGGCAACAGGTGCTGGTGCAAGCCTGAGCATGGACAATGATGTCAGGGTGCATAATGGTGTAAACTTTATGAAAAACACAGAATCAGACCCTGAAAACACGATTCGCATCACCGTTTCAGCAGATGGATATGAAGATGAAAATGTGATTGTAATCCGTGAAGCCAATGCCAATGCGTTTGATCCACAGGCTGACGCTTACAAACTTCCCGGCTCATCAGATGCTCCTCAAATGCACATTGAAAAAGATGATTTCAGTCGGTTGGTAATTGCAAGCTTCCCGCAAATGCATGACATTGAAAACAAAACATTGCATGTTGATTATGCACAGGAAGGAACGCACTCACTATCATGGTC
>CAZTNS010000148.1:0-6944 GCA_964615585.1 uncultured Bacteroidales bacterium | reverse complement strand
TGTGTAATGACCGATAGGTTACAAGTCTGAAGTCGGAAGACCGAAGACCGGAGTCGGAAAAAGTATTCACAACTCCTGACTTCCGACTCCCGACTCCCGACAACATTACACCTAACTTTTTACCTTTAGATATTCCTGGTTTTCCACTGCCTGTCCGGCTATTGGACGGAAAGTTTGCAGTAGAACCTAATATTTTTATGCGCAACCATGAACATGTATAAAAAAGCCCTTGATTCATGAACATTTTAGATGTTAATTTGTAAGTATTTTAAAATAATCTATTTAGTTAAATTTAAAAAAAATAAGAACATGGAAAACGAAGAAATGAACATTCAGCCAATGCCAAGAATTGGAGATAAAGCTCCTGATTTCGAGGCGGTCACAACAACAGGAAAAATTAAATTTTCGGAATACAACAAAGGCAGTTGGGTAGTGTTGTTTTCACACCCTGCAGATTTTACACCTGTATGTACAACAGAAATGTCCGGTTTTGCCAAACGCAAAAAGGAATTTGATGAGTTGAACACAAAACTTATGGGGTTGAGTATTGACAGCATTCATTCTCACCTGGCATGGGTAAACAGTGTAAAGAAAAACACAGGTGTGTATTTTAATTTTCCGATCATTGCCGATATTGATATGAAAGTATCAAAATTGTATGGCATGTTGCAGCCCAATGAAGCTGAAACTGCAGCCGTACGGGCGGTATATTTCATTGATCCCAAAGGGAAAATCCGTTTGATTATGTATTATCCCCTGAATGTAGGCCGTAATATGGATGAAATATTACGTGTGTTGAAAGCACTTCAGACATCAGCAGAACACGGCGTGGCTATGCCGCTTGATTGGCAGCCCGGCGACAAAGTTATTGTGCCTCCACCATCGGATCTTGAATCCATGGCAGAAAGAGAAAAAAGCGATTATGAAATGGTTGACTGGTACCTGGCAAAAAAAGAATTGTAAGGGAAAGTAAATCAGGATAACAAAAATAAAGCCACCGGTTCGGTGGCTTTATTTTTGTGTTATAAGGATTAAAAAACAACAACCTTTATTTTAGGTATTGAGCAGATTCCACCATAGTGATGTATTCCTGCCTGTAACCGAAAGGATCTTTTCCACGAGCAGCTTTTGCAAGCACTAATGCCTGTTCATAATCAGCATCTGCTTTGTATTCACTGTCGCGGAGCAACATGCCAAACATGGCAACGGATGCAGCTTGCTTAAAGTTATCCGATACAGATGTGGTATAAACATCCGATTTTTTCAGGTTTTCAGTGATCAGGCGGCTTTTATCTTCGTCGGGAGCTTTGTATCTTAATTTCAACGTCAGCAAATTTTTTGAATTTTTGATTTTACGTTGCTGATAAATCAAATCATCCACATTGCCAATTTCTTCATCTGAATCTGCCGGAATAATCTCATATAAGGCTGTCACACGGTGGCCTGCACCAATTTCACCGGCATCTTTTTTGTCATCGTTGAAATCTTCTTTGTTAAGCAGCCGATTTTCGTATCCAACCAAACGGTATGCTTTGACATGGGCAGGGTTAAATTCAATCTGGAATTTTACATCTTTGGCGATGGTATAAAGGGTTCCCCAGATTTCATCGGCAAACATTTTTTTGGCTTCCAGGATGTTGTCAATATAAGCGTAATTCCCGTTGCCTTTGTTGGACAGTTTTTCCATTTTCGAATCTTTGTAATTGCCCATACCAAAACCGAGAATAGTCAGGAAGACGCCTTCATCGCGTTTTTCTTCAATCAGCCTTTCCATGGCTGCATCGCTGCTGGGGCCCACATTAAAATCCCCGTCGGTAGCTAATATGACACGGTTATTTCCGTTGGGAATGTAATTTTCTTTGGCAATTTTATAAGCCAGTTTTATACCGGCGCCACCGGCAGTGCTTCCCTCTGCGCTAAGGCGATCCAGCGCCTCACTGATTTTTGCTTTTTCATCACCGGGGGTGCTTTCAAGTACCATTCCTGCACTGCTTGCATACACAACCATGGCGACACGGTCTTCGGGGCGCAAATTGTCTATAAGGATTTGAAATGATTTTTTCAGCAATGGCAGCTTGTTTGGAGTGTTCATGGAGCCTGAAACGTCAATTAAAAAAACTATATTTGATGCCGGCATTTCTTCTTTCTGCATTTCTTCTCCTTTCAAACCGATCATCATTAACTCATGGTCTTTATTCCACGGGCATGTTGACATTTCAGTGTTGATGGAAAAAGGATGACCGTTTTTGGGTTGCGGGTAATCGTAATGGAAATAATTTATCATTTCCTCAATGCGTACAGCGTCTTTGGGAGGAGCCTGGTTGTTGCCGATAAACCTTCTTACGTTGGAATAAGAAGCGCGGTCAACATCAACTGAAAAAGTGGACAATGGATTATCGTAGGCCGTTTTAAAACCATTTTCATCAATGTAATCGTAAGATTCAGTGTTGTGTTCAATCCGCTGGTAATCGTGCCCTGTGTTTCCCTGCCTGGAAATGCCTCCATACGCAACGGTATTAGCTGACCGGTCATGAGAAAATGCTTCCTGACACATGTGAATGGATTTCTCTTTTTTAGCTTCTGACTCTGCTTCGATGTCAACAATTTTTGTCTCAGCCTTGAGAACAAAGTGAATGGTAAGTTTGGAATTTGTTCCCAATACCGCTGATTGAATAATAGATTTTTGATGATCGTCAGCCTTTGCAAAAAGATTGTACGTACCCGGTTTAAGGTTTTTAAATGCATACAAACCGCTTGCATCTGTTTTCTGTACAGATAGTTCTTTTGAGTTTTTGTACAAATAAACGCTGGCATTTTCAATGGCGTTTTTGTTTTTGTTTGTTACCTTGCCCGAGATGGAAGCTTGTGCAAAAGCATTCAGGTTCAGGGCTAAAAGCGCGATGATAATACTTGAAGTTTTCATAATCTTACATGTTTTGGTTTCACATTTTGATGATGAGATGTATCATATCGAAAAATTCCATAAATGAGTCCACTCCAAAAAGTAAAAAATGATAATTATGCCACTAAAACACAAAAGCTCTAAACCCCACAAAATATAGATTTACAGATATTTAGATTTTAGTGGAATTTCGTGTTTTAGTGCTTTTACCGTCATGCGTCGGTACTAGTGTATGGCGAAAAATTACTTTTTGGAGTGGACTCATAAATGATTAACCGGAAGCTAACCCAAATGGTCTTTATTGAAAGTAAATAATCTACAGAAACTCCCTTTTGTTTCATGTCAAATGTGGGCAGCGGGAACAGGTGTAGAGGCGTACGGCCGTACGCCTCTACACCTGTTCCCTTTCAGTTATCTGAAATAACAATTTTCCGGTTTTCTGTTAATTTGTTATTTCGATACACATTAACAATATAGGTGCCGGATGACAGGTGTGCTGTGTTAATTTTTTTGAATGTGATATTGGTTATTGATGTAACATGTTGTCCTTTTGAGGTAAGGATATTGACATCAACAGGATCATCATCTGCAGTTTTGATGCAAATATAATCCCTGGCCGGGTTGGGGTATATTGCCACTGTATTTTCTGCGTATGCGCCTGGCGCAGAAACCAGTTTATCCATAACGATAAAATCAACATACGGAGGATGTGCCGGTTGAACGATACCGGGGTGTGTGCTGTTTACATTCCCGCTGCTTATCATTTCGTAATGATGCAGGGAGTCTATGCGGTATATTTCATAATCATAACTGACGTTTTCTTCAATGTTATCGACATACAACTGGTAAACTGTATCGGCTGAAGCGTTATCGGCAATCAGGATTTTAATTTGTTGAGAAGATGTATCCCGTGCGGCTGTGATGGTTTTTCCCAAACTGTCGCTTCCTGTAGTTTCCAGTTGTTTCCCTGACATAACTTCATAAGCAGAACGCATGGCGAGGCCGGGTTTGTACCACTCATCATCCATGCTGATGAGGCCAAACCACGTGTTGATGAATGCGTACCTGAACAATTTTCCAATGCTGCTTTGCTGCATGTAATGCAATGCCGAAGCCAGGGTGGCAGCGTTTAAGGCATCAAACATCCCATATTCCCATTGCAGCTCAAAGTTAAACATGTACGAATTCCATTCTGTATTTATCAGTTCAATGTCAGCCAATCCGTGTGCATCTGTTTTTTCCCTCACCATTTCATTGGTATATAAGAAATAATATGGATTGGGATGGTAATACAAATGATAGGAAATGAAATCGGCAGGTAAATCATATGTCGCCACAGAATCCAGAAACACATCAAAAAAAGATTGGTCGTAAGGATTGGAAACAGCCGGCCCACCGACTTTAATGTCCGGGTCATACGTTTTTATCTTGTTAGCGGCAATACGGTACAATGCAATGTATTCCTGTACATTGCCTGTCCAGAAATCCGGAAGGTCGGGTTCATTCCATATTTCCGCATATTCAATGTCATAATTGTATCCGTTGTTCCATCCGTCGTTGTAATGTTTCAGGATTTGTACGCACACCTGAGCCCATTTTTGTTTATCTGCAGGCGTATGTCCATCCGGAGGGTATTGTGCGCTTTCACCAAAACGATAAAAAACTTTCCCGCCCGCATTGATGATGTTTTCAACACAGGTATCGGTGCTTGTAAAATCGTATGCTGCAGGATTGAGCGGGTCCATGGTGGTATCCGGAAATATCACGCTGTGGTCAAAGGAATACAGATAATCGTGTGTGCGAACGTATTCTATACCCATGGTCTGGAATTTATCAATGTAATTATCAGTATGGCTTTGATTTATGGGGCCTGGGCCATTGGCCGAAAACAAATGCTTAAAATACCCCGTTTCTGCCGTAACATTGACATGAAAATCTGATGTTGTGTTTTCTGAAATCTCCGTAAACATAAAATCATCAAGCCACATGGTGCCTTTCCCGAACATGAAAATAAATAAATTCAAATTATCTGTGCCAGCAGGAGCGGTAAAACGCGATTGTATTTGGGTCCACTGGCTTACATCCCCGGCAGGGCAATAAAAGTTCTCAAAAACAAGGGCGGTATCCTCCAAAAATTTGGTGTAGGGAAGTATAAACTGTTCGATGTTCTCGGTTTTAATCCAAAAACTGAATTCATAGTGTTTATGTTCAGTTACTGTCAGGTTTTGAGCAATGAAAACTGTGTTGGAACTGCTATCGGTTACAGATATTTTGGCACTCGATGAGCCTGAATGAACGGCAGCGTTATCAATTGAAAATTCAGTAACATCCGGAAAATCGGCTGCATATACCCAATGATCAAAATTATTTTCAAAACCGGGGTTCATGATGAGATTTTGGCTAAAGACAGCATTGACAATACAAAAAAGGGCAATAACAGTGATACAGCGTTTCATAATTGTAGTTTGTTAACAATGACTGAATAAAACTAAATATTATCTTTAAGAAATAAAAATCCATTAAAATTTGGTTGGTGATTTTCAAAGATTTTGCTGCAATAACGAACGCTAATAAAAGTCTCAATTTTTTTGAGGCCAATTTATATGGTCTCAACATTATTTTGAGGCGATGATCAGCTTGAATTGTGGTTATTTTGAAACCGTAACCAAAAAAAATTGCATCATGAAAACACAAAAAAAATTACGAGACGAGATTTTGTACAAGGAGACACAACAACAAAGACAAAGTTGGATATTTCTCCTGATTGTATTGTTATTTCTGTTGAGTTTTGTTGCTGTCATTCAGCAGAATATTTTGGGCGTACCATTTGGTAACCATCCCCTGCCAGATACAGCGGTCTGGTTTATACCGCTAATTCCGGCTTTTTTGCTGGGATTCTTGTATATGAACAGGCTGGAGACATTTGTGACGAAAAAGGGCGTCTGGTTGAAGTATAAACCATACCATGGAAAATACAGGTTTTATCCCTGGTCTGAGATTGAAAACGCTTACATTAGAATCTATCAGCCAATGAAAGAATATGGAGGCTACGGCATTCGTCTTTTTAGTGCAAAATCATCCGGAGCATACAATGTGTCAGGAAAGACCGGATTGCAACTTGTTTTTAAAAACGGCCGGCATGTTTTAATTGGAACGCAAAAAGGCGGCGAACTAAAAGAAGTCATTCAACCATTTGTTTCTGAACCACAAAAAAACTGATGCCATGGAAGTTTTGTACCTTATACCAGCTGTTCAGGCATTGTATTCTGCATTTACATTGCCCTTTAATAATAGATTTCAAGCTCATATTATATGGTTATTTTTAGCTTTACTCTCAGTTGCAGGGTATTTCACAACAATGTATGTTAATACAGTTTTTCTCAACACCAATGAACTAAAAACTGTTGCTGCCTTGTTCCTTGTGTTTACGGGGCCGTTTTTGTACCTCCATGTGGTATCATACATAAGGCATTACAGGAAACCTCATTATGTTATTGATTTACTGGTTATTGTTGCGCTTGTTATCGTTCTTTTAATCTGGCAACCTGATGATTCAGTACTTGTTATGGTTGTGGCTAACAGTGTGCTTTTATTTTATATGTTTTGGATTGCTTTGTTGCATAAGAAATATTACAAGGCAGTAAAAAATACATGGCCTGTTCCCGATAAATTTATCTGGCAATGGTTTCCCGTGTTGATTATTGTTTTTGGCGGCTTTTCCGTATTGATGCTCATGGTAGGATTGCTCTATAAAGCATATATTATTAAACCGGATAGTGATTTCTTTACGCTGGTCGCAGGATTTGCTGCTGTAGGCTTGTTTTATTTGGGCTATCTTGCCTTACGCAGACAAGATAATCTGTTGGTAAATCCTGATCTTGAGAGAAATGAACAACAAGTCCCCGGCTTATCTGTTGAGGCAGTGCATCAATTCATGAAAGATAGCAAAGCTTACACGGATAATATGTTAAGCATTCATAAACTCGCACAAATGATGGGTGTTGATGAAATTCAACTTTCTGTTGTTTTAAATAAAAAAATG
>CAZTNS010000147.1:0-7014 GCA_964615585.1 uncultured Bacteroidales bacterium | reverse complement strand
GTTAAGTACACGCTTACCCCCCATCCTTCAGGTCGGGGGTGATAAGAACATGAAAGATGGAATGGGCTTTAGCCCTGACAGTATAATTTAGATTGACGAGCGTTTATTTTTTCTAATTCTTAATTTTTACTCAACAGTAATAATTCAATCATTACCATTACCCACTAAGTTTGCAGTAGAACCTTAATTTTAGCACTGAGTAGTTACCAGAATTTTAATGATGGAACATTTTTAAAACATATCGTAATTTTTAGCATTTTAAAAGCTTTTCAGTCTGATTCTTCGTAAATTTGCAGTCCATGTTTAAAAATTTGTACATAAAAGTAGATTTCTGGGTACTGGGGTGCTGTTTTTTATTGTTGTTTTCGTGTGCAAAGCAGGGAAGCCCCACGGGTGGAAAAAAAGATACACATCCCCCTGTAATTGTTGAAACAGAACCCGAAAGCGGCTCTGTCAATTTTGATCAGGATTATTTTGATATCCAGTTTAATGAATTTATCCAACTCAACAACATTCAGCAAAACCTGATTGTATCACCACCTTTTTCTGAAAAACCGGAAGTGAAAATACGGGGAAAAGGTGTACGTGTTGTGTTGCCGGAAAAGCCTCAACCCAATACCACATACAGTTTCACGTTTTTGGATGCCATTTCTGATATAACGGAAAGAAATACGATACAATCACTTGTTTATGCTTTCTCGACAGGGGATGAAATAGATTCGCTGAAGGTATCCGGCCATGTTAAAGATGCATTTACTGATGAACCCGTATCTGATATTTTTGTCATGCTTTACAGTAATCCCGCAGATTCAATGTTCAGAAAACATATCCCGGATTATCTGACCAAAACAGATAAACAAGGGGCATTCAGTTTTTTTTATCTGGCCAGGGATGATTATAAAATCTATGCCCTAGATGATGCCAATTATTCCGGCACTTTTGACCAGCCCAACGAGAAAATTGCTTTCTTAGATAGCCTTATCACTCCTGAAGTTCAACCAGAAAAAGACAGCACCGACAGCATTACCGGTTTTCAGTACTTACCTGCCGATATTGAATTGCGCCTTTTTGAGCAGGCACAATACCTACAGTTTGTTGATGAAGCAAAAAGGCCGGAATCCAACCATTTAAAGGTGTTTTTTAAACGCCCTCAGGATTCAGTTATCAACTGGTACTCACCGGATTTTGATACTACCCAGGTGCTGACAGACTTTTCCGAAAACAAGGACAGTCTGGAATTTTGGTTTACAGACACAAGCATTTGCATTATAGACAGTGTTCAACTTATGATTGATTACTACAGTGGCGTGGACAGCCTGGGATGGGAAAAAGATACGCTGGTATTGAGTGCCGAATCATCCTTTTACAATGAAAATCTTGAATTGACAACCAACTTCGACGGTGGTAAACTCAATTATTGGGAATTGCCTGAGATAACATTGAATTCAGTGACAGACAAAATATCAGAAGACAGGATGCGGCTTCTTCATCATGTAAATGACAGCGTAAAAGACACATTGGATTTTGACATCCATCATGCGAAAAATCGGCGTTTTGAGGTGGTTACAGAATTCAGAGAGGGCGGAAAATATGAATTGACCATAGACAGTTTGGCTGTCAGGGATATGCTACACAGGTATAATGATAGTGTAACTTATGAGTTTTCTGTTAATGAAGAGGAAGATTTTTCAACACTGATAATAACCATTCCCGGTACCGGCCGCGGTTGGTTCTGTGATCTGCTTCAAAAAGACAAGATTGTAAAGAGGATTGTACCGGATGATAATAGTACAATTGAGATCAGCCATCTTGTTTCCGGTCAATATATGCTCAGGCTTGTCGAAGATATGAATAATAATAAGCAATGGGATACAGGTGATTTTGACAAAAAACTACAACCCGAAAGGGTTTGGTATAAGACTGATAAAATTGAATTGCGGTCAAACTGGACACAGGAAATACAATGGCATGTGTTTGAAGAACACCATGATGAAAAGAAAAATGAATAAAAAGAAAGTGCTTATCATATCATATTACTGGCCGCCGTCAGGGGGCATTGGCGTTCACCGCTGTCTGAAATTTGCCAAATACCTCAGGGATTTTGGCTGGGAACCGATTGTATATGCCCCAAAAAATGCAGCATATCCATATTTTGATGAAACCAACTTTAAAGACATTCCGGAAGACATTACCATTTTAAAAAAGCCAATCATAGAACCTTTTAATTTGTTCAAAAAACTATCAGGCAGAAAAAAGACAGATTCGGCCAATCCCGTGTACGTCCGTGATAAAAAAAGGGGATGGATTGATGAATTGTCAATTTGGATACGTGGTAATTTGTTTATTCCGGATGCACGGGCATTGTGGATCCGTCCATCAGTGCGGTTTTTAAAAAAATATGTTCAGCACAACCCTGTGGATGCCATTCTTACTGATGGTCCGCCGCACACCAATACGGTGATCGGATGCAAATTGGCAAAAGCCACAGGTATTCCCTGGCTTGCAGATTTTCAGGACCCCTGGACACAGGTAGATTATTACAACATGCTGAAAATAGGAAAAAAAGCAGACAAAAAGCACAGAAAAATGGAGCAGGAAGCTCTTCGTACTGCTTCGAAAATCACCATAGCCAGCCCCACATGGGCAAAAGACCTGGAAAAAATTGGTGCCGACAATGTTGACCCGCTTTTCTGGGGATATGATGATGATGATTTTCCTGAAGAATTTCCTTCTTTAGATGATGTGTTCAGCATCGTACATGCTGGTCAGTTGGGCTATGACAGGCGCCCCGACACCTTAATCAAGTTGCTTGGTAAACTAAAAAATGAACATCCTGAATTTGGCCGTTTACTAAGAATAAAATTTGCCGGCACTGTGGATTATGCCATCACAAGTATGATAAAAGATGCTGGTTTGGAAAACAATTATGAAGCTCCCGGAAATATTTCACGGCCAGCTGCTTTAAATATGACCCTCAGTGCACATGTGCTTTTGCTCCCGCTGAATATTGCCAATAATGCCAAAGGCAGGATTCCCGGAAAATTGTTTGAAAACCTGAGGGCATGCAGGCCAATTTTATGCCTTGGGCCTTCTAACAGTGATGTTGCTAAAATTATTGCCGAAACCAATGCAGGGACAAGCTGTGGCTATGATGATGAAAACTGCCTTAAATCATTCATTTTAGAGCGGTTTGAGTTGTTCACTAAAGGAGAAAATCAAATATCTCAGGGAAACATCGAAAAATATTCCGTTAGAAATCAGGTGAAAAAACTGGCTGGTTTTCTTGATAACATTACTTAGTGCTTGTCCATAATGTTCCGCCCGGCATTATCGGGGGCTTGCGTCGTTTTTAAAAGCACTGGTGCATGACAGGCTGTTATAGTCAAAAAGTTTTTGGGAATCATTAAAAATCAATTTGCAATTTTGCCATCACCGCAAAGGGGTATATATCCGGGTTTTTGAGGTGGGACAGGCGCCAGACCGCATCAAGGCGTAACACTTTCAGGATGTTGCTGACACCGGCATTGATTTCTATGTAAGGAAGTTCCCTGGTGTTATCCAGGGTTCTGAAATCGTGGACATTAGAGGGAAAGACAATCAGGTTTTTGTTTTTTTCGCAAATTTGCCCGTACGTGGCTTTAAATCCGATGTGTTCACGCCATTCCAGTTTGCGCATAAGCGGAATGTGGCTCAGAAAAAAGCCTTCGAAACGGTGTTCGGCATAAATTGACATATAGGTGTCAGAGACAAATTCATAAAAATTCATCAGGTTGAAAGCGTAATCATAATAGGCAAAGGATTGATTGCCTTTGTGCACAAAAAGAAAGGGGAATGGCGCTGAACCGAACACTTTTCCGCCTTCCAGGGCATAATGCAACACCCCAAGCGGATACAATTGTAATTTGTGCTTGTAATTTAAACTGGCAGAGAGGTATTCATATTGATTTGAAAAAAAAATCGATGGGGAATAACCCAGATTCAGGTTAATAACGGGTTTTTTAGTGCCCAGAGAAATACGGTTAAATTTCCCCCTGACAAATTTTTCGCTGGGGGCAAGGTGAAGTCCAATGTTAAATTCTGTTGATTGCAAGTGACTTTTGTTCTGGTATGATGGATTGTTATCCGGAGCGTCTCCATCCAATATTTGAAAATCATGACCGTGGCGGGCAAAAATGTTGTTGGTTTCCATGCCGGCAAACATACTGATGCCTTCAATAAATTCATGTTCATAATGTATGTCCCAGGTGGTTGCCCTGTACATGTGTATATCGCCGGGACGCCTCAACAAGGTTCCCAACACATTGTCGGTACGCAATGCGTTGAGCCTGTCGCCCATTTGAAGGTAATCGTGAGCAGCATAAAAATGAATAGCCCGCCGCGGCAAAACATCAAACATATAGGTAAATCCGCCACCGTACTTCCAGGCTTCATCTTCAAACCCGTATGCCCCAAAACCTTCAAGTTTGAGTTTATGTGAAAAATCCTGATTTGTTTTAAAGCCTGCACGCAAGCGTGTGCCTTCAACAGGATTTGCAGAAATATAAGAATATATCGGCCCCAAATCAACCGGCCCTGCTGCGTAATATCCCGAAACGATGGTGGTTAATATTGTCTCCCACCGTTTAAATGCTTTTACCGTTTTGATGGTATCAACCATGTCATAGATTTCTGCTTCGCGGTTGTTTAGCAGTTCGGGGCGTTTTTTTTCCCAGAATACTTTGTCGTTAGCTTTTACACTGTCAACGTAAATAAGGTTGGAGGGATATTTTTTTTCAAACACAGATTTATCAACCTTCTCATTGATTTTATGATTCGAATAATAACTGGTTTTTCGGCCAAAAAACCCTTCCCTTGTATCCACCAGGTTAAAGTCCACAAAAATTCTGTCTTTCTTTATCAACCAGAGGCTGTCTTCGATTTGCACATAATGTTTTTCCGTTACCAAAGAATCTACAAAATTAATATTGGCAGTTTCACTCAGGCTGACCTTAAACCCTTTTACTGCAAACGTGGTATCGTTGATAAAAACATATCCCTCTATGGTTGGTTCATGCTTCCGTTTGGGTTCAAATTCAAGCCGGTAACACCAGCGGTTATCCTGATAACTGGTATCGGTCAGATTATAATCATAATAAGCTTTTCCCATATTACCCAACGGAGAAATAAATCCTTTTCCCAATACGTTAATGACATTTTCATAAATATCAACATCCTGATACAAGTCACCGGTAAAGCGTTTCAGACTTTCGTTGTTGATTCCTGAAATTTTGTTGGCTTTGACAAATTCCAGTTCTTTTGTTGGTTTTCTTCTATAGTATATACTGGAAAAACTTTCTGAGATGAAAAAAGGAATGTAACTTTTATTGCTCACTTCGGCTGTATCAACATAATCTTTCAGAAATTCAAAAGATTTGGTTAATTTACCTGACCCAAAGTCTCCGCTGATGTTATTAAGGTCAAATTCCATTTTATTGTACACATCATAAGCGTAATAATCAAGGCTTTTGGGTTTATTGATCTTCCTGCGTTCCTGAATGAGATCAAGCAGGATATCTTCTGGTTTTTTTCCCGGCATTACCACCACTTCGCCCAGTTGTATGCCTACCACTTTCAAGGCAATATCAAAGTGTTGTTTTTGTCCGTTTTTTACAGGATGTTTTTCTGTTTTATACCCCAGATAGCTTACCACAAGTGTATCTGCCGGACGGCTGGCCTTGAGTGTAAAATTGCCGTCAATGTCGGTAATGGTACCCTGTTTTGTTCCTTTCAGGCTGATGTTGACAAAAGGCAGAGGTTCTCCGGTTTCAGCATCTTTTACATTTCCGGTTATTATTGTGTTTTGACTGTGCACTTTTATAACAACAGCAAATAATAAACACAGAGTAATATATAATGTATTTTTATTCATATATTACACAATACCTTCTTTGATAAAATCATGTAAATGAACCATGCCAAGATATGACCCTTGATCAAAAACAATTAGTTGTGTGATGTTATTTTTTTCCATGATTTTAAAACCATTGACAGCCAATGTATCAGGAGTTACTGTTTTTGGATTTTTGCTCATCAGGTCTTTGGCTTTCAAGACATCAAGTTTACCAGATTGATATTGAAGCATCCGGCGGAGATCCCCGTCAGTGATGATGCCTGCCAGGCTATCATCATGTGTCAACACAGCCGTTGCTCCCATACGCTTGCTGCTGATTTCCGTGATAATTTCATTAACGGAAGCAGAAGAATATACCCGGGGTGATTCGTTAAAAGGATAAATATCTTTAATCTTCAGGTATAGCTTTTTACCCAGTGACCCACCGGGGTGTACTTTTGCAAAATCATCATTGGAAAACCCCCTTTTATTTAACAGGCAAATGGCGAGGGCATCACCAAGTGCCAATTGTGCAGTGGTACTGGATGTTGGAGCCAGATTGTTTGGACAGGCTTCATTGGTCACAGTGGCTTTCAATATCAGGTCAGCATTTACAGCAAGGAATGATTTCTGGTCAGACACGATGGCAATAATTGAATTATTGAAAGACCTGATGAGCGGTATCAAAACTTTTATTTCTGGGGTATTTCCGCTTTTTGATAACATCAAAACAACATCTTCCTTTTGAATGATGCCGAGGTCACCGTGAATGGCATCTGCTGCATGCATAAAAATACTGGGTGTGCCTGTAGAATTAAATGTGGCAACAATTTTATTGGCAATGTTGGCACTTTTTCCAATGCCTGTAACAATTACCCTTCCTTTTGACTGGTAAATCCGCTCAACAGCTTTTGTAAAATCTTCATCAATATAATTGATAAGATTTTTGATTGCTTCTGATTCTTTCAACAAACTTTCTTTTGCAATTTTTTGTATGTCATCCATAATAAATCCTCTTAAAACATGATATAAAATTACGATAATTCATCAATAATTGATGAAATTAATAAAAAAACCGAAAAGAATATCTGTAACTATTCAGGCGCATACATTTTTACCGCTAAGACGCAAAGACGCAATGAAGC
>CAZTNS010000146.1:0-7068 GCA_964615585.1 uncultured Bacteroidales bacterium | reverse complement strand
GACCATGATAGTGAGTGCGTTCCTTCCTGTGCATAATCAACATGCAATGTTTTGTCATCAATGTCATGCATTTGCGGGAAGCTTGCAATTGCCAACCGACTGAAATCATCTTTTTCTATGTGCATTTGCGGAGCGTCTGCAGAGCCCTGTAGCTTGTATGCATCAGCCTGTGGATCAAACGCATTGGCATTGGCATCACGAATAACAATCACATTTTCATCTTCATATCCATCTGCTGAAACGGTGACACGAATCGTGTTTTCAGGGTCTGATTTTGTGCTTTTCATAAAGCTTACTCCATTATGCACCCTGACATCATTGTCCATACTCAGAGATGCCCCCGAAGCCGTTGCTTGTACAAAAAAGCCTTGCCCAGAGGCAATGTATCTGCTACCACCATTGTTCCCAACATCTCCAATATAAGTGGCATATTGATTATTGTTCCAGACATAAACGGCGTCAGCAAGGTCGTTTTTTGTCCAACCGCTTGCAGCACTCCAGTCGATGGCTGATGGGTAAGGATTTCCCATGAGGTTCCAGCCGGCATCAGGGCCGGCTGCTCCGGTTAATTGTGCTCCAAGTGGGCCAATTACTCCATGATTTATTGTTCCCGTAAAGGTGCGGGTTTCATTTGCATCTGCCCAAACAGAGAAGCCTTGCCCTGTGGGCAGAGGAGTAGTGGTAGGTGTAATATAATCTCCAAATTCATTTTCTGCTTCATTGTAAGGACGCAACCAAATGTCTTCGAACACACCGGAAGTTCCAGCAGTAATTGGGGAAGAAACAAGATGCCATTGGTTGCCTGACAAATAACGTTCGACATTGTAAGTTCCGGAGCCGGAAAGAGAGCCGTCAATCAATAAGGATGCATCTCCGGTGGCATCTGATTTAAGCGTAATTTCACCTTGATTGATTAAGCTTCCTGAAAAGCTTAACTCAGAGCTACTGCCAAAAGTGATAGTATTTACGTTAGATAAATACATTGAACCGTAGCTCAGCGTTGAGTTTAAGCTAAAATCAACGCCATTTGTTGAGTTGTAAAAACCAAGACTTTGACCGGAAGCCGGAGCGCCATTGGTCCAATTATTTGCGTTTGTCCAAGTTGTATTTTCTGTTCCTATCCAAGTATTAAAAGCCGATGATGCAACCCAATCTGCCGCGTCCATATTGGTTAATGTGCCGTTGTTTCCGTTTGAAGTCATATCGTAAAGAGTTGTTCCATCATATTGATCCATACGGTAATATGCTACTAATCCTGTCTCATTTCCAGCTAAGGTTTTCATCATATTTTCTTGTATTTGGCTTTCAGTTCGGACTGTGTTCCAAATTCGAACTTCGTCTATCTTACCCGGAAAGTAACATCCATGTAATGTCCCATTTTTATAATAAGCACTAATAAAAAACTGCGGAACATTAGGAATTTTATTTATTGAACCTTGAGTATCCAATTTCCCATTTACATATAAATATATATTTGATGCATTTTTTACCGCTGCAACATGAGTCCATGCTCCTGTATTAATATTATTATCTCCGATAACTGACTCCCAGCCGAGAACATCCATTCCAAACTGTAATTTACCTGCCTGCATTCTTAATTGAACATTATCATTTAATACGGGATTGCTTCCCCATGACACAATAACTTTTTCATTACCTGAGTGTGTGGATTGTATCCAAGCTTCAATTGTAACTGTGTTGTTGTTATATACAGGGTCAGTTGTGAAATTAACATAATCATTACTTCCATCAAAATCTAAAGCTTGTCTTGAACCACCAAAACAACCTGATATTTCCCAAGTTGGTCCGTTTACTAGAGTTCCTGTATTATTGTTTCCGCTATTGTCAGTTAAACTTGTTCCTGCACTACCATTCATATTATAATATCCCTCTAAACCAGCTTCGTTACCCTGCAACTCTTTGTACATATTAGCTTTAATTTCAGCTTCGGTTCTAACATCGCTCCAAATTCTAACTTCGTCAATCATTCCGTCCATTTGATAACTTCCTCCCTCATATTTCGAATTTCCAAAACGTAATTCATGGTCAGGGTCAATAGAACCAGAATATGTATATTCTTGTGATAATTTAAGTACTCCATCAACATACAAGTATATGGTTTTAATACTCGCATTTCGAACAAAGGCAACATGGTGCCATTTACCGTCGTTGTAGCTTTCGGTTGTAGTGAAGATTGTGGCATCATTGGCATCATCAAGATAAACTTTTCCTGAGCTATTTGTTAAAATTTGTAAATAATCATTTGTTCCTGATGCGGTTTTATCAATCGTAACAATTGAATTGTATCCGGTTGAATTTGTCGTTTTAAACCATGCTTCAACTGTCATATCATTTGCAAGGTTTACAAGATTTGCTCCGGTTGTAACATAATCGTTTGCACCATCAAACTTTAAACAATAACCGCCTTGTGCTGTAATTTGAGCAAAGGACATGTTGTATAGGCTTACCACTAGGTATGCCAACACTAAAATAAAAAGTGGCTTAGTATTCATCGTTCTAATGTTAAATTTGTATAATGTTGTTTACTGTCGCTATGTTAGTTGTAACTTATAATACAAAAGGTGGGTTCTAAAAATTCATTTTTTTCATTTTGATTCATAAAAAACCGCAGAACCCATTAACGATTTTTTAAAATCTTTACAAAGATACAATATTTTTTTATTAAAAAACAAAAAAATATTACATTTTCAGCATCTATCTATCTATCTATTTGCTACTTAACTTGCAAAATATCTAACCTTACAACTTGTTCATATCTAAACAAATTATATGTTAAATTAATGAGACCTATTATACCAGTTGCTCTTTTTATTCCTACCGATTTAACAATTAATCCATTCATACTTTGCTCCATAAATCCAAATACATGTTCTACTCTTGCTCTTGTTTTTGATTTCTCACGTTTGCTTTCTTTTTGTTCATCTGTCAATGGTTTATTGCGATACCCTTTTTCGTTTACAAGATTTTTCATTTTATATTTGCTAATCACTTTTTCTTGGTCTTCTCCCGTATAAGCACTATCTGCATGAAAATCTTGCCCTTCATCATTTTCGGTTAATAAATCATCTAGTGCCTGTGAGTCGTGAACTGAAGCATCAGTAACTTTGAATTTGTCAATGAATTTACTTTTGGTATCAACTTTTGCGTGATTTTTATATCCATAAAATGTTTCACCGTTCTTTTTTGTCCAACGTCCATCAATATCTTTGTGTTTCTTTTTGTTTGGTTCATCATTCCATAATTCATCACCTTTACCTTCTTTAATGATTTTATTTTCTTCTCTCGTATTGCGTTGGCGTGGAGCTAATGCAAAACTTGCATCTATCATTTTGCCCTCATTCATTATTAATCCTTTATCTTCTAAAAACTTTGTAAATTGCTCAAATATTTCTTCTACTAATCCCGCATTTGTTAGATTTTCACGAAACAACCAAACTGTCTTTTCATCGGGCACTTTATCGCCACTTTCTAATCCTAAAAAACTTTTAAAACTTAATCTGTCTAATATCTGATATTCTATCTGCGTATCCATAAGCCCATAGTAGCGTTGTAGTATCAATATTTTAAACATCATAACTACATCATAAGGTTTTGCCCCTGCATTATTTTTCTTATTTTGATTCAATAATTTTGATTCTAATTTATACCTAAACATCTCAAATTCAATAACATTGCTTATCATTTCTAATGGATTTCCAATATTTGATAATTTTTCTTGTATCTCTTGTGCATCAAAAAATCCTATATTGCCTGTTGTTTTATATCTCTGTGTTTTCATGTTTATTAATTTTTTGACAAAAATAAGTTAATTATATTTATCTATCGCCCTAACTATCAATTTGTTACCAACAATTCGCAATAGTTATTAACATCAAAAAATACCAACGTACAAGAAAAAAATAACGTAAAAAATTACTGTTAATTTTCAAATTTTATGTAATTTTGACTAATATTAACAACGAATTTATATTAATGATTGATTATCAGTGGTTTAAATTTTAGCAGCCCCCTTATATTATAGTATTTATAATGTTTGTTTCACGAATGAACTTTAAGTTCCCATCAGTTGCAAACAATTTTTTGGTCAAAATTAGAAATAAGCTCTGATTGCAACATGATGGAAAATTTTTGTACATTCAATTACCTGAATATTAAGTTATGTTATTTCTTATGTATATTTATTTCACACATAATATATAATAGGATAAAGTTAACAAAACCGAGATAATGAACCATTGGGGGCATCCGCAATTCGGAACCGGAATTCATTCATACGATGCACCCTTATATGGTACACAGACAGCCGATTTTGGTTCAACGGAATACATGTGGGATCAAATGCCCGACAGCGTGGGAGAACAAAACATTCCGACAGCCACGCTTATGTATCATTGTGGCGTTGCTTATGAAATGCAGTACTCAGCAAGCAGCTCCGGATCAAACATCGCTGCGCAGCCACTCATTGATTACTTTTCATACTCGCCCAATGCAAACCGCATCATCAGCGGTTCTTATTCGGATGCCGAATGGATCAACCTCATGAAGCAGGAAATCGATGCCGGCCGTCCGGTGTTGTATGCCGGGTTTAATGATGACACCCTCGGGACTGCAGGACACGCTTGGGTATGTGACGGGTATGACAATCAGGATTATTTGCATTTTAATTGGGGCTGGAACAGCTTTGGTGGTTTTTACAACCTGACTGAATCATTGTACCCCGATGATAATGAAGCGATCATAGAAATCATGCCCATTAAACAATTTGATGTGACACCAGCCTCCATCATTCAGCCATATTCTCAGACGTTTACCGAACCCGGGCAGGTACTTGTCACCCTCGAAAACTATGGTAGCGATACCATTTCAGACATCCCGGTCAGCCTGCTGGTCAACGGTACTGTAATCCTCACCGAAACAGTAACGGATACCATTTTGCCGTATGAACCCCTCAACTATGCATTCAACGATTCCATCGATTTAACCGGGATGAGTGGTCAGGACATAGATGTTTCCATCATAACAAACCTGCCCGGTGATCAATACAGCAGCAATGACAGCCTGACAAAACAAATACGGAATGTTGCCTGCGCTTCAATGCCATATGAAAATGAGTTCAGCTTAACAGATGATTTTATCGGTTGGCTTACCGAGGACGCAAATGATGATGGTAATACCTGGTTTCACAGTCATACAAACAGTGAAGACCTTATTTATCAGGGCAACGTAAACCCTGCTGATGACTGGATTTTTACACAGTGTCTGGAACTAGAACCAGAAAAAATGTACAAACTCAGTTTTGATTATGCATCTACCGGCATACATTGGGATCAGCGTCTGGAAATTCATCTTGGCAACAGCCCTGAATCGGCCGGCATGACTACCCTTCTTGATTCCTTATCCGGTATTGTAAACGGTAGTCTTCAACTGCATGAAATTTTGTTTACCACGGATATAACCGGACACCATTACATCGGATTCAGGTGCATCAGCGATCCGGATATGTTGAACATGGTCATTGACAATGTCAGCATCACCGAGCAAAGCGATGCAGACATGGCTGTTTTAGAAATTCTTTCGCCCCAAATTAGTTGCAACATGGATACAGAGACCCTGACTGTTTTGCTTAGAAATCAGTGTTCGCAAACGCTTACCGACATTCCTGTATTCTACAATCTGAATGGCAATCTCATCCAGGAAACCATCACAGATACCCTTTCCCCGGGTGAATTTTACGAATACAGCTTTAGCAATAATCTCCAGGTTTCAGGTTTTGGCAGTTACAGTCTGCAGGTTTACGCATCCCTGCCCGGAGACGTTGACAACACAAACGACAGCCTGAGCATGGTGTTTTCAAACGTGCAGGCCGCAGAAATCCCCTGGTCTGTGCCTTTTGATACAGACACAGTGTTAACAACCTGGTTGACAGACAACGTCAATGAAGACAACCGCACCTGGGAATTTACCTCCACTGCCGGAAACGAAACAGCAGGCGCTATGATATATCAGTACAACGATTTTAACGCTGCAGATGACTGGCTGATCAGTCAATGCATATACATGGAAACAGACATGCTGTACCACCTGAGTTTTTACACAAAAATTGAGGATGCCACCTGGCCGGAAAACCTGTCTGTTCATCTCGCAAATGTTCAGTCAGCTCAAGCCATGGAAGACACGATAATTAACCTACCTGAACTGACCAACCCTACCTGGGCTGAAATCAATGCTGATTTTCAGGTTGAAGAAGATGGCATTTATTACATCGGGTTTCATTGCTACAGTGCAGCCCAAATGTTTAATCTTTACATTGATGACATACACATTACCGGAGACAGCATTGTACAAGTGCAGAATCCAAAGGTTTTTACCGCACAAATCAGCCCGAATCCGGCAAATTCGACTTTAAACCTTGATTTAAACCGGGCAAATGAAACAAAAATCAGCGTTTACAATATGCGGGGACAGGTTTTGATACAAAAAACACTCAGGGGAAAACACAATGGGCTGAATATACAGGGCTTACCCGCCGGTATGTATTTTCTGGAAATTAAACAAAACGGGGAAAGTCTGCGAAAGAAATTTGTCAAATCATAAACATTTCTGATGTAAAATGGCCATGGGAAGAGTTTTCTGATGCTTCAGCGGCTATAGGAAAACGTCTTCCCTCCTTTTTTCTGATGAAATAAGGCCTGCACACCACTGGCGCAGATAAAAATCAAAAATTTGTGTTTCCCTTCTGGGTACCTACGGGTCTGTAGCATATATCTCAGCAACTGGGGCCCGGATGTCACACATCCTGCCTATGCTCCTGCTCCTGCGGCAATGGAAAACCAGAAATGTCGAAAGTTAAAATTCTATTTAAATTATTGATTTATTCCAAACTCTATGTGAATTACTCGTATGTTTGTCCTATCGTGAGCTGCGTCCAGATTTTTTACATTATACCCCAGACACCTGCTCTATTATAAGACTCAAATAAAACCGGAATCCGGACACTTACAAGAATATCATTTTTATTTCATAATTCGAAATTATTTCTTATTGTCT
>CAZTNS010000145.1:0-7100 GCA_964615585.1 uncultured Bacteroidales bacterium | reverse complement strand
ATTCTGGGATCCGTCTCCGCTATGCTACGCCGGACACAGAATGGAATCTGACTCGTTCAAAAATTGGGTCTGAAAATCAGGCAGTTGAAGTGCGGTTTCGCAGAAACTGCAAATTTCACCTACCAAAAGCACCCCTATTTTGAGGGGTGCAAATATACTGTAAAAATCTGACATATGCAAATAAAATATCTTACTCTCTGAAAAATAAAAATCAGCATGTCAAAGAGCCTTGGGATAAATATAATCAAAAATATCCAAACACATCAAAAAAACATGGTGTTTTGATTGCCAAGAATCATGTCCATATTGATGTCCTGCCCAATTACCTTCATCGATTGCATCAAATCGCCAGAAACCGGTACCATCAGTATACTATCATCGTTGTCGTACATTGCCTGCACAGCTTTTAAGCTGGAATGGATTTCCGCGTATGTTTTGCGGTCACTCTCTGTCAGGTAAATAGAGCGTTGTACCCTTGTGCACCCCTTATCAAGTAAGTACTGTGCAATTTGATGCCTGACTTTGTTGTTTTCAATGTCATACATAATAAAATAAATCATATGCAACGGATTTTTTTCTGTACGTTTATACAATTGCAACACTTTCTTTATCCGACCGCTTAAACTATCCATCGGATCATCGCGCCGGCTTTCATCAATATACTGATTGTCTTTTATGCCGGCCTTGCGTATCAGCTTTACTTTTTTAATAAATAATTTATCCCGGTTTTCTTTCATAAGCTGCCGTAAATTTTCTCAGACAGTATTTGATGCGCAACATCCGTCAATTCTTTGTCACTGCCTCGCTTTGGGGTTTTAACAAGTGAAAATCCTTTCCTGCCATAAAATAAATTAATCTCTGCCCAGCGATGCTCTAATTCTATTCGTAGCTTTTTTCCATAATTTATGTTGCTTACATCTGCCAGTATTAAGTGGTGGCTTTCAATTGCTCCCTTTAATTCTTCCAAAATGGCTTCTGTCTCTTTAGGTGTATATATGTTTTTTGGAGGTTTTTCCCGGTAATTTGGATTCAGGGTTTTCTTGATGCTACTTAAAACGTCTTTTTCTATATGTTGTTTTTCTTGGTTAGTTGTCTTATAGCCAGCTTGCTGATCATTTACTTCTTTTTCAAATGCTTTGTTGCTCTTTTCGGTTTGCTTGATCTCGTAAGGATTGCTAAAATCAAGAAAGTTATCCATATTAACACATGTCGCCTCTGGATTGTACCGTGCATCCGGATCAAAGCTAAAAAAACATGCCCTTGTGACATCTGAAGTATTCATGTCCACTACCATTTCAAGTTTGTGTTTTTGAGCAAACTTCCTGGCAAATGTTTTGTAAAAACTGCTGTATTTCCCATGGTCGTAGCATGGCGGATCAAGCTTAAATATTAGCTTTAATCCATCATTTCCCGGTGATGCAAAAATCAATGCAATCCGTTGATCCTGGCTGAGTTCATTTTTTAGCTGATTAATATCCAGTTCATTTTCTGAAATGTGATCGAGGTCAATGATAAAATGATGCACCACGGCAAAGTTTTCTGTCTTACGAAACGGTGGTTTGAAAATACCCGTGGTAATGTATGGTAAATGACGTTTTTGACGTCGATATTGATCTTCATTTATTGTGCGCAGTTTACGCAATTGTTCAATGAACTCCTTAAGCTGTGGCTTGGGGTGGACTATGGATTTGTGTAGATAGGCTAAATCCACTTTTTGTAAATTATCCTTTGCACTGGTGATGTTTTTACCGGCTTGTAACATAGCTAGTCAATTTTTAAAAAACGTTGAGCAAGTTGCTGCGCATAGAGATCAATATGTGTCAGGCGGGAGCGCTGCATACCGTCAAGATTAATAATTTCATCAAGATAATCGTTAACAGATTGTATCAGTATGCGCCTGCCCATGCTCTCTAACCAATAAGAGCCATCTTCCTTTATGGAATAGCAGTCTTCATCAATAACGTTTTGCATGCACAGATTGATGACAACATAGTCTATCCATATTCTGAATTTCTCAATGACATCAAACACAAGGACCGGGCGGTTGTAGTCCTCGCGATGCATCACGCCTATGTATGGATCGATGCCATTTTTTATAAGGGCAGTTTCAACTTTTCCATATAAAATGCCGTAACCATAATTCAGTAAACAGTTGAAAACATCTGTTGCCGGATTTTGGCTGCGTTTTTCAAATTGATATGGCTCCGGCATAAAATGGTTTATGGTCTTTAAATATACCCGCGTTGCATTTCCTTCCCAGCCCCTTAATCCGGGAGCTATTTCATTGACAAACTCTGCATCCTGCTTTTTAATCTTACCTTTATAGTCGCTGAGTTTGCAGATGGATTTTTCAACTTGCTCCTGTAGCAAGGGCTTTGATGTGGTATCAAAAGACATCAGTAAAGCAATCTGATTATCTATCTTATCGGTAAGTACCTCTTTTATCCATTTTACCGCAGATTTGCTGAAAGTAAAATCAAGCTGTTTGTGGCGGATGGTAGAAACCGAACCAAATTTCATACTCCACAACCGTCCGGCATGATTTCCACTTTTATCCAGGAAAAACACATCGATTTCGTTTTCCAGTGCCAGTAAGGCAGCATCCGAGCTGATTTGTGCTCCTTTTGAAATCAAAATGTGTCTTACCTTGGAAGGCAATACCCGTTGCTTGCCATCTTTGTGTACCACAACAAAATTTTGGTGGTCTTTGGTTAGATACGTGCCGTATGTGTTAAGTACAAGATCCATAAGTTTGATTTTACCGTATGCAATAATTGTCAAGAATGTGTATTTTTTTGCGTGCTCGTGTCAATGCTGTGTATATCCATCGATACTGATTTTCTAAGGGGAAATAAAACATACTGCGCTCAAGCGCAATAAAAACATGATCCCACTCGCCCCCCTGGGCCTTATGGCATGTCCCTGCATAACCGTATCCCACACGCAATGCGTTGGCATATGGCTCATTGCGCACAAAGTCATTGAATTCAGAACTTTTTTTATCTACCCCCAGCTCCTTCGCCCTGCCAAAAATATACCGTCTGAGTTTGTATTCTTCTTCATCGGTTAAATTGTTTTTGTCCCGTTGCAGCAATTCTTCAAACAGAATTACTTTCCGTGTTCGTTCAGCACCGGCTTTTGGATCATAAAATTTAACTTCTGCCTCGCAAAACTTAAAGCCCGCATTGTATATGCGTTTTGGATTAACCCAGGTTACCTGGGCAGTATCACCATTCATTAAGTCATACAGATAATTGTTTTGGTTTACCATCAATACGTCATTTTCACGTATGGGTTTTTGTTTTTTACCCATAAACAATTGCTGGCGTATTTGTAGGTTTAACCAATTGGCTTTTTTGTTTGATAAGGTGATGAACTTTACATTGTCTATTCCGTATTTGTGTGCCAGTTTGACAAAAGTTTTTACCATTTGGCTTTCATTGTTGTAAATCTGGATGTCATCCATGCCACTGGCTCTTATGCTGAGGCGGGGATATGATTTGTCAGCAATGTGATTACGTAATTGCCGGGTGTTTTTATATATGCCACTATGCTTATTAAACCGTTTGATTTCTGTTAATTCGTAATGCCTGGCAGATGTGTGAAAGTGTTTTTCAAAATACTCCGGATTCAATGCCGGTGAATGTTTATAGTTTACCGGAGGGAGCTGTGCATTGTCGCCAATAAAAATTATTTTTCTGCCATCAATGAATTCAAGGGTATCCGCCAGTAGCCTGCCAGTGCCAAAATTCAACCTTACCTGCAAGCTTTTTCTGTCAGATAGTTGAGACGATTCATCAACCGCATACACACTGTTTTCATTGCTGTCATTTATGGTTAATTCGTAATACAGTTTAATTAAACGCTGCTTTTTGTCCTCTTCAGACAACATCAGGCGGTATATGCTGCGGTGAATGGTATCTGCCTGCAAACCTGTTTTCCCTCCGATAACTTTTGCGGCTCGACCTGTAGTTGCCCAAAAATGCAATTGCAGTTCCTTTTCAACCAGCTTATTGATTCCTTTTAACAGACTGGTTTTTCCGGTGCCGGCATAGCCGCTTAGAATAAAAATCTGCTGATCTGGTGTGTTTATGAAATCAAGGATATTCCGGACTGCTGCTCTTTGTTCTGGTGTTAGTTCGAAATCAAATGTATTTTCATTGAATCCCATAAAAAATGAATAATTGTAGTGATGCACCAATGTACTGATTTTTTTAAAAAAATACAATTTAATTCTTTATTTGATGTTTTTTGACAAAATCGTACCTTTGGTATCAAACAAAATAAAAATCTATGCCAAAAAACAAACAAGCCCTTTTGAGATATCAGATAATTGATGCATGCTTGTCGAACCGTTTTCATGTGAGTGACGCCGGTAATATTGCAGGGTTCTGGCCTGCCAATGAACTTGCTGAAAGCGTCAGTGATGAACTGGGATTCCCGGTTGCAAGCCGTACCATTCGTAAAGATATACAAGATATGAAAAATGGGGTGCTTGGCATTCCAGTACCTGTTGCAAACAAAAGGGGCAAAGGGTATTTCTATAGCCAAAAAGGCTTTCATTTGTTTACCATGCGCCTGACACCAAATGAGACATTTCATTTGAGTGAGGCGGTGCATCACATAGATCATCTGATGACACACAAGTATTTTAGACAATTGTCCGGATCTTTGAAAAAACTTAACATCAACAAAATACCAGCAAATGACATGGTTTTGCATCTGGAGCCATACAACAATCCTCCGGCTTATGCCTGGTTGAAAAAACTGGTGGATGCCATCGAAAATAAACACGTGTTGCAAATGAAATACCAGCCTTTTTATCCTCCCGCTCAGATTGAGATTGAGATACATCCTTATCTGATTAAGGAATACAATCAGCGCTTGTATGTGCTCGCATGGGATGCCACCAACGAAGAGTACTTTGTCTTTGGCCTGGATCGTATCAAAGGACTGAAACCAGTGAATAAAAAATGGCATGTGGCTCCGGCCGACCTTAAATCCGCATATTTTAAACACATTGTTGGTGTTAGCCTGCCTCGTAATATGAAGGTTGAAACCATACAAATTCAAATCAGAACATCTCGATTACCATACATTCTCAGCAAACCTTTGCATCCTACTCAAAATTTTGTTGAGCGAAAAGGAGACTGGGCTTTGCTTGAATACGAGCTTATTGTTAACCGAGACCTGAAACAATGGATATTGGCAAAAGGTAAAGATGCCCGGGTGATTGCTCCCGGACACCTTCGTTCAGATATTGCAGCTGAGATTGAAAAAACAAACCAATTGTATGCTTAAGCTGAGACTACAAAGATAAGTCCCAACAATAGCAGCAGCACCCCGGCCAAAATACTTGCAAACAATAACACCAGAAATCCCAGTGTGATCAATACCCAGCCTATGGTTTTCAGAGCACTGTTGGGCTCATCCGTATCCTGCACAATGTCTTGTTTTATATTGGATTGCGGCTGGGTTTGTACAAATGAAGGATTTATCCTTTTTTGTAGTAATAGATTATTAGTCCGAGTAACCTTTTCCTCTTTTGTTCCATTATTAATGTGTACTACCCGCTTTGCAGCCTTAGTTTTTATCTCCTTTTTTGTCTGATGCTTTTTTTGCTTTGAATTATTGGCTACATTCTTGTTAGTAGGGCTATTATTGCCTTCCTTTTTGGTTTTATTAGCCAGTGTTTGGCTTTCAGGAGTTGCCGGTGAGCAAACAATTGCTTTATTATTTTCTGCAGTTCGATTGCTCTGCTTGTTTTGCTGTGAGTGATGCACATAATACCCTGGCATATACCGCCGTTTTGTTATGCTGCAGGAATTGAAAAGCAAGCCTGTCATTATCAATAGTACGAGTAATTTTTTTGTAGTTTTCATTATTTGTTTTTATGGTTTAAAATCCGTGAGCTTCACAGCAAAACTGATGTCATACCACCTTATATTTGTATCTTCTATGCCATCACTCCAGGCTTCATCGGGGATTGTGTCCAAGGAGGCGCGCTTGGCTTGCTGGTCTTCATATTGCTGGCCTAACCAGTCATTTCATATTGCTGGCCTAACCAGTCATCATGATATCGCCATATTCAAATTATTGTCCATGTGTATAAACTATAATTCTGCTTTTTTTTAGCCTAATATTAATCGAATTTCCAATACCAGATTGCCACTCCTTCATCTTTTGCAATTTCTAAATAAAGTGTGGAGTTATCCCTGTAATCATCCCATATCAATTCGCCCTCACGTTTTACATATTGCTTGTTAAAATGCTTTATCAGATGATTTAGATTTTCCAGTACAATGGTATTGATGATTTCTGAAACCGTTTCATCAGGCAATTTACTTTTAAATAAATAGGACTGCACAAACATAATCTGTTTGTTATCAGCCTCAAAATAAGTAGGTTTATTAAGTACGTACATGCCAGCATCTGCATTGTATTCTGCCTTTACTTCATATCCTTCAACGGTTACTTCTTCAATTTCATTTTTTATTTCCGAAAAGGTTATTACTTCCTGTGCCTGGGTAAGCTGGGTTATACCCATAAATAGGATAATTAAAAATTTAGTTTTCATATTGTTCTTTTTAAAAGTTATACGCCAGTTCTACACCATAAGGTGTTGTGCCCAGGGCCCCTGTGATTAGTGGTAGGATGGTGTCTGTTTTTAGCAAGCGGCCGGCTTTTTCAAGATAATGCCCACCCAATTCAGCACCGCTGTATCGTTGGTTATTATTTTCATCGCTGATAACAATACTTCTGGATTCGCTGCTGTCTTGTTGTGTAGTTTGCACATTGGTGTGGTATAACCAACCAAACATCAATGCAGTAATAATAGTCATGTGTAAAATGTTTCTCATAGAATAAGCTTTTTAATGTTTTAAAGAATACCTGCATAACTAATGTTATCGGTGTTTATGACAAATGTGAGGATGATACCGGCAGCCTATGTGCCATTTCAAAACAAATTACAGCCAATTGGAATTATACTAAAACAAATTTCCTGTTTGTATCTTTTCTATGTTGAATTTTTGTATTTATATTTAAAATGTAATCTCATCCACATGCATTTCACTGTCATTCCCTGCCAGGCGACAGGC
>CAZTNS010000144.1:0-7238 GCA_964615585.1 uncultured Bacteroidales bacterium | reverse complement strand
GATTAGGTAAGCAGCGGGTTAATCATAACCCATTAAAAATGCAGTAGAACCATAACATGAAAGGCATAGTGTTAGATATTGAGAAGTTACAAACCTACGCATTAACCGGATGAACCGAAATTATTATATGCAGTCGTTGGATTATTCTGTAAAGGCTCTTGAGCAACCGCTTAACCCTGACCTTCAGGTCGGTATTAAATTAGGAAAACATAAACATCAGAAAATCACAATATTAGTGGCATATTTTTCTCGCCACCAAAACAACCCGACACGCTCATACCCTGTTAAATATTGCTTCGCTTTTCACAGTAGAAACTCCGCTACGGGACAGGCAAAATCTCAAAATTCCACTAAAAATTGCATGGTTTTTCAATAACAGATTTATTGTTTTTAAGAAGTCTGTAATTGGTATATATTTGACATCCGTCTCCGTTGCTCTCCGCCGGACAGGTTTTGATGCTTGTGTTTTGTGATTTTTGCTTTACCTTATAGCGAAGCGTATCGGGGTTGGCTAATCCATTCAGACTTTATTGACGGAAACTTTTTGTATTCATTATCCATCTTAAGTATTCCTTTCTGGTTCTTGTTATACCTGTTCAATATCAGACAACAATAGCAATATTAACAATCCAGAGTTCATAATTCAATACAAAAATTCTCATTTTTTTTGCATATTTAAAAGAGATTATTAAATTTGCAAATCAAATACTTAAAAAGTATGTAACTTGGAGTTGAAAATAAACGTAATTTATGGCTGAAAAAAAATACAAATTAAATCATTCAACACTGAGATATGAGCCTATAAATAAGGGATTTATATACTACACAAAAAAGGTTTTTCCATTTCTATTAATGACATTGGTTTTTGGGATTTTAACGATGGTAGCATACCTTTACTTTTTTGAAAGCCCTAAAGAACAGAGATTAAAAAATGAGAATAAATTTCTGTCCGAAAACCTAAACAGGATAAACAATAAACTTAATGATGTCACAAAAGATTTGGAGCAGATATCAAAACATGACAACCATTTATACCGTGTAATTTATCAGATGGACAGCATCCCTGCAAAAGTCAGAAGTTCGGGTTTTGGGGGTACAGACAGATACATAAGTTTAAAAGGCCATAAATATTCAGACCTGATCATCAATACATCACAACGCATTGATAAACTTAGCAAACAAATTAGGGTTCAGCAACACTCATTCAATGAAATATCGGAAGTCCTGAAAAATGAAACCGAACGTGTCAGAAACCTTCCCATTATACAGCCAATACATAACAGAGATTTAACACGGATCGGTTCATACTATGGTATGAGATTACATCCCATTCTAGGTATCTACAAAATGCATGAAGGCATAGACCTTACTGCTCCTACCGGCACACCGGTATATGCTGCAGGTGGTGGCATGGTGGTAAAAGTTGAACACAGCCGCTCCCGGAGAGGATATGGTAATTTGGTAATCATTGATCATGGTTACGATGGGCTCTCTACAAGATACGCTCACCTGAATAGCATCACGGTAAAAAGAGGTCAGAAAATTGATCGCGGTGATAAAATCGGAACCGTTGGCAATACGGGGTTGTCCACTGCCCCTCACCTGCATTACGAAATCAGGCGCCACGGAGAGAGCATAAACCCATTGTACTATTATATTGACATCAACCCTGAGCAATATGATGAATTGTTGCAACTTGCTCAGTTGCCCGGCAAATCTTTCGACTAAATGACAAAATTTATATTTTTTATTTTTGTTTTTCTGTTCCTTTTTACAAATAGCCTGTACTCACAAGAATTTAAGGAATTTACACATCCTGTTGCTGACATAGAGTTTTTATCTTCCACCTACCTGGGCAATGAAAACAGAAATTATTATGGCAACACAGCGCCTGCAAAGCTTGATGTACTTTGGAAATTCATGCTGGGTAGTGGAAAAACCATTGATCCTTACAGCAAAGGTGCATTAAAAACGATGTATGGTGCCGGCTGGACAGGACAGGGAGCAACCATACGGCATGACAGCAGCTTTTTTATCATTCAGCCGTCATTTTCACATAAGCTTTTTAAAATCAATGCTAAAACAGGTGAAAAAGTGTGGGAATATAGTTTTAATGATATTTTAAAAGGATCTCCCACACTTTGGCATAACAATTATTCATGGGATAAAAACAGGTTTTTAATTATACAGGGTTCACGACGTGGTAGTGACATAAAAATTTCAGATCCTTATGCATTTTCACTCCGTGCCATAGATTTTATTACCGGCAAACCGGTTTGGTTTTATAATGTAAAACGCAGCCTGAGTTTCAGCCGCGATGTAGATGCTTCGCCCCTTGTTATTCACGATACACTATACGCACCATTGGAAAATGGTTACTTATTGATTGCCGACCCCAGACCTGATTGTACGGTGAAAAAAGATGCCAAATTACCACAGCCTGATGTTTTTTCCCTGATCAAAACTTATACAAACGAAGATGCTATCAACCACAGAAATAACGTGGTTCTGGAAGCATCACCAACAGCATTTGGGGATTATCTGTACATGGCTTCAGGTACCGGTTGGCTTTATGGATATAACAAGGTCTCCGACAGCATAGACTGGAAGTTTCACACAGGTGCTGATATGGATGGAACACCTGTGGTTACTAGGGATTCATCTTTGTTGATTACCCTGGAAAAACAATATATTCCAGGACAAGGCGGGGTTTTTAAAATTGACCCTGAACAGCATCCTGATTCATGTGTGTTGTGGTACTTTCCTGTTCCAGATACAAATTTTGTTGTATGGGAAGGTGGGATTATTGGCTCGGCAGCTGTCAACGATCATTACATGAGCAAAAATGACCAACACCTTGCTGCAGTTGTTTCTCTCGACGGCTATGTTTATATACTCAACCATGAATTTACCAGTGGCGATTCTGTTTTCGGACCGGAGAGACTTAATAAGTACCCTGCTCCCGAACTGGTTTATAAACATTATGTGGGGCCATCAATTTCAACACCTGTATTTACGGATAACAAACTCATTGTAGCTGGGTATCTTGGGTTATACCTGTTTTCTTATGATGATAACTGTCTTTTCACCCTGGAAGACAAGTTCGATGGTGGTTTTGAATCTACACCAGTATTACTCAACGGGAAAGTATATATAGCAAGCAGAAATGGATATTTATATTGTTTGGGAGAAAAACATGCTGGAAAATAGTTAAATTTATGCCATCCGGTTCTTTAGATTTGATACCTTTATCCCGCAAAATAGAAGAAACATAAAATTCAAAAATCTGATTATTATGCCAAAAATATCTGTAAAAGCTCAGGCAATGCCTGAATCTCCGATCCGTCGCCTGGCACCCTATGCCGACGAAGCAAAACGCCAGGGAAAAATAGTGTATCACCTGAATATAGGTCAACCTGATATCCCAACCCCAAAAGTCGCTTTGGATGCCATTAAGAACCTTGATGATAACGTCCTGGCGTACAGTCACTCTGCAGGCAATCCTTCTTACCGCAAAAAATTATCAGAATATTATAAAACTGTTGATATTGATGTTACTCCCGATGAAATGCTGATAACCACGGGTGGTTCTGAAGCCATCACTTTTGCTTTTATGGTAACAATGAATCCCGGTGATGAAGTAATCATCCCCGAGCCGTTTTATGCCAATTACAATGGATTTGCCGTTACAGCAGGTGTTACAATCAAACCAATTACATCAAACATCAATGATGATTTCGGTTTACCGCCCATTGAGAATTTTGAAAAACTGATCACAAAAAAAACAAAAGGCATTGTGATCTGCAATCCCAACAACCCTACCGGCTATTTGTATTCTGAAGATGAACTAAGGCAACTGGAACAGCTTGTAAAAAAACATGACCTCTATCTGTTTTCAGATGAAGTATATAGGGAATTTTGCTACGATGGCCGCAACCATTTTTCTGTGATGAATCTAAATGATATCACTGATAATGTGATCATGATGGATTCAGTATCCAAACGCTACAGCATGTGCGGCATCAGGGTTGGTTGCATGATCAGCAAAAACAAAGACATCATAGCGGCAGCTTTAAAATTCGGCCAGGCCAGGTTATGCCCTCCCTATTTAGGACAAGTAGCGGCTGAAGCTGCCATTGATACACCAAAAGCCTATTTCGATGAAGTGTATGATGAATATATCCAGCGCCGGGATTACATGGTAAAACGGCTCAACCAAATGGAAGGCGTGAAGAGTCCGCTGCCTAAAGGCGCGTTTTACTCTACCGTGGAATTGCCTGTAGATGATACCGATAAATTTGCACAATGGCTGTTGGAAGAATTTGACTACCAAGGAAAAACCGTGATGCTGGCTCCAGCATCTGGTTTTTACAGCACCCCGGGACTGGGAAAAAAAGAAGTACGTATAGCCTATGTGCTTAATATAAAGGATCTCGAAAATGCTATGGAAAGCCTTGAAGAAGCTTTGAAAACATATCCGGGTCGTACAATATAGCGTCCATGACATTTATATGCAATCAGTCTTTGTGAAAAATCACCCCAAATGCGGGTTTTTATATTTTTTTACAGCAAATTCTATCTATACCGGAGTATTGTTTTTTGATGTATGTTGATTTTGTTAAATTGTGATTATAAACATCACCAGAATAAAAAAGCGGGTTTCATATTTTCGCAAAAAGCTATCCTTTATATTTGTTGAATTTCATTGGAATATATATTTTAGCATAATTAATTAAAAACAAAAAATATGGACATTACCGGTAAGCTTATACAAATCATTGAACCAATAACAGGTGAATCTTCCAGGGGTCCCTGGAAAAAACAAGAAATTATCATTGAAACAGAAGACCAGTTTCCAAAAAAAGTATGCTTGTTAAACTGGAACGATAAAGTAGATATCACAGGGCTGAAAACCAATGATCTCATCAAGGCATCAGTAAATATTGAAAGCAGGGAATTTAAAGGTCGCTGGTTCACAGATGTTAAAATATGGAAAATCGAATCGGTGAACAAAAATGATCAAACAGAACCTCCTTCAGATGATGCTCCTTTACCGGGGCCTGATGAAATTTCAGATGATCCTTTTGCCGATGATTCCGGCGAAAATGATGATCTGCCCTTCTAGCAACAATAGCGCATCTCTGTTAAATTGAATGAAATCTAAAATTGACTATATCTCCGAACACGGGGGCATTACATTAAAAGAAATCCGGATTGGCCTGCTTGTCGGTTTATTGATTTATTCCTTGTTTGGCATACTTGATCCATTTATGGCATCATCTCATTACACAATTTTCTGGACAATCAGATTTGCCATGGTATGTCCGGTTATTCTGTTTGCCTACCTAATGACATGTATTAATGCTTTTAAGCACCTCACCAAAATAATGTCAATGGTGGCGTTATTCATTGCCGAACTGAGCATTCTGGCAATGATCTTCATCGCTGACAATACAGAACCTGCTTCTTTGGGTTATTATGCAGGCTTGATACTTATTATTTTATGGTCAGGGTTTGTTTTTAGGTTTTCTTTGCAAGAAAGCCTGTTTTATTTGATTTCATCAGTATTATTGTACAACCTCATTTTCTTTTTTACCCACGACATATCTGCAACTGACAAAAGTGAAAGTTTATACTGGCTTATAGGCAACAATTTCTTTCTGGTCAGTACCGGTATAATTGCCATAATCGGGAACCACAGCATACGCAAATTCACAGAAGACATTCAAAATAAAAACAGGGCACTCCATGAAGGACAAAAAGCTTTGACAAATGCCAAGATCAGAGCCGAAGAAAGTGATATGCTGAAATCAGCTTTTTTATCCAATCTCAGCCACGAAATAAGAACCCCCATGAATGGCATTATCGGCTTTTCTGAAATGTTGAAAGATAAAGAAACCACCCGTGATGAGATATCTGAATATGCCGACATTGTCGTCAAAAGTAGCTCTAAACTGTTGCACCTGATCAATAATATGCTGGACTTGTCAATGTTGCAAACAGGCCAGGTAAAATTGCATTTCCAGAACCTTAATGTTCATGAAAGTTTGGTACATGTTGCCAATAAATACAAACCTCAAGCAGAAGAAAAAGGCCTTATCCTAAATTTGATAATGGATAAAGATTCTGAATTATTTTTGACTACCGACCATATGCGCCTGAGGCATATCCTGGGGCATTTGCTTGAGAATGCTATAAAATTTACCCATATCGGATACATCAAAATGGGATACATTAATAAAAATGATACAGTTCTGTTTTATGTGCAAGATACCGGAATCGGTATTGAAAAGGAATACCAGGATATTATATTTGAACATTTCAGACAAATAGAAGCTTCACATACCAGGTCCTACGGTGGCTCCGGGCTGGGACTTGCCATTGCAAAAAACATGACACATTTATTGAACGGGGAAATATTTATAGAATCAATGAATCCCAATGGTACATGTTTTTTTGTTAGTCTGCCGAAAACAAAATCTAAAACCGGATCACAAGCATCCAACAAAAATGTACTCATGCCTGCCAGACGTATAAAAATACTTATTGCGGAAGATGACGATTCCTGCAGGCAATATATGTCAGCCGTTTTAAAACATAAAAACATCGAACTGATCATGGCAAAGAACGGACATGAGGCCATTGATAAATTCAAATCCAATGCCGATACTGACCTGATTTTTGCAGATTACAAGATGCCTGACATAAATGGGGATCAAATTATGAAAACAATCAAAAAAATCAATAACAAAGTACCTGTTATAGCGCAGACAGGCTTTACGTCAGCAGAAGATAAAATTAAAATGTTTGAATGTGGTTTCGATGGATTTTTGCCCAAACCAATAAAATCAAATGACCTCATTTCGATTATAAAACAACATGTCCCTGATTCCTGTCATGCAGGCATGTTCTGAAAAGTTCATCTGTCAAAAGTAAACCCGCCCCCGCATTAATCGGGGATTGCAAAACATGAAATAAACGGAGTCCGCAGGTTGGCTTGTATGACAGTTTTCAAAACAAGCATAACGAAGAATTTAGCAAAGCGATATCGCAGCTTGTCCCGATTTTTAGGAAAACACCGGTTAAAATAAAATACCATTGTGAGTAAATCGGACATTATGGACAGGCTCTACTTAGAAAAATTTGCATTTTGCATCTTATACCTTAAAGTTGAAGACATTACCCCAACCCGGATAAACCGGAAAGCTCAAAATCCAAAAAACAAAATCCAAAATAAA
>CAZTNS010000143.1:0-7252 GCA_964615585.1 uncultured Bacteroidales bacterium | reverse complement strand
GTAACTTTTCTTTTGCCTTCTTTTTGAACATGTAAGGAATCCTTACAAGTTCGAATTTCATATAATTCCTTTTCTTTAAAGACATTTTTTATATGGATTGTAATATTTTGAGAACTCGTTTGAAACAATTCCGCCATTTGTGCTTGCGTAAGCCAGACAGATTCATCCTCTACAAGTACTTCAAGGCTGGTGGTTTCATCTTCTGCCTGATAGAGTATTATTTGGTTTTCCATGTTGCCGGATCAATAATCGAATACCACAAATGTAAAAATACTGAGGTTACCACGCAAATTACAAACATGCTTGCCCTTAGAATCCACACAGCACTCACACCTCGTAAAAACGTCTAAACATTCTGGAATTTTGCATGTACACGGGTAGGTTAGTGGCAGGTGTTAATGGATTTTATTCCACCCGGAGCACTTCGATGTTAAAAACAAGCGTGGAGTAGGGGGGTATGGGGCCTTCCTGATGGGGGCCATAGGCCTGGTCAAACGGAACGATCAGCGTAAGCTTGCCGTTTTCCTTGACCCCAATCAGTCCCTTTTCGAGGCCGGGAATAACCGTGTTTTTACCCATGTCAAAAGTAAAGGGGCGGCCTTCTTTTTTTGTGTCGGAAAACGGGGAATCGTTCAGAAATAAACCTATGTAATGAATGGTAACGCGGGAATCCTGATTTATGGCGGGGCCATTTCCCTGAACATGTATTTCCCTGTAAATGCGGTCGGCAATCTGTTCTGCATTTATATCATGTTCAAGCATGTATTTTTTGATGTCGCTGTTTTCTTTCCGGCGTGCTTCCTCTATTATTTTATCTTGTTTAGTCTGAAATTCCGTATTGGGGATAAGATCAATTATCTTGACAAAAAAACGGAGGGAGTCTCCCGGGGACACAAAATCCGGGATGTTAACCAGTTCTTTTGTGTATGTGAAAAAGTCTGTGGCTTCAACAATAAATTCAGCGCTGTCTTTTTCATGCATTTGCAGCAAACCATAATTGATGCTGCCTGGATACTTTGGTTTGGTCAGCATCATTTTGAAATCTCCCGGCACTTCACGTGAAGAAAACAGCAGGCTGTCTTTTAGGTAATAATCCATGTGCAGGTGAAGCACATCCCCGATATCGGCATAAGGCAGGTTTGGATGATATGCGTACACGTGCAGGCGTATCCCGTTTTTCAATCTTTTATAAAAAGGGGCTGGTGCCGGGCTGCCCGGATGTGAGGCCGTGTCTTTTTTTTCGAGTTTATTTACACCGGAATCAATGGCCGGGGTCTCGTTTACATCATAGCGTTTGTCCGGCTTGCAGGACGTTGTGATGACAATCCAGCCCAGAAAAAAAATGCCTGCTATACATGTTTTTTTAGTCAACATTGATAAGTTCGATTTCAAATATCAACGTAGAATACGGCAAAATCTTATCTTTTCCCTGCTTTCCGTAAGCCAGTTTGGAAGGTATGATGAGGCGGGCTTTTCCGCCTTCTTTCAGTTGTTGCACACCCAGTTCAAGGCCTTTTATAACTTTACCTGCGCCAACAGCAAAGCGCATAGGTTGTTTTCCTATTGACGTATCAAACGGTTTCCCGCTGATGAACTTGCCGGTATAATGGATGGTTACAATGTCCCCGGGTTTTGGTTTTTCCCCTGTGCCTTTTTCAAGATGTACCACAAATAAACCACTCGAATCCGGTTCAACGGTGGTGTTTGTTATTTCCAGGTAATGGTCGAGCAGTTCCATTTCTTTTTCTATGGATGTGTGGAGGTTTTTTGTGATTTGACTGCCATAATCTTCCTCTTTAAGAATACCTTTAAGCTTGATGTGAATGGTGATTTTATCGCCGGAAGCAATGTTTTCAGGAATGTTTTCCTGTTTTATGCTGAATTTTAAAAAGTCATGCGCATTAATACGAAAGGAGGCACTGTCTTTCAGGTGCATCATAGCCAGGGCTTCTTCAAAAGAACCGCCGGTGTAGGAGGGAGGTTTAATGGTTTGCAGGTAAGTTCTGTCCATATCGGATGAATTAAACAACACATCGCCTTCATGGGTTTCATACATCATATTGAGTATTACCACATCGCCTTTTTGGGGTTTTTGGTTATCAGGATGCTGTTGATGAATTTTATACTCCAGTCCACTGTCTGTTTCATTAAAACCTTTGTCTTGCTTGTTGTTGCAAGCTGTAAGAAACAATGTGGCGGAAAGAAAATAAACGGTAAATCGTTTCATAATTATTGTAAATCTATGAGTTCGACATTATATACGAGGATAGCATCCGCCGGAATTTTATCGCCATCTCCCGGCAGTCCATAAGCAAGGTGCGGAGGGACAATGATTCTGGCTTTGTCACCTTTGTGCATTTTAAACAAAGCCTCTTCCAGGCCGCTTTCCAGTTCTACCCTGCCCAGTTTGAGCTTTTTGGGGCCGGTACTGTCTGAAGAATAACAAAAAGTGCCGTCAAGCAGGTGCAGCTCATACTTTATGATGGCATATTGTCCGGTATCGGCTTCAGTGCCCGTTCCCTGTTCATATATTTCGTAATACATACCTGTGCCTGTGCGTGTCATGTTCCAGTTGCGACGGTCGGCGTATCCTTTAATCTGCATGTCCTGGTCTGTTACCTTGCGTTTGTTCCAGTCCATCATGGGTACTTTGTATTCTTCTTTGATTTCCGACATTTCCTTTTTTTCGGGTTGATTGTTGCGTTGGCAGGAGAAAGATGACATCAGCAACGACAAAGGAAGCAGTATGATGATTGTGTTTTTCATTGTCTATTTTAGTTTTTCGGCATATTCAGCCAGTTTATCAACGAATAAATCAATGCTTTCTTGTATGTCCAGGTTGGTTTCTCCACCTGCAGCGTTTAAATGTCCACCACCATTGAAATACCTGGCTGCAAATTCATTGGCAGGAAAATCACCAATGGAACGGAAGGATATTTTAATGTGATTTTGTTTTTCCAGAAACAAAGCGGAAAAGCGGGTCCCTTTGATGGATAATGGGTAATTTACAAAGCCTTCGGTATCGCCAGGGTGAAAATGATATTGATTTTGCTCTTCCTGTGTCAGAACGATGTAGGCAGTGTGGTATTCGGGGATATGGTATAAGTTGTCTTTCAGTGCCAACCCCAGCAATTTCATCCGGCTGTAGGAATAATTGTTATATACATTGGCATACACCATGTCTTTTCTGATACCAGTATTCAACAAGGATGCGACAATTTCAAACGTCCGGGGTAAGGATGAATTATAACTGAAACACCCCGTATCTGTCATGATCCCTGCATAGAAGCATTCCCCGGTGTCCCTGTCAATAAGGTCAGCCCATCCGAATATTTCGATGCATTCAATGGTAAGCTCAGCGGTGCTGCTTACGCTTATGTCTGAAATGGTATATGTGGCGTCATTGCACGGCTCGGGATGGTGGTCAATTAACAGGCTCGGGCAGTCCATCTTTCTGACAACGGGTTCCAGCCAGTCAAGGCGGCTCAATACATTGAAATCCATCATGATCAGAAAATCCGTTTCCTTTAATTGCTGTAAACAGTTTTTCTTGTTTTTGTTTCCAATGATGATGCGTTCATGGTCTTTCATCCAGGCCAGAAATTCAGGGTAAGCATTTGGCGATATTACCGATACGTTTTTACCCAGTTTTTTCAACAACAGGTAAAACCCCTGGGTTGAGCCGAGTGCATCGCCATCCGGGTTGTTGTGCATGAGAATGCTTATGTTCTCGGCATTTAAAATTGCCTTTTTTATTTGATTAGCTTTATCCTCCGGTAATATATTGTTCATTTTATGCCTTGTTGTTTAAGATGTCAATAGATAACAAATATACACTTCAGATGCTTTATATGCAAATGGTGATTTTTTATGTGGGCGTGCCCCTTATTTCCTGGCTAAAAAAACTATCCAAACTTTACGAAAGTTCCAAACTTTCGTAAAGTTTTTTTAGCCAGGAAATAAGGGTCGGTCTCCGGCTTCTATCTGTCATCTATGGCGGCTGTATTTGCAATCCCCGCCAGGAGCTTCCAATGGTCGCTCTGCCGGATGATGCAAAATACAAAGCCGCCATAAATGACAGGATATGCGCCTGCGCCCTCACGCGGGAAATGTGATTGTGAGATGGAGAGCGATTTATCGCATCCACGACCTATTTACAAAAAATAATTAGGCATTGTTCTCACAAACTGATTATTTTTGTGCAAAATTCATGATCATGGAAACAAAACTCACTGATAAACAAAAGGCCTGCCTGAAAACATTGCAATCGGACAACAGGCAAAATATTTATAAATGCATTGACAACTTGTTTGAAATTGGAGCTGTACCCCTTCTGCCTGCTGTGTTTGACCTTTATCAAAAGTATGAAGACCCGGAATTACGTGATAAAATACTGGTATTTTTACGTGAAATAAAAGACAAAACAGCGCCAGAAATATTTGTGGAAGAAATGAAAAACCGTACATGGGATTCCGGACTTGATATGGTATTGAGCATTTGCTGGCAATCATCGTTGGATTTTTCACCCCATTTAGAAGATTTTCTGTTGTGGGCTGATAGTGATGATATGCAGGTACAAATGGAAGCGCTTACCAACATTGAACAATTTATATTCAACAAAAACGCCGAAGGCAGGGAAAAAGTACGCTCCAGGTTGAAGAATATGGCATTGGAGGCTTCCGGTAAAAAACGGGAACTGATACTGTCATTTTTGTCATCCATACAGGGCTGATTGTGGAGTTGCTTTTGAACTGAAATTCGTGTTATCACCCTATTGCGCTCTCGTTTTTTATGAAATTAATGCAAGTATCAAGTAAAATTTCTGATTGGCGAATCTTTTTCATTTTTTACCACATCTCCGCGTCTTAGCGGTCGGCATTGTATGCGCCTGAATGGTTACAGTTTATTTATTCATATAAATACCGCTTGATGCTTTTTTTCGGGGTTTTTTCAAACTCTTCTTCCCTTATCTGAATTTTACTGATGTGCATATAAGCAGGTAAGTCTTCATTGACTTCTTGTTGGTATTGATCCATGATGGAAGGAATTTTGGCTTTGTGTATGCCTTGACCGATGCGTTTTTCATGATCGGGATATACCATGGCAACAATTTTATTGTTTCTGCCAGCCACAAGGCATTCTCCAATCAGTTCTTTGTTGCTGAGTTTGGATTCAATCTCTTCGGGATAAATATTTTTGCCCGAAGCGCCCAGTATCATGCTTTTGTTCCTGCCTTTGATAAACAAATAATTGTCAGCATCAATCAAGCCAAGGTCGCCGCTGCGCATCCAGCCGTCTTCAGTAAAGGTTTTTTCTGTTTCTTCCTTGTCTTTATAATACCCTTCCATGACATTTTCGCCTTTTATCAGTATTTCCCCAACTTTACCGGCTGGATTATCTGAATCAATTTTTACTTCGAGTGTGTCAATGGGTTTTCCGGCGGAATGGATTTTAGTTGTTTTCCATCCATCATAGGAAATCAGAGGCCCGCATTCTGTCATGCCGTATCCTATGGAAAACCGAAATTTTATTTTGTGGAGGAAAATTTCCACTTCGCGGTTGAGTTTAGCACCACCGATTACCACTTCCTTGAAATTGTCACCAAATGATTCTTCAAGCGATTTTCTGATTTTGTTATATAAAAGGCTCTTAAGTCCTGGTATGTTGATCATGAATTTAACAACAGGCTTTTCAAGCACAGGTTTAATTTTGTTCTTATATATTTTTTCCATGACAAGAGGTACCGTTAGTATGAGTCGTGGTTGTATTTCCTGGAAGACTTTGACCACAACATTGGGTGCCGGGATTTTTCCCAGGAAAGTGATGGTACAGCCCAGTGAAAATGGGTATAGGAATTCAAAAGCACAACCATAGGAATGAGCCATGGGCAGGAACGAAACGATCCTGTCGCCGCCTGTCAGAGGCATGTTTGCCCTGGCATACTTAAGATTGGCTGCCAGGCTGTTGTGTCTGAGCATCACCCCCTTGGGCCTTCCACTGGTTCCCGATGTATATAATATAGCTGCAAGTTCCTCATTGGGAATATCTTCGATTGCAAAGTCCCCTTTGGGAACAGGTGTGAAATCTTTCTCGGGAAACTGAATGTTTTTATCTTTAAGGTTATGGTGGAGACTGAAATCATCCAACTTATAAATGCATTGAAGTTGTTCAAATTCTTCCGTTTTTAATTCCTTCAGAATAAAGTCAGAGCCAAAGAGCAACTTAGCGTCTGAATGATTGACAAGTTTATACACATCCTTGGGTTTAAAATCCTGCAAAAGAGGCACTATCACTGCCCCATAAGTAACAGTGGCAATGTAAACAGTCCCCCAGTTGGCTGAATTTTTTCCGATGACAGCAATTTTATCGCCCTTTTCAATGTTTTGTTTTTTGAAAAGTTCATGGATCTTTAAAATCTGATTTGCAACTTCTCCATAAGTTAATGCTCCGTTATTGTAGTCGCACAGGGCTTTTTTGTCCCAATTTTCGAGCATTGCATTTGTAAAATAAGCAGTTAAGTTTTCAGCTATCATAACAATAAATTTTTAAATCTTTTTCAATGTAAAACTAAAGCATTTATTAAAACATAACCAGACTTTTGTGTAAAAAATATCAAAGTCAAAAATACATATATCTGATGTTACTCTTGTGGGATGAAATGATACGTGATGGTACCTGTGGTTCCATTTTCGCTTGATGCAAATCGGCTGTTCATGGCCGCTTGTTTTGCTGCCTGGATAAGGCAATTACTGCCAGAATGTCCCGGAGCATTGATGATGTCTGCATTTACCACATTGCCAAAACTATCAACCGTTATTCCTACTACAACAACCCCGCTTCCCCGGCACGTAAAAACAGGGATGTCAATGTAATGATGCCTCAATTTTTTATTTTCCAGTTCTACCTTCACAAGTGAAGGCCCTGTATAATAATCGGCATCGCCTTCTTTATCCAGGGATTCCGGTGTTTGCCTGTATTCTGAAAACTCATCCCTGCTGATTTCTTTGTCCAGTTCGGCTTTCACGTCTTCGTATTTGTCGCCGTACATTTCTTTGCGTAACTCTTCTTCGTATTTTTCCTGGATTTCTTTTGCTGATTGCTGTTTGTCAGAAGCATCATCGGCGTTATTCATGTTGGAAGAACGCGCCAGGTTACGTATTTCTTCCAGCGTCATGTCTTGCGATAATGCTTTTTCCTGCATTTCTTTTTCAATTTTTTCTTTGGCTTCAAAATATTTTTCCATTTCTTCCAG
>CAZTNS010000142.1:0-7255 GCA_964615585.1 uncultured Bacteroidales bacterium | reverse complement strand
ACATCTGTAAATAAACTTTCTACAAATAAATCAATGAAATATGATGTTTACCTAACCTGGACAAGTTTACCCTGAAGGGAACTCCTTTAGAGCCACAACCAAAAATGTAAAATCTATGCCACTAAAACACCAAAGCACTAAATCCCACAAAAATAAATATGCATTAATTCCTCAAGAAACAAAGGACATTGGGAAAAAATAGTTCATGATGCTTATCTGTTTTATAAAGCCCTCGGTCCTGGATTGTCGGAAAAAGTATATGAGATTTGCTTGTGTCATGAACTACGTAAAATGGGATTAATAAGTGGTACGCTAAATGGACATTCCAATTATTTATGATGGCTCTACTGCAAACTTAGTGGAAAACCAATAACTATGTGTAAAGTTTATTGGCAATATTAAGAGATGATTATCTGTATTATAAGCTTCATACCACTACAATAAAAGCTCCCTCCTGGAGCTTTTATTTGTTATCTGCCGTATCAGCAGGTTTGTTTTTTTTGTCTTTTCGCTGAGGGCGTCTTTTTCCATAAGAACCCCTGAAAATTTTCCCTTTCCGGGTCTTTTTATCGCCTTTGCCCATAATATGTCATTTGTTTTGGTTTGTTTTACAAATTTATAAAGTGAAGAATAAAAATCCAAAACAATTTTCCAACAAGTGATTTATACAGTTGAACAATACTTGGTATTATTTGATGGAAACCCCGACAATAAATTCTATCCCTTCGTATCGTATTGCAGCATCAGGGAAAGACGACTCAAGGCGCACAATGTCATTAGCCTCAGTAGCCCCCCTTATAGTTCCGGATAAAGGCATACCCTGTGAACCCATGTAATATTTTCCGCCAACATATCCCCAGATGTTTTTACGAACTTTGAAACTGAATTTTACACCATAAACGTACCCCCATCCAAAATAATCTTTGTCATATTGCACATCTGAACTGATTGCATAATAGTCATAATGTTCATTAAACATGGCGTCAAAATTTCCATGCATCAATTTTGTGTTGATGCTGGCAAAACCAAATAAGCCAGCCATAATATCAACCTTGAATGACTTTGCAGGAATCACGATGGCAGGAATGAGGCAGCCGTTTATACTTTGAAACGGGCCCACAAGCGGTCTTTTCGAATTTAAATCCGTGCCCAGTCCTGTCATGCTCATCCCGCCTATTGAATGCATGCTGATTTCAGGGGAAATCTCAACATACTTTCCAAAACTTACAGGGAAACTAAAATTCAGCGGAGCCACCGGATTTGAAAAATAGCCATGAGCAGGAAAGAAGTATGAAAACCCAACGGTTTGTGATGTTACCTGGCCTGCAGAAAAAAGCAACAATGTACCGGTTATTATACCAATTAATTTATTCATGGTGTTGTGAGTTTTGTTATAATCAAATGTAAAGGTAATAATTTACACTAAGAAAACGATTACCTGTATTTTGATATAACGATAAAGGTAATGGCATTCACAATGAAGGCTACAACGACACATCGCTGTGTTTGTCAAGCAAAGGTTTAATTTCTGCAGAGGACGGGCGCGGTGCAGATGCACTTACTATTTTACCTTTACGATCGATTACTATAAACCGTGGAATGGCTTTAATGTTGTAATCATCGCACAGGCTGCAATCCCACCCCCCGGTATGTAATTGAGCCCAATCATGTGCATGTTTTGACAAGAATTTTTTCCAGTCGTTTGTGTTTTCATCCACGCTTACAGAAAGAAAAACAATGTTTTCATCCTTATAGATATGATACAGGCTGTCCATGTATGGCATTTCCCGTATGCAAGGCCCGCACCAGCTTGCCCATACATCAATATAAACCGGGTACCCCATGAAATCGCTGAGTGAAACGCTGTCACCATTGGAATTGGGATACGTGAAATCCGGTGCCTTTTTGCCTTTGCTGATTGTATCCCATGTGGTATACAATTTTTCGAGCTTGTTCAGTTTGTTTTCATTCGTCATGTTGTTTTTTAGCCATTTGTATTCAGCATCCAGGCCATCAAAGCCGTTATATTCCGCATAATCCGATAAAAGCCTGTAGTACAGAATAAGCATAACCTCTTTATTATCAATTTTTTCTTTAACAGTTGCAAGTTGATATTGAGTGTTGCTGAGATATCCGGCGCTGGTATCCGGGTTGCCATCCAGTTGTAACATGAATGCGTTTTTAAGGTAGTTGATATATTCCGGAAGAACCAGCGCTTGTGGATTTTCAAGTTTGGTTGTTTCAAGAAAAGAAAAATATTCGGCACTGTCAGGAAGGGCGTCACCTGTGATGTAAGCATAATATTTACTGTAACGTATTTTTTGGTTTTGTAACAGGTAGTTTATTCTTAACTTCTCAAGGTTTGCAAAATATTCATCGTTGAGGTTCTGTGCCAGGTGATCAAGGCTGGTCAGCAGTGAATCCTGCAATTTATCAATGCCATCTGAAAATTTTTCCACGCTGTCTTGCCTAAGAAGTTCGTTAAAAACCGGATGTGATATTTTTTTGGTGCGCAGTAAATAAAGGAATTCAGATGCAGCAGTGTTGTCACCATGAAATTCAACGGGATCATTGTGCTTACCGGCATCAATGGTAAAACGAACTGTGTCTCCCGGATTGGCATAAACAGTAAAATGGATACGCCTCAATGCCATATTAATGTATGCCGGTTTTTCTGTTTCAATGCAATGGCAGAATTGATTCATTGAATCAACAGTGATGCTGTCGGTTTTGTGATTAAATTCTGCCAGTAACGGATTATCACCGGGATTAATGATTTTTCCCTGCAGGCATATCTGAGCGGTTTGGTCCTCTTTGCCATGTGGAGGATTGCAGGAAGCAAGGATAAGAAGTAAGGCAATGGCTGTGCAGATAGTTTGGTTTATTTTTTTCATAATAATGATTATTGTTTTTTACAAAAAAAAGGGCAGACCGGTAAGCCGGATTCTGTTTTAGTCTGTCATTTATCTCAGCGGCCTACCCCTTCCGGAGACAAGGTCTGAAAGCGGGTCACTTTCTGTGCTTTCGCACACCGGAATATACGTGGCCTTGCAACCTGTCAGGCGGACAGCGTTTCGTGTCACCACGAAACCTGGTGAGCTCTTACCTCACCTTCTCACCATTGCTTCCGAAAATAAATAACAGAAGCTGTTTTTTTCTTCTCCGCTTCTGTACCCTTACGGATACCTTTCATTTCGAAAGGACAGTACCCTGTGTTGTCCGGACTTTCCTCTCCTTTTTCAGGAGCGACAGACCAGTCTGCCCTGTGCAAATGTACAAAATTTATAAAAACTCTTGCTCAGCAGGCTAATATTATATTTGAAAGTTTCTATATTTGTAACAATATGAAGTTTAAAAAACTGACAAACACTGAATGGATGTTTATTGTTGCGGCCGTTGTTTTGGTTGTATTGATAGTATTGTCATGGGATCGTGTAAGTTCCCGGATTGTGGAAGTGTGGAACATTTATAAACCTTAAAAACTTCAGACAGATGAAAAAAACTGACATATTTGTTTTTCTTGGAGTGGTCCTTTTTTTCCTGCCATTTTTTGTCTCTGAGGATGTTTACCAATTTTATATGGCATTCAATAAGGAACATGGTTTGCTGATGAGTTTCATAAAGTTTGCCATACTGGCAACCTTTGGTGAATGCCTTGGTTTACGGATAAAAAGGGGTGTATATTATGAAAAAGGATTTGGGCTAATTCCCCGTGCGATTGTTTGGGGGTTAATAGGTGTAGTGATAAAAATAGCATTTATTATATTTACTTTTGGTACGATAGCATTCCTTGAATATGCAGGATTAAATGATGCTGCGGGAATTTATGCCGGTGCATTTACAGGCAAAAAATTGTTGATAGCTTTTTGTATATCCGCTTTCATGAACCTGATTTTTGCGCCGGTGTTTATGACATTTCATAAGATCACGGACACGCATATATTATCCAAAGGCGGAACACTGAAAGGATTTTTCACCCCCATCAATTATCATAAAATATTTACAGAACTCAACTGGGGAGTGCAATGGAATTTTGTGTTTAAAAAAACCATTCCACTTTTCTGGATACCGGCACATACGATAACCTTTTTATTGCCAAGTGAATGGCAGGTGTTTTTTGCTGCGATTTTAGGCATAGTTCTTGGAGTATTTTTAGCTGTAGCAAGTATAATCGGTCAAAAGTCAGAAGCATAAGTTATGAGAATTATAGCAGACAGCGGGTCAACAAAAACAAACTGGCATGTGTTACATCCCGACGGCAATATCGAATCATTTCAAACGAAGGGATTGAACCCTTATATTGTACGCACAGGCGAAGTATATAAGGAAATAAAGAATAATTTTCCACGAAAGTTATCTGCGTTACAGGTGAATGAGTTGTTTTTTTACGGGGCAGGTTGTTCCGGTTCTGTACAAAAGGAGAGAATATTTTCAGGGTTGGAGCGGTATTTTCCGGCAACCATAATACACATATTTCATGATCTGCTGGGCGCAGCGCGTTCGCTTTGGGGTGAAGATCATGGTCTCATAGCGATTTTGGGAACGGGAGCCAGCACGGCTTTGTATGACGGCAGGAAAGTAAGTGAACAAGTGCCATCGCTTGGGTACATCCTTGGTGATGAAGGCAGCGGTGCTTACCTGGGGAAAAGGCTTCTGAAAAGCTTTCTTCAAAATGAAATGCCTGTGCCGGTGGCCAAGAAATTTACAAAGGTATATGGTTCTGATTTAAGTGAATTTCTTGAACACGTTTATAAGGATGAATATCCGAACCGGTACCTCGGCGGTTTTACGGTGTTTATTAAAGAAAACATTAATAACCCTTTTATTTACAATCTTGTACGTTCTTCATTTGATGAGTTTTTTAAGCATCAGATTTTAAAATACCAGCAATTTTCACATTACGATTTGCGTTGCGCCGGGTCTGTGGCATACCATTTTAAGGATATTTTGCTTGAAGCAGCAGATGAGGCAGGTGTGTTTGTTGAGCAGGTTGTTCAGGACCCGCTGCCAGGCCTTATTGAACATCACAATAAGTACCTTGAGTTGTAATCCGTGAAAGCCACTTGCGTACTGCGATACCATTCAAAATAAATAACCTTCTGGTTTCTTTTCGTGTTTCAAACAGACCGGCTGGGTCAATAAATATCATAGGATTATTGTAGGGCCTGCTTATTATTATATATGGATAGATGATTATATAGGACGTTTAACAGAAAGAGATTTACTCTATTCACCAGTTCTCAACACTTTTTGATGTGGGACATGCACAAATGGAGTGTATTATTTTACTAAATTCTTTAATTGAGAATGTATGGTGTTATTTTGCAAGCAGTAGTGCAAATTTTACTTGTAAATAAATTGATCTACTATTAAATGAATTAATATCGAAGAACTCATGTTTAATAATTTCAAAGCCATACTTTACAGCAAGAGGAATATTGGTTTTAGGATAATTATAAAATTTTTCATAACCGATTCTAAATGAAATCCCATTGTTAGTTTCAGATGGGTCATAATCAATGGGATTTTCAGGTTTTTTATTGTAATAATATCCCTTGTTTTTCACTAAATAAATGGCATCAAAATAATAGTTTTTAATTGATTTATTTTTTACCTCATCAAACAAATCAGTCATCAAATGTAAATTGATCAAATTTGTAAAACTTAATCCAAGATTTAAGGTATGTTGTTGTACACCATAAATAAATATACCTGTACTATCAGATAAATAATCAATTCTTGTAGCAGATCGGAAAGGTAAATTAGCAAACCCATAGCCTAACCTTAAACCAAACATTTTTTTAACTTTTTGGTCAATGTATGAAACGTATTTAACACTTGAAGTATTTCTTATATTTACAGGTTTACATTTTGTTTTTGTGTACGAGAACAATTCTGTTGTAATTGTTAAATTACTTTTGTTATATTTTAATTTTTCAGTTGCATTATCGTTTGGAATATCTCTATCAGAAAATCTATTATAAAAACTGATACCACTTTGAAAATAAGAATTTATATTTAATGAAAACCGATCGTAGATATTATATGAATTCAATTCCAAACCAATTTGCCCAACAGCTTTATATTCTAATTCAGTAGGAACAGGCCAGGATACAGGAAAAAAGCCAATCCCTGCATACAATTTATTACCTGCATCTGGGTTATCTTCAATCACTGAATAATTAAAACTGTCTTGAGCACCCAGGTTGCAACTAATTAAAATGCTAACAAATAAAATTATAAAATGAGAAGTTTTCATTGTTGATTTATATTATTATTATTATCCTCTTTTTCTTCTAACCACTCACTGTATATTCTAACAACTTCCTCCAAATCATCAATTGTATATTCTTTGTTTTTAATTTTTTCCACCAGTTCCGGGTAATCGGCAAAATTCCTTTTCGATAGCACACGAAAGTTCCAATTGTTCAATCCTCCTCCACGGGTTGCACACATCCTTAGTGCCGTTTCATCTTTCCGTTTTATATAATAATCCTGAAATTTCATGGTAACATTACCTCCACCTCTACTGCTGGTTTGGCCGGAAGTCATATAGCTATCTAAAGTAAATAAAGATACATATCCCTTTTGAACCAATTTAAACCATCCCGGCTTTGATGTTTTATTTTTCTTTGATCCTCTGAAAATTTTAAGATAATGATATTCATATCTTTCATCTTCATTAAAATAAACGATTTTATTGAGTGATTTGGCTGGAATTTTTTCATTTTCTTTTGAATCGAATTCTTTCCTGAAATAGACATATTTTCTGCTTATGTCATTATTAACAAGATTTGTATATCCTTCCTTTGTTGTTCCATCATTAAAATATAAGCGGGATTGAAAGTTTTCTTGAGTAAATCCCTGGAAAACAATCCATATGAAGATTGCTATAAGTAGTAATTTTCTCATGATATAATTATTAAAAAAAATAAGTATAAAATTGAGTAAACATATAAAAATGTATTTGATACAAATATATTAAAAAAATTAAAAACAAAGTAACTATATTTTTTCAGGTCAAGCCTGAAAAAAAGCCCGTCAGCTGACGGGGAAACCTTAAATACCAACACATGATTGAACGACTGCACGATTGAACGAACGTTCTATCGTGCCATCACGCTATCGTACCATCGTTCAATTTGAGTTTAAACAACATGTTGGTAAGTTTTGATTTTTAAGCGCCTAATCAGTATCAGCAAAAGTAGCTCCTCACCGCAAAGGCGCAATGTCGCAAAGGTTTGAAATTTGTAAA
>CAZTNS010000141.1:0-7417 GCA_964615585.1 uncultured Bacteroidales bacterium | reverse complement strand
CTGATGCACACCATATTCATCGTTGACTGCGAATCGAAGTATGCTAATACATCTTCTTCTATCCGCCATGAATATGGTGTACCTCAGACTCTTTTCAGCAGAACCCACTTAAGGCTTCACAATCTAAAAAAGAAAAAATATCCGTAAATTGCTTAATAAGTTTTGAAATCAAATTATTCCATTGAAGGCTGGATATCGGGGATAGAGCCCACGTTAACTTTATGCAGGTCTTTCAGGTTGAGGTAATGCTGAGCAGATATAAGGATTTCTTCTGGGGTGATCTGTTTTATCTGTTCAAGGTAATTGGTAAAATAATCAAAATCCAGGTTCATTTCAATAAGGTAGCGGTAAACGGAAGCATGCTTAAAGGGGCCGTCAAACATGCTTAGCAATGCGCCGGAGAGATAGTTTTGTACCAGGTTAAGTTCCTGTTCCGGTATTTTTTCCCGGCGTAAAATATCAGCTTCCCTGTATATTTGTTTAATTGTATCATCCATGTAATTTTTCCCGGTATCCGTAGCAATTTTAAATGCAGATCCGGCGGCGGATGGGGAAATGGATGAATTTATACCATAAGTGTATCCTTTTTCTTCCCTGATGTTACGCATGAGTCGCGATCCAAAATAGTTTCCAAACACGGTGTTTAATATTTTAAATTTAAAATAATCGGGGTGATGCGGGCTGATGCACATTTGTCCCCAGCGTATGGAAACCTGTGTTTTGTTTTCCATGGGTATTATCAGGTGTTGATTTTTAGCTGCGGATTTATGGGCATACGTCGTTCTATTTTTGTAGCCCGTTGAAAATTTACCAAAGTATTGGTTGAGCAGGGTATGGATGTTTTTTGGGAAAAACCCGGATACGATGATCCTGCAATTGGTTTGATAATGTGTTTTGTAAAATGATTCTATGTCATCAATGGTTATGTGCTCAAGTTTTTGTTCTGTTGGATAAAACCCCAGTGGGTGTTCTGTCCCCCAGATCGTGTTATTTAGGTTGATTTCTGCTACAAAATCTGTGCGCCGGAGGCTTTTTCTGAGATTTTGCCTGGTTTTTTCACGGATAAAATCCAATGATTCAACTGAAAAATCCGGTTCAAATAACATATTGTATGCCAGGGGCAAAAACTTGTTTAAATACATCACAGGCACATAAAAGCTGAAAATTGACCAGTGTTTTTCCAGTTTTTGCTGAAGAAAAATGCCGTAATAATCCAGCAGGGCTTCAGTTCCGGATCCATGTTTGTTTTGTTTTTCCTCTCTGATCATGGCATTACAAAAGGCGGCAAGGTATGCCTTATTTTGATGTGCTTTCCCTGCTTCAAAAATAAAATCAATTTTCAAGGCTTTAACGTCATCCTTAAAAAAACCTGCTACTTGTAAACCATTGTCGAGTAAAGATTTATAAAGAGGCAAATGCGTCAGCCTGGAAACAGGTTTGACGGGAGGCATATCATTTTTCATAGTTGGCTTTATATTTAAGCAATGAACAGTTATTTTTTGCGAGGATATACTTTGATGTTTTGTGGAACATATCTCTGCTCACATTGGCAATGGCAGCATCTTCTTTGTTGATCATTCCTCCATCACCAAGCATCTCAAAATATGCGAGATGCAACGCCTTGTTTTCGATTGAAACGTTAGAAAACATCCACGCAGACAATGCTTTGTTTTTCACTTTTGTTAGTTCCTTATAAGATGGGGCATTCTTTTTTATGTCGTTAAGAATATCCCATATATACTGTTCAGCATCATCAAGGCTGACATTTGAAGCCGGGAAGCCTTGTATTACCAAAAGTCCCGGATCAATGCTGCCCCAGATATAAGCATCGAGATCGGAAAACAATTGTTTTTCCCTTACCAATTTGGCATAAAAACGGGACGACCTGCCGTTGGCGAGGATATCCGATAACAAATCAGCAGCGTAATAATCGGGAGAAAATCTGCCGGGCATATGGAATCCCATAATTATGGAATCCTGGGGAACGTCTGCTTTTTTAACTTTCGTCCGGGCCTTTAATTGTTCCGGTTCAACAGGGATATTTATATCCGAAATCCCCGATTTTTGTATCTTTCCAAAACGGGATTCAACCAAATTTATGCAGTTGTCAATGTTGAGGTTTCCAGAAATGGCAAGTATGGCATTGTTGGGGGAATAATGGTTTTGATAAAATTCCAGGAGCTCGTCACGGGAAATGTTTTGGATGTGCTGAATGTTTTTCCCAATGGTTGACCATTTGTAGGGATGTTCTTTAAACGCCATTTCCCTGATGATGTCATCAATGTCGCCATAGGGTTGATTCAGGTAATTTTCTTTGAATTCTTCAATGACAACGGATTTTTGTATGTCTATGTTTATTTGGCTGAGATTAAGGTGTTGCATTCTGTCAGCCTCAAGAAACAGTGCTGTTTCAAGGTTTTCCGATGGAAGCGTCTCATAATAATTTGTAAAATCATTGTTTGTAAACGCGTTGTTTTCACCTCCGGCCGATTCCAGTATTCGGTCAAAATCAGGGGCATGTTTTGAACCTGAAAACATCAGGTGTTCAAACAAATGGGCCATGCCTGTGAGTTGAGGATTTTCATGTTTGGCTCCTGTTTTATACAACACATTCACACACACAAGCGGGGTGGATTTGTCCTGATGTATAATTAAACGAAGTCCATTGTCCAGTAATAGAGACCGGAAGCTGATCATAGAGTAAATGATAAGAAAAAACCGCCTTTGAGACGGTTTTTCAGGTTTTTATACGGTTTGAATTTCTTCTAAAATTTCAAGGCCGTGCTTTATGGCTTTTTCGTTAAGCGGGATAAGCTTATGATGCCTTTCGGGTAAGGACTTTTTCAGGCCTGCCATGACATTTTCAAGCTTTACGATGGGTTTAATTTTTAAATAACCACCCAGCACGATCATGTTGAATGTTTTTGGATTTCCCAATTCTGCAGCAGCAGAAGTGCCTTCAACCTTATAGATATTAATGTCTTTTCTTTCAGGCGGTCTGGTAATCCCATTGGGATCATACAGTATCATTCCCCCCGGCTTGACTTTGGATTCAAATTTGTCAAGCGAGGGTTGATTGAGAATGATTGCTGTATCAAAAGATGTCAGAATAGGCGAACTAATGCGTTCATCGCTGATAACAACGGTAACATTGGATGTTCCCCCGCGCATTTCGGGACCGTATGAGGGCATCCAGGAGACTTCCTGTCCCTGCATCAGGCCTGAGTAAGCAAGGATTTTACCCATGGATAAAACACCTTGTCCACCAAAACCTGCTATGATGATTTCTTCAGTCATATCGAATAAATTTTATTTGTTAACTATTTTACCATCTACTTTAATATCTCCGAGTTGATAGAATGGCAGCATATTATCTACAAGCCATTTGTTGGCTTCAACAGGAGGCATTTTCCAACCGGAATTACAATTTGAAACCACTTCAACAAAAGAAGTTCCTTTGTTGAGTTTTTGGTTTTCAAAAGCTTGCCTGATGGCTTTCTTAGCTTTCCTGACATGCCTAGGTGTGTGTACAGCATGACGAGTTACAAAATACGTGCCGTCAAGTTGGGCTACCAGTTCAGTCATTTTTATGGGGCCTCCCATCATATCAGTTTGCCTGCCATAGGGTGAAGTTGATGATTTCATGTTCTCCAGTGTAGTAGGAGCCATCTGACCACCGGTCATACCATAGATACCATTGTTGATAAAAACAATGGTGATGTTTTCTCCCCGGTTGCATGAATGAATGGTTTCTGCTGTTCCGATGGCAGCTAAATCGCCATCACCCTGATACGTAAAAACATATTTATCAGGCATGGTTCTTTTTATACCTGTGGCAAGGGCTGGAGCACGTCCATGAGCAGCTTCCTGCATATCAATGTCCATATAATTATACATCAGCACAGAACAACCTACGGGAGTGACACCAATGGTCTGATCCTGAATTCCCATTTCTTCAATGACTTCTGCTACCAGCCTGTGAGCTGTCCCGTGTCCGCATCCCGGACAATAGTGTAACGGCGTATCCGTCATTACCTTGGATTTGGAATACACAAGGTTTTCTTTTTTTATGATATCGTCAAATTTTATGTCAGCCATGATTAACCTCCTATTATTTTTTGTTCGAGGGCTTCAATTATTTCATTTGCTGTAGGGATAACACCACCAAGGCGCCCAAAATGTTCTACGGGGCGTTCTCCATTTACAGCCAGTTTAATGTCTTCTACCATTTGTCCGGCACTCATTTCAACCGAAAGGAATCCCTTGGTTTGAGGTATAAGCTCCTGGATTTGTTTGGTAGGGAATGGGTAAAGTGTAATTGGCCGCAGCAGGCCAACTTTAATGCCTTTTTCACGTCCCAGTTTTACAGCTGCCTGAGAAATGCGTGATGATGAACCGTAAGCTATCAGTATATAATCAGCATCATCACATTGAATTTTCTCGTACCTCACTTCATTTTCCTTGATTTTGTCATATTTATCAAGGAGTTTCAAATTAAACTGCTCCATTCTGTATGGATCTAGCTCCAGGGATGTGATGATGTTTCTTTCTCTTGTTTTTGGTTTTCCTGTGGTTGCCCATGGACATTGTTTGATCACTTCTTCCTCGGTTCTGCGTTGTTTTTGAGGTCTCATTTCGACTTTTTCCATCATTTGACCAATTACCCCGTCAGATAATATCATTACAGGGGTGCGGTATTTGAAGGCAAGGTTAAAACCGAGTTCAACAAAATCGTACATTTCCTGAACAGATGCTGGTGCAAGTACAATGAGTCTGTAATCACCATGTCCTCCGCCTTTGGTTGCCTGAAAGTAATCTCCCTGGCCGGGTTGTATTGTCCCCAGGCCTGGTCCTCCACGCACAACATTTGCAATCAGGGCGGGTAATTCAGAGCCTGCAATGTAGGAAATACCTTCCTGTTTCAGGCTGATCCCAGGGCTTGATGAGGATGTCATTACTTTTTTACCTGCTCCTGCAGCTCCGTATATCATATTGATGGCAGCCACTTCACTTTCTGCTTGCAATACTACCATGCCGGTTCTTTCATGAGGTTTTTCTGCCATCAGGTGTTCAATAACCTCAGACTGTGGCGTGATAGGGTAACCAAAATAAGCATCGGCACCGTCGCGAATTGCTGCTTCTGCAATCGCTTCATTGCCTTTCATTAATCTAAGTTCTTTATCCATTGTAATGGGGATTTTAATTATGCAACTTTTAATTTATACACTGAAATAACACCATCCGGGCAAACAATGGCACAATTTGCACATCCTATGCATGCATCAGGGTTAGACATTTCAGCGTAATTATATCCTTTTGAATTAACGGCTTTCGCCAGTGAGATAACATCGGTTGGACACGCCGGGATACATACACCACAGCCTTTGCAGCGTTCTGTATCAACAACGATTGCTCCTTTAAATTTAGCCATAATATTAATGTTTTAATTTGTTACGTTAATAATCATTCAAAAGTAAAAAAAAATCCTAACAATTTTTATGTTCTTTGACATTTATTATTAAAGTGCAGAAGGTAAGTAGTTTGAATGGTGAGTACAGTGGCAGCATAATACAAAACTAAGTCTGTTATACTGTTGAATGAGGGGGAATTTGTATTGCAGGCAAGGCTGTGAATCATTAATAAATTACAGAGACTGTACCGGTTTTTTCTTCCATGCCATTATGCAGATCAACAACATACACATACGGGCCGGTGGGAACTTTTCTGTGTGTATCCCTGTAGGTTCCGTCCCATGGCTCGTCACCGTATTTTTTGAAATACACCACTTGTCCCCATCTGTTGAATACCTGCACAACATGATTTGGAAATTTCAATATTTTCAATAATCCAGGTATCGTTGACGTTATCTCCATTTGGAGTAAACGCATCGGGTCTTTTAATGCAATCACCCGGGTTGTCAATCAATACAAGATAGGCTTTCATTAGCATAAACAACTTCCAGGAGTTATTATGTAACAATAAGTCAGCAATTTAAAAAAAGTGAGTATAACCTTAGCTACTGGAGTCTTTCTTTTATGAAGAAAAACCGAAAAAGAACAAAAGTTGGGGGCACCATATTTGGCTTAACATGACTCTATGGATATAGATAAACAATAAAGTGAGGATAAAATTGAACTTTTTTCCGGACAGAAATTTGGCATTAAGAATAATTATTGACATTTTTAGTGCCACATTTTAATTGATATTAAATCTTGATATATGAGACTTTTTGGTTTGGTAACCCTTTTAATAGCTGCCTCATTTTACACAATTACTTTTGCACAAAACGCAGAAAATCAGAAACAACCTGAAATTCAGTGGATGAACATAGAAACTGCCATTGAGAAACAAAAACAAATTCCAAAAACAATTCTGGTTGATATGTACACAGACTGGTGCGGATGGTGCAAAAAACTTGATAAAGAAACATTAAGCCATCCGGAAATAGCTACGTATATCAACCAGAATTTCTATCCCGTAAAGTTTGATGCTGAGGGAAAAGATACCATTAAATATTACGAAAAAACTTACGTTAACAAGGGAGAAGGCAGGCGACCAACACATCAACTGGCATTGATGTTCACAAACAACAAGCCTTCATATCCTTCCTTAATATTCATTGATGAAAACGGTAAGCCAAACCAGGTTCCCGGATTTTTGAGTGTCAAAAAAATCAAACCCATACTTGTGTTTTTTGCTGAACACATTTACAGGTCATGTGATTTTGATTTTTTTCATAAATCATTTAAAACTTTGTATCGTCCCGAAGACAGCATCGCTTTAGACACAAGTGGCCAGGTAAAATGGCTTGATCTTGATGAAGCCCTCTTGCAGCAAAAACAGGAAGAAAAAAAAATACTTCTATTTTTCTATTCAGATACATATCAACCTGTTTCATCTGAACTTATGCTTAAAATCAACTTGAAGCATCCTCAAATTGCAGCATATATCAATGAAAAATTTCACCCCGTTTTGTTTGATGCAGCCCGGACTGATACTATTAATATGTTTGACCGTGCATTCATCAATGAACAAAAAGCCCCGGGATTTCCCCATCAGTTTGTATTTTCAGCATTGAATAACAAGCTTAGCTTTCCCTCCATTTTATTCCTGAATACTGAAAACCAATTGATCGCACCTATACAAGGATATTACAACAATACATTGCTTGAGCCATATCTTCATTACATAGCCACTGACGCCTATAAAGAACACAGTAATTTCCAGGATTTTTACAAGGACTTTGACGGGAAAATAAAAAAGGAATAACAACTGTCTGCATTCAAACTTTTGCTACACATTTTAGCCCATGATCTCTGTTAGACAGGCCTTTGCTTGCTCTTTCATAAAAACTGCTGTAACTAATCAGTAAGTTAAAATGATATGTGAGTAAATAATGTAGTCGTAAAATTAGTTG
>CAZTNS010000140.1:0-7456 GCA_964615585.1 uncultured Bacteroidales bacterium | reverse complement strand
GAAGTGAAAAATAACCAGCCTGTGGTTATATTTAAGGATATGTTGTTTGATAATGAGGAGTTTGTAATTGAACCGGATATGGTGGTGCTTGTTACAGGCATGATTCCAAAAAGCGATAGCCAGACTGTTGGCGGTATCCTGAAAACACCCATCGGAAGTGATAAATTCTTTAACGAAGTGCATCCGAAACTCAGGCCTGTGGAAACTGTCATTGATGGTATTTTTATAGCAGGTGCCTGTCAGGGGCCTAAAAATATCACTGAAACCATGAACTCAGCGCTTTCTGCAGCATCAAAAGCCAATTCGTTGATATACAGCGAAAAAATCAGCCTTGAACCAACCGTCATAACGATTGATACGGATGCTTGTACATGGTGCAATAAATGTGTTGAAATCTGCCCTTATGATGCCATCAGTAAAACAACGACCGACAATGGTAAAGAAGTGGCAAAAGTGAATAAATCTGTTTGTAAAGGTTGCGGTATTTGTGCGCCGGTATGCCCTGAAAATGCCATTGATATTGTGGGTTACACGGACAAAGAAATTGAATCTATGATTGACGGATTAATAAAAACTGTTGAATAATGACTGATAAGAAATCTCCAAAAAAAGAACTGACTGTTAAGAAAGTGAAAGATAAGATCACGGTGCGTCAGGAAGTGAAAGATGAGCTCAAAGCGTATAATAAAGTCAAAAAGGAAATCATTAATGCTTTGAAACCGGGAGAAAAGACCATCCCTGAATTGGTAGAAGCTACAGGCATAGAAACAGAAAAGCTCACATACCATGTGATGTCAATGGCAAAATTTGGTGATATCGAAGCCGGTGATGTCAATGATGACGATTATTATTATTACAAATTACCAAAAAATCAGAAACAATGAATAAAATAGACCCTGGTTTTGCAGAACGATTGAAAAAGTATGGCGCTGTGGATATCAATGCGTGTTACAACTGCGGTAACTGTACCGCGATATGCCCCCTTTCTGATGAAAACAACTCTTTCCCGCGCAAAATGCTCAGAGCAAGCGTACTGGGTGTAGATGAGAAAATTGAAACTTCACTTGACCCGTGGCTCTGTTATTATTGTGGTGAATGTACCGATACGTGTCCGCGCGAAGCCAATCCCGGAGAATTATTGATGTCGCTAAGGCGTTATCTTATTTCTGTCTATGACTGGACGGGTTTATCAAAATTGTTTTATACAAAGAAAATATGGGAATTGATTTTTATTCTAATGATGGCTGCTGTGGTGGTGGGATTGTTTATTGTATTTTTTCCGGCTGAAAAAATAGCGGAATTTTCTACCTACATTGGCAATGCAGAATTTGTTCACTGGGTGGAAATTGGCGATTGGGCCATGGCTTTAACCATTGGTGGACTTTTGATTACCAATATTTTAAGAATGTGGTATAAAACAATCATTAAAAGTAAAGTTAAAGTCCCTGTGAAGGCATATATAACCGAGTTTTTTAACCTCATCTTGCATTTTGTAACGCAGATTAGATTTAAGAAATGTGATGCTTCCGGAAGGCGTTACTGGGTATTCCATTTACTGATCATGACAGGATATACAATTATGTTTATTATGATTGTCGGCATGCTGCCCTGGTTTCAGACAGCCGAGGTAAATGCATGGCACCATCCGCAACGTCTTTTGGGATATTATGCTACTTTTGGTTTGTTGACGGGATTGACGATTGTAATTGTTCAGCGTATTAAAAAATACAATGCCCGTACTGAATATTCGCATTACAGCGACTGGATGTTTTTGATACTTCTTTACCTTACCACTGTTACCGGTATCCTGGTCCATATCTTCCGCCTTGTAGAGCTTGACGTGGCTACTTTTTATGTTTACATAGTACACCTCGCTGTGCTTGTCCCCATGCTGGTCATAGAAGTGCCTTTTAGCAAATGGTCACACCTTGCATACAGGCCTTTTGCTGTTTACTTTGATAAATTACTGGCAAAAGGAAAGAAAAAGTAATACCAGGTTACATTTATCTATGCCTGTTAGACGTGGCAAGGAATCAGGTGTTCAAATTTCGACAATTCCCGTCAAATTATGTTTTCTGGAAATATTTATGAGCCCGGTCTAAAAAGGCATTGTTTTGCCACGAAGACACGAAGACACAAAGTAACACAAATCTTAAGCTGATGTATTACAGGACTTTGTGAATCTTGGTGTCTTAGTGACTTTGTGGCATTTCTCATTTTTTTTGCTTTTTAGACGGGGCTCATTTATGAAATCAGCATTTTCGCTGTAACTTATACGGAGTTTGATACCGTATAGGAAAGGTAAAAAGCTTCTTTCACATGTCTTTTTGGTTTTTTTGTAGGGCTCACACAACGACAGAAGAGTTCCATATCCTTTCTATGGTTTTTCTTTGTAATTAAAAATAGTCACAAACCTTCGCTTGAAATTCATGTCGCCTTCTGATAATTTTTCAGGATAATTTTTTAGAAAACCTTAACCTAAGTTAATGAAACATTAATCTTTGTCGGCTAAATACTATAACTTCCACCTTATAGAAACACACTGGTATAAATTTAAGATAAATATCATGCATTTATTTTTCGGATGTTATATCATGATTATCTTTAGCCCCAATTTATTATTATTATTAACATAATAAAACCTTGCTACACTATGGAAGCTACCAATCATGAATACCATGTGAGCTTTTTCAAGCCCAAAAATGACCGGGCACGTGTCAACCGTAACATTATAGCCTGGATATTGTCTATCTGGATTTTGGCCGTGTTTGGATTTCAAATTGCACTAAAAATCATTGAAGAGCCTGTCCCCGAGCCTGCATATACCGAATATGAAAAGGTAAAAGATGCGGTATATGGTGATGATGCCACCAAGGCAGAATTGAGGAAATTTGCACAAGTTCCGTTACAGGTGCTTGCTAAAGTATTGATTACTCCCGAAGAAAGGGATTTGTTGCAAAAATCTTTAAGCTGGTCAATATTTTCGGTTGTCAGTGAAGAAAAGGCAGAAACACTGAAATCTAAAATCAATTCATTCCGGGCTTCACAGGAATCAATGGAAAGCATTACCGATCCGGATTACAAAGCATCAAAACAACAACTGGCATCTCTTGGTGCCGGGATTTTAGAATTACCGGATAATGATATCAGGTTACGGGTATTGCCCTTTGAGATAACAACAGATTATCCACAAAGCTTATCGGCGGAAATGCAACATAATCTTGATGACATATTTTCACGTTACCTTATTCATAACCAATCAGTATTAACAGACACCAGGGTTTTGGGATTTCCCTTACATTATTTTTATACAGCCGTATTTTTATTGATAATGTTTGTGGTTTTATGCTGGATATATTGTATTCAAGCTACAGCAGCGGATAAAAAATATAACATCGTAAACGAATAAAATCAAATTTAAACTTAAACTTAGTAAAGCCTATAGTTATGAAAAAGATCATCACATTAATATTGTTTTTATTATGTATAAGCGGTGTGGCCGTGGCTTCAAATTCGGCTACTAACCTGGATGAGGGTTTTCGGTTGGGATCAGCCATTATTTTAATTATCATCTTAGTGGTTTTTGTGTTAGTTGGTATTTTTTTCAGAGCCAAAGACACCACAGATTTTTATGCAGCAGGACGAAGTATTTCACCTGTAGGGTCAGGTATGGCTATTGCCTCAAACTGGATGAGTGCTGCCTCATTTCTTGGGATGGCTGCACTGATGTACGGGGGAGGATATCATGGTTTGTCTTATGTTGTAGGATGGACTGGCGGTTATGTGTTGCTTTTGATTCTAATGGCCGGTCAAATACGAAAATACGGAAAATTCACAGCCCCTGATTTTATTGGAGACCGTTACTATTCCAGAGGACTACGGGCAGCAGGAGCCATCGTTGCCATTTTAATATCAATAGCCTATTGTGTCGGTCAGTTTGGTGGCATAGGCCTGATGTTTCAATGGATACTGGGTATAAATTACGGCTTGTCTGTAGTTATTGGCGGATCTGTTGTGCTTGCTTATACATTGATATCCGGAATGCTTGGTGTTACCAAAAACATGCAGATACAATACGTTATTATCATTGTTTCTTTTCTGATACCATTATTTATTCTGAATTTTAAATTTGATTATTTCTGGTTGTTACCACAAATAGGATATGGTTCAGCCGTATCGGATGTCGTATCCGGTATTCCGCTTTCCGAATCTTCAGCACTGGTTAACAAGTTCGGGCATGAATTTGCATCTGTCGCTAAACCCGAATATGCTATGCCATGGGATACTGCTACGGGCGGAACGTTTTTCCAGTGGATAGCCATTGCGTTTTCACTCATGATCGGAACGGCCGGATTACCTCATGTGTTACAACGTTTTTATGTCGTTCCTAAGGTAAATGATGCACGCTGGTCAGTAGTTTGGGGTTTATTTTTTATTTGCATCCTGTATTGGAGTGCCCCTGTTTATTCTGCCATAGGAACCATACTTTCTTCACACCCTGAGATAGGCGCACTCGAAAAAGATGCCATTGTTGTTTATACAGCCCAGCTTGGAAACATTCATCCGCTGATTGTCGGCTTGCTCGCTGCTGGTGGTGTTTCTGCTGCATTTTCTACAGTATCGGGATTGCTGGTTACCGGGTCATCAGCCTTTGCCAATGACTTGTATGTCAGGGTATTTAAACCTGACACTTCGCCAAAATTGCAGCTTAGACTGGCAAGGTGGGGAACGGTTGTGATGGCTGCAATTGTTGCCCTCATAGCACTCTTAAAACTGGCTTTAATAGGACAACTTGTGGCCGTTGCTTTTTCACTTGCCGGCTGTACAATATTCCCCTTGTTTTTACTCGGGATATGGTGGAGCGGGTCCAACAAACAGGGAGCTATCGCCGGATTAACTACAGGTTGTATTGTGTCTTTCATTGCCATTCTTTATTTTATTGGCACAAAATACGGATGGACATTGCCATGGCAGGATTTTGTAAACTACTACCTGGGAGCATGGTACTTTGCAATTTTTGGGGCTCCCATTGCTATCATCACGCACATCATAGTAGCAAAACTCACACCCGAAACACCAAAACACATCAGAAAATTTTTAGTTGAAAACGTGCATTCTTCATGAAATTGTTAAAAAATAAGAACACAAGGGTTGTCATTATTATTATGGTAACCCTTGTGGTTTTAAGCATCATATTTTCAAAATTTTATTACAAAAACGTCAATGATTCTGTTGACCCGCGTATCGTGACTGCCCGGAACATGTATGAAAAATACAACGACCTTACCCAGGATCATCAATACGAAGACGTCATTGTATTGATGGACTCAATTCAACAGATTTTTGACCAACACGATTTTTACACAAATTCCTTTGAAACAGGTGTACTGGCAAATAACAGGGCTGCCGTTTACCTTAGCGTGGCACTACACAAAGACAGCCTGAAAGCTTTGTCAAAAGCAGAAAAATTAACAAAACTCTCTGTGGACAGTTTGCTTGATTTGGCTACAAGTGAGTTACAATTTACATTAGATGTTTATTATGATTGGAAAAACACCTATGCAGAAATGAACAGAAAGGAATGGAAGAATAAAATCAAAAATAATTTTTATCAAGGATTGGAAGCTTATAACGCCGAAGAAAAAGAAGCATTCCTTGAAAACAGGTTGGATTTAATGGAAGACACAAAAACTGAAATTGACCGCCGGCTTTCTGTCAGTCATACAAACATGGGTATGGTTTACAGGCTCAGGGAAGAATACGACTCTGCCGTGCATCAGTATGCCAAAGCCATGGAATTATGGGACAGAAACCTCACCGCAAAAAATAATTTAAATGTTTTATTGGATAAGCCAATAGAAAAACGCAATGTCATTCAAAAACTGTTCCCGCCAGACAGGGACAATAATTAAAAACTTAACACTATGACACATTTGAAATTCAGTATTATTATCGTATTTGCAACCGGTTTGATGTTTACAGGCATTCAGATAACATCAGCCCAGGAAGCAGAAGAACAGGAAACCAATTACGGCATTTCATGGTCGGGATTTGTGAAAAATGATTTCTTTTACGATTCACGGCAAACCATTTCGGTACGTGAACGGCATTTTCTGCTGTATCCCTCACCTGTAGATGAAGATCCAGATGGAAAAGACATCAATGACAGGGGAAGCATGAATTTTTTGTCAATACAAACAAGGCTTGCCGGTAATATTACAGGGCCTGATGCTTTTGGGGCCAAGACTTCAGGTAAAATTGAAGGGGCATTTTTTGGGCATTCTGACCCCGATATCAATGGATTCAGGCTACGCCACGCTTTTGTTAAACTTGACTGGGGAAAAACACAGTTGCTTACCGGCCAATATTGGCATATGATGTTTGTAACCGATTGCTTTCCGGGAACCATTTCGTTTAATACAGGCGTGCCTTTTCAGTACTTTTCAAGAAATCCACAGATAAGGCTTAGTCAACAATTAACAGATAACGTAAAATTTTCACTGGCCGCAGCCATGCAACGTGATTTTGCAAGCCCGGGCGGATTCTCTGCCTTGAGTAACAGCATGATGCCCGACATACAGGCTCAATTGCAAATAAATGCCGGAGAATCACTATTGGCAGGGGTTACCGGAGGGTACAAACAAATGCTTCCACGCCTGGAAACCATGACAGGGTATAAAACCGACCAAAAGGTGGGTGGGTTTACAGCAAATTCATACCTGAAAATCACAACCTCACCTGTTACGTTTAAGCTGCAGGGGATATTTGCACAAAATGCCTATGACGGCCTGATGATAGGCGGCTATGCCATTAAAGAAATCACAGATGTTGACAACGATTACAGAAATTATACCCCTGTTAATACCATGAGCGTGTGGACAGATATTCATTCCAACGGTAAAGCATTCAGCGCCGGGCTTTTTGCCGGATATTCGAAAAACATGGGTGCTACTGATAAACTAAATATGGATGATTCCAGTGTGGCAGATTTATTTGGTTCATTTCAGCGTGGTGCTAATATTGACTATCTGATGCGTGTGTCACCGAGATTGATGTTTAACAGTGGTAAATTTCGGGTAGCTACGGAGCTGGAATACACTATGGCTGCATATGCCTCCAGCGATGATGATGGAAATATGTGTATGAATGATCACGGTGCCATTACTGAATCTGAAACGGTATCTAATCTCAGGGTATTGTTAGCTGTATATTATTTCTTTTAGGACTTAAATTCAATTAGTAAATGCAACTTTTAGGGGTATTTATGACCATTGTATTTTTGTAATCTGTTGCTTTTATGATGTTTATGTTTTTCATATTTATTAGATAAAAAGCATTTCAAGATGACATTTGCTGTCCTTCTTTCTTTTCTACTCCCGAATAGCTCTAAATTATCAATCTTGGTTCTACTGCATTTTTAATGGGTTATGATTAACCCGCTGCTTACCTAATCCTA
>CAZTNS010000139.1:0-7629 GCA_964615585.1 uncultured Bacteroidales bacterium | reverse complement strand
GGTGGGATGTCAGGATGTTATGCATATCCCGGCACACCATCAACCGAAATAATGGAATATGTACAACAGTCAAAACAAGCTGGTGAAAAAGGGATAATAAGAACATGGTCTGCAAATGAAAAAACAGCAATGGAAGCTGCCATTGGCATGTCTTATCATGGAAAAAGAACAATGGTATGTATGAAACATGTAGGACTCAATGTAGCAGCTGATGCCTTTGTTAATGCTTCAATTACCGGTGTTAACGGGGGGCTTGTTATCCTTGTTGCTGATGACCCAAGTATGCATTCTTCACAGAATGAACAGGATTCAAGATTTTACGGTGATTTTGCCATGATCCCAATTCTGGAACCGGCAAATCAACAGGAAGCTTATGAAATAACTTATCAGTCTTTTGAACTATCAGAAACATACAACGTGCCTGTTTTGATTAGGATAACAACCCGACTGGCTCATTCCCGTTCAGGCATTGAACGCAAAGCGGAAAAACCACAAAATAAGCCATCCCTGCCCGACAACCCGAGACAATTTGTTCTTTTGCCTTCCATTGCAAAGAAAAACTACAAAAGGTTATTGGAATTGCAACCGGCCATTAATCAAGCCAGTGAAAAATCTGATTTCAACAGATTTTTTGAAGGTAAAGACAAATCATTGGGCATTATTGCAAGCGGAATAGCTTATAATTATGTTATGGAGAATTATCCTGAGGGTTGTCCTTACAACCTGTTAAAAATATCGCAATATCCGCTGCCGCGAAACCATATGGACAAATTAAAAAATGCATGTGATGAAATCATGGTCATTGAAGAAGGTTATCCTTTCATAGAAAACATGGTTCGTGGTTATTATGATGATGGCATTAAAATACATGGCAGGCTTAACGGGAGTTTACCCAGGGATGGGGAACTCAATCCCAACCTTGTAGCCGAAGCTTTGGATATTGACATTCAGAAAGGCAGTCCTGTTCCTGAGCTTGTAGCCCCCAGGCCTCCTGCACTTTGTCCCGGATGTGGACATAGAGATGTATATTATGCATTGAACGAAGCATTACAAAATTACGGAGAAGGCCGTGTCTTTTCGGATATTGGGTGCTATACCCTTGGGGCCTTGCCTCCATACAATGCCATCAACTCATGTGTTGACATGGGAGCATCCATTACCATGGCAATAGGTGCTGCTGATGCCGGTCTGGTACCATCGGTTGCTGTAATCGGTGATTCTACTTTCACACACAGTGGAATGACAGGGCTTTTGGACGCTGTGATCAAGAACTCACCCATTGTGGTTATCATTTCAGATAATTCAACAACCGGAATGACCGGAGGACAACAATCACATGCAGAGGGAAGGCTTGTTGAAATTGTCAAAGGACTCGGAGTACCCGAAGCACATGTACACGTGATGACACCGTTGAAAAAATACCACGAAGAAAATGTCCGGATTATGAAAGAAGAATTGGAATACAATGGTATTAGTGTTATCATTCCACAAAGGGAATGCATCCAAACCGCTGCAAAAAAGAAACGTGCAGCAAAAAAATCAAAAAAATAAGTTTAACTCAAAATCAATACATCATGAAACGTGATATCATATTAGCCGGTGTAGGCGGACAAGGGATATTAACCATTGCCGCAGCAATAGGAACTGCTGCCCTGAATAAAAATCATTACATAAAACAAGCTGAAGTACATGGCATGAGCCAGAGAGGCGGAGACGTACAATCAAACCTGAGGATTTCAGATCAACCCATTCATTCGGATTTGATAACCCAGGGAGGGGCAGATATAATCCTGTCTATTGAACCAATGGAAGCACTAAGGTATTTGCCGTATCTTAAACAAACAGGTTATGTAATTACCAATGTCAGTGCCTTTAAGAACATTACTAATTACCCTGGAGAGGATGAGCTAATGGAACAAATTCAAGGCATCAAAAACAAGGTTGCCATTAATGCAGATAAGGTCGCTAAAGAAGACATCGGGTCTGCCCGGGCATCAAACATTGTCATGCTTGGAGCTGCTGCACCATTCCTGGGATTTGAACTAAATGAACTAGAAACAGCGATTAAACAGCTTTTTGGCAAAAAAGGTGAAAGAATTGTTGAGATGAACATTAGAGCTTTGAATGCTGGATACAAATTTGCGATGGAGAATAAATAGTTTTTTCCCATTATGCTTTATGCATGAGATGTTTTGTCTTTAATACCAGTTGTTTTCCATGGTAATATTCAAACAATTTCCAGGGCAATTCTGGATTGCCAATATACTTGAACTTTTTGAACGCTGGGCATGGTATGGCATGTTTATGGTATTGGCACTATACCTTACAGGTTCTCGTGACACAGGGGCACTTGGCTTTTCCCAGGAACAAAAAGGTCTTATGATGGGATTGGTTGTAGGGACATTGTACCTGATGCCATTAATTACCGGTGCCATTGCTGACAGAATTGGGTTTAAACTAACCCTTATCATTTCATTTTCTTCTTTGAGTATAGGTTATTTTATGATGGGAATTGCAAGATCTTTTCCCGTGATGTTCATGGCTTTTTTCATCACTGCCATTGGCGCAGCCATGTTTAAACCTGTAGTATCCGCTACCATAGCGAAAACAACCAATCATAAAACATCTTCTATCGGTTTCGGCATATTTTACATGATGGTCAACATCGGGGCTTTTATTGGCCCTTTGTTTGCAGCCCAAGTTAGACAAGAAGGATGGGAATATGTTTTTTTTGGCGCATCTGCCATCATCCTTCTTAATATGCTGCTTACCCTTATACTTTTCAAACCGGCACCCATAAAAAGCACCATCAACAAAACTTTCGCCGAAGAAATCAGACAAATATTCAGGAACATTGCAGTGGCTTTATCTGACATCAAATTTGTGGTCTTTTTATTGATAGTGGTTGGTTTCTGGACAATGTACAACCAGTTGTTTTTTACCTTGCCTACATTTATTCATGACTGGATGAATACAGCTATTGTATATGACAAAATATACAATCTATGGCCTTGGCTTGCAGAAACCATTGGCACAAATGAAGGCACAATTGCACCTGAAATAATGACTGACCTGGATGCATTGTATATTGTGATTTTTCAATTGCTTGTTTCCTGGGGGGTAATGAAATGGCGACCCATTAATGCTATGATTACCGGTTTTCTTATTTGTGCCATTGGGCTGGGATTAACCTTTATGCAACACAATCCAATGTATTTATTCATTACCATTCTGATTTTTGGCATTGGGGAAATGGCCAGTAGTCCAAAAATTACCGAATACATCGGCAAAATTGCACCAAAAGATAAAATGGCTCTGTATATGGGCTGTTCTTTTATCCCGATGGCCGGAGGAAATTACTTTGCCGGTTGGTTATCAGGGGGGGTTTACGCACGTTTATCTGACAAAGCTGTCTTATTAAGAAATGAACTAAATACCCAGGGTTTTGAAGTCCCCCGTATCTCAGAAGAATTTACAAAAAACGACCTCTTTTCTCTTGGGATGGAAAAATTGGGAATGAATTATCACGAAATGACTCAATACCTCTGGGAAACTCACCACCCCTCTTCCATTTGGATAATATTTACCTCCATCGGCGTGTTTTGTTCATTTATGCTATTATTGTATGACAGGTTTATTCTGAAAACCCGACGGGAAGAAAAGAAGTGCCCTTAATTATGGCAAATTCATTTGATCAACAGACATAATAACTAATTTTGTACAAACAAACTGAAAACAATGCAACAACAAAGAAAACCAGACTGGCTCAAAATTAAATTACCTAAAGGTGAAAGCTATCATTTTGTCAGTGATGTTGTACACAAGCATAATTTGCACACAATCTGCGAAAGCGGAAAGTGTCCCAATATCGGAGAATGCTGGGGTAATCGTACAGCCACATTCATGATCCTTGGAGATATCTGTACACGCTCATGTAAATTTTGCAACACAAAAACAGGACAGCCTTTACCGCCCGCGCTTGAAGAACCTGAAAAACTGGCACAGGCTATTCAACTTATGAAACTTAAACACGTTGTCATCACATCTGTTGACAGGGATGACCTTCAGGATAAAGGGGTATCACACTGGATTGCATGTATCAATAAAGTACGTGAAGTTAATCCTGCAACCACAATAGAAACGCTTATTCCTGATTTTGACGGAATTTATAATCTGCTTGATCAGATAATAAGCTCAAAACCTGAAATAGTTAGTCATAACCTGGAAACTGTTGAAAGGCTAACCCCACATGTACGGTCGCGGGCAAAATACAGAACAAGCCTGGATGTAATCAGGTATCTTTCTTCTAATGGTATCCGGACTAAATCAGGAATAATGCCAGGACTGGGAGAAACCAATGATGAAATTTTCAAATCAATGGATGACTTGCTAAATGCCGGCTGTGAAATACTGACCCTGGGACAATACCTGCAACCTACCATACATCATCTTCCGGTTGACCGCTATATTTCACCAGAAACATTTGAAACTTTCAGACAAACAGCAATCAACAAAGGCTTTAAGCAAGTAGAAAGTGCCCCGCTGGTGCGCTCTTCCTATCACGCCGATCAACAAGTATAAATTATTAATCCTATGATACAAGGCAATTTTGAAGACTGGGGAACTATTGATTTTCAATCTGCTTGGTACAAACAAAAACAGTTGTTTGATCTTGCCATCAAACAAACAAAAACAAAACAGCAACTTGGTTTTTATGATACACTCATTTTGTGCGAACATCCCCCTGTTCTAACAATGGGCAGAAATGCGAACAAAGAAAACATTCTGGTCAGCACTGATGAATTGCAAAACAGAAATATCCAATGTATTAAAATTGACAGGGGGGGTGATATTACTTATCATGGCCCCGGTCAGGTTATAGGATATCCCATCATCAACCTGAAAAATCAAGGTTTTTACATTAAAGACTATATCCAAAACCTTGAAGAAGTCATCATTGCATGTTTAAATGATTTTGGCATTAAAGGGACAAGACTACTAAATGCTCCCGGAGTTTGGCTTGACATGAAAACCCATGGAAAAACACGCAAAATTGCTTCCGTAGGTGTACGTTCAAGCCGTTTTATCACAATGCATGGATTTGCACTCAATATCAACACTGATATGTCATATTACAAATTGATCAAGCCCTGTGGATTTGACAATAAAAACATGATTTCCATGGAAAATCTGCTTGAAAATAAAACAGATATATCCCAGGTTAAAGATAGATTAAAACATCATTTCTCCATGATCTTCAATATAAATTTTTAGCTTGCATGGCAAAAAAATTAAAGATAATAAGCTATACCCTACCCCCGGGAGGAAACAAAATATTAGCATATTGAACTCCGGGTCTCGCTGTTTTTGCTAATTTTGCTTCCGATTAAGAGATTATGATGAAACGAATAAAAAACAGGTTTGAATATATTTTTTTCAGGATATTTGTTGGTATTCAGGCCATAACGCCATTCTGGCTAATGTACATCAAATCAGACATTGTGGCGTTTTTATTATTTCATGTGATCGGATACAGGCGAGATATCAGCTACAACAACATAAAGAACAGTTTTCCGGATAAATCTGACCGTGATATCAAGCTGATACAAAAACGTTTTTACCGGCACCTGTCCGATGTTTTTTATGAAACAGCCAAAGGGATGACATGTAATCCTGACAAACTATGTCGCCGGTATCGTATCACCAACCAGGAAATTGCAAATGAATATGCGGCAGGGGGAACCGATGTAATTTTTCTGGCCACCCATTACGGCAACTGGGAGTGGGGTATGCAATGTTTCAACCGTCACCTTCAGCACCAGTGTATATCTTTATATCTCCCACTAAACAACAAACAGAGCGAACATTATGGCTACAAAAAGCGCACACGGACAGGCATGAAGCTGATCCCCGTTCAGGAAACAAAGAAAGCCTTTTCAAAACATGATGACAAAGCCCTGGGAATCATTATGGCCGCAGACCAAACTCCCGGTAACATGCACAAATGTCACTGGATACAATTTTTAAATCAATATACACCATGCATTCATGGTCCTGAGGCCTACGGAAGAAAACTGAACATTCCACTTATATTTGTAGATGTCAGAAAAGAAAAACGCGGGCATTATGTTGTTACCCTCAGGGAAATTCCCTTTGATCCTGAAAGCGATCCTCCGGGTGCTTTGACATGCAAATACATGAAAACACTTGAGGCTGTGCTAAAAAAGGAGCCTGCATACTGGTTATGGAGCCACAGGCGTTGGAAACGAAAACTCCCGCATGATATTGACAAAAAACAAATACAATGCACATAAAAACTTTTATATTCAATCCATTGCGGGTAAACACTTATCTGATCTATGATGACAACAAAAACGGTATTGTCATTGACCCTGGCATGATGTCATTCGAAGAGCAAAAAGAATTCAAACAACACATTGATGCACATAAAATCAAACTGACAAAAGTATTGTTTACTCATGGACATTTTGATCACATTGCAGGATCTGCCTGGATAAAACAGATATCTGCTCTCTCTCCTACCGGTCACGCGGCAGATAATTTTTTAATTGATGCTGCAGGTACTCATGCCGCAGTATTCGGCCTTAATATTGTCCCTCCTGCTCCTCTTGGTAAAGAAATTGAACATAATGACACACTATTCTCAGGTGATATAACATTGCATTGCAGACTGGTGCCGGGACATTCACCGGGAAGCATAGCGTTTGTGGATCATGCAAGTAAATCAGTTTTCAGCGGAGACACCCTGTTTTTAGAATCTATTGGCCGTACAGACCTGCCTGGCGGTGATTATGATGTACTCATACAATCCATCCAGGAGCAATTAATAAGTTTACCTCCGGATTACACCCTTTATCCCGGACACGGCCCTGCCAGCAGCGTTGGAAATGAAATGGCTCACAATCCGTTTCTTAATGGCTGATGTAACAACCCTGGAACTTCAGTAATTTATCTCTTGGATTCTGAAAACTCCCATCATGTAGAAAATGGTATCTTATCAGTACTCGCCCCTGGGAAAACAGGGGAACTTCAAAATAAGGATTTAGGGTTTAGGTGTTAGTTTTTTCATTACCCAACCCGGATAAACCGGAAAGCTCAAAATCCAAAAAACAAAATCCAAAATAAATTCCAAATTTTGTGCAAACGAGGGCAGAGCCAAGCTTGCGATGTAGTGAGCGGAACCGAACCTGCTTGAGCTATGCCGAGTGTAGCCAAAATTATATAATTCTAAAATCTTAAAATCAAAAAATGTCAGAAAAAAAAACCTTACGATTTAAGAAAAGAAGCGAAAGAAACCAGGTACTTCCTACGTGTAATTAGTGGGACATATCTTACTCCTGCTAAAATATCAAAAGACATCCGCGAATCGGAAGAGATAATCAATATTTTGAGTAGCATGATAAACAAATCAAAAGGTGGTAGAGTATCATGATTTGTTTCTTTTGGGATTTTCTTTTTTGGGTTTTATTTGGGATTTTGAATTTGGGATTTGGGATTTTCTGCCAAAAATTACACGAATATTATTGATAAGATACTAAATACTAACACCTAACCTGGCATAGCCAGAACCAAAAAGGGAATAATGAATACTGAACAAGGAATGTCGAA
>CAZTNS010000138.1:0-7803 GCA_964615585.1 uncultured Bacteroidales bacterium | reverse complement strand
TCATCAATAAGAATATTTAATATTACACAGCTGCGATGTACTTCGGAACTAAGTGGAGACGGCGGTTTCTTTGCTTCTTTCTTTTGCGTAAAAACACCATTAAAATTAACAATCCGTTTTTATCCCGAAAACTCTGTCCAATAAAGATTGATAATTTAGAGCTATTCGGGAGTAGAAAAGAAAAAAGGACAGTAAATGTCATCTTATACGAAACCGCTAACAAGATGAACACAGTGAAATCTTTTAGCTGCTTTAGTTAATGCCGACTGACTATCAATCTTAATATAAAAACGGAGTGAATTATATTAAGCAACTTGATAGCATGTCGGTATTAAAATGCTTTTGATATAAAACATGGAAAACAATAAACATCTTAAAATCTATATATTACAGAAATACAATGTTCATATTAAATTGTTTATAAACAGATTGTGTTTTCTGAGAAACTTCAGTAATATAAATATGATAAAAAACATCATGTATTTTTTCAGACTTTTTTACCTTTACAATCATTTTAAAACACATAATATTTAATCAAAAGAAACATCATTATGCAAAACGAATCATTTACCAAAAGGCACTTGGGTCCACGAAATGAAGATGTCCGTAAAATGCTTGATACAGTTGGTGTTGAATCAGTCGAACAGTTAATTGATGAAACTGTTCCTGAATCCATCAGGCTAAGGAACCCCATTGACATACCTGAAAGCGGCGTTTCCGAACAGGCTTATTTATCTCACATCAAAACAATTGCCGGAAAAAACAAAGTGTACAGATCCTATATCGGTCAAGGTTATTACGGCACAACTTTCCCATCAGTCATAAAAAGGAATATCTTTGAGAATCCGGGCTGGTACACTTCATATACACCGTATCAGGCAGAAATATCCCAGGGCAGGCTTGAAGCTCTGTTAAATTTCCAGATAACCATCAGTGAACTGACCGGAATGGAAATTGCAAATTCATCCCTCCTTGATGAAGCCACTTCAGCAGCCGAAGCCATGTCTTTGATGTTTGAGACACGTTCCCGCAAAGATGTTAAAGCCGGCAAAAATAAATTGTTCGTTGATAAAAATATTTTTGCACAAACCCTTGACGTTATTCAGATGCGGGCAAAACCAATTGGTGTTGATGTAATCGTTGATGATTTTGATGGGTTTTCGGCACTGAATGATGGCAAATTTTTTGGCTCTATATTGCAATATCCTGCCGGCGATGGTGCTATAAACGATTACAGTAATTTTGCCAATGAAGCTCATGAAGCAGGCATTTTAGTTACCGCTGTTGTGGATATTATGGCTCTTGCATTGCTTAAAAAACCTTCTGAGTGGGGAGCAGATGTTGTTGTTGGAAATACCCAGCGCTTTGGCATTCCCATGGGATTTGGAGGCCCGCATGCTGCTTTTCTGGCCACATCATCTAAATACAAACGCAACATCCCAGGCAGAATCATCGGCGTATCAAAAGACAAATTTGGCAAGCCGGCACTGCGCATGGCTTTACAGACACGTGAACAACATATTAAAAGAGAAAAAGCCACCTCAAACATTTGTACTGCCCAGGCACTGCTTGCTACTATGGCAGGTTTTTATGCCGTTTATCACGGGGAGGAAGGACTGACAAACATTGCCGGCAATATCCATAAAAAAACAACAGCATTAAACCATGCACTGAAAGAACTCGGATACAAACAAAACAACACAATATTTTTTGATACACTTAACATTCATTTACCCGAGGGTATTGATGCTGATAAAATTAAAAACATCGCTGAAAACAAAAAGATCAATTTTAACAAAATTAATGATCATACCATTGGTATCAGCATTGATGAAACAACAGAGATCAAAGACCTGAATGACATCATTGGTATTTTTGCCCAGGCCGCTGATAAAAAATTTCAGCCATTTGAAAACATAAGCCATGACATCACAATCCCGGATTCCATGTTACGTAAAGATAGATTCATGCAACAGGAAGTATTTAATGCCTACCGCAGCGAAACAGAGATGATGAGGTATATGAAAAAACTGGAACGCCGTGATATTGCCCTAAATCATTCTATGATACCACTTGGATCATGCACAATGAAACTCAACTCTGCAACCAGCATGTTGCCACTGAGCTGGGAAGAGTTCGGGAATATACATCCTTTTGCTCCTGAAGATCAGTGGAAAGGTTATAAAGAAATGATGGATGAATTGCGGTCAGACCTGGCTAAAATAACAGGCTACCACGACATTAGCCTGCAACCTAATTCCGGAGCCAGCGGTGAACATACAGGGCTTATGCTGATCAGGGCATACCATATTGATCATAATCAGGAGCAAAAAAATGTTTGTCTCGTACCATCATCTGCTCATGGAACAAATCCGGCAAGTTCTACTATGGCAGGGATGAAAGTAGTTGTAGTTGATTCCGACGATAATGGAAACATCAGCCTTGATGATCTCAAACAAAAAGCAGAAGAACACAAAGATAAACTTGCAGCCTGCATGATAACCTATCCGTCAACCCATGGTGTATTTGAAAGCAACATTAAAGAAATAATAAAAACCATCCATGACCATGGCGGATTGGTTTACATGGACGGAGCCAACATGAATGCCCAGCTTGGCATCACTCATCCAGGTTATATTGGAGCAGATGTGTGTCATCTGAACCTTCACAAAACCTTTGGCATCCCTCACGGAGGTGGTGGCCCGGGTGTTGGTCCAATAGGTGTTACAAAAGAATTAAGCCGGTATTTGCCGGGGCACAGTGTTATTAAAACCGGTGGCAAGAAAGCGATAAATGCTGTAGCAGCTGCACCATTCGGATCTGCAAGTATTTTACCTGTCACATACGGGTTCATTAAAATGCTTGGCCTCAACGGACTGAAAAAATCAGCAGAAATATCCATCCTCAATGCCAATTACATTGCTTCGGCTTTGAGAGATTGGTATCAGGTGCTTTATACAGGCGAAAAAGGCCGTTGTGCCCATGAAATGATATTAAACTGCCAGCATTTCAAAAAAGAATATAATGTCAGTGCCGGGAATATTGCAAAAAGATTGATGGATTACGGGTTTCATGCACCTACGCTTTCTTTTCCGGTTCATGAAACGCTTATGGTTGAACCCACTGAAAGTGAAAGTAAACTTGAATTGGATCATTTCATTGAAGCCATGATAGAGATCAGAAAAGAACTGGATAAGATAAAGGACGGTACCTACTCAACAGAAGACAATCCGGTAATCAACGCTCCGCACACAGCTGAAGAGTGCTTGTCCTCAGAGTGGAATCATGCTTATAACAGGGAAACCGCTGCTTATCCTCTAAAATGGGTCCGTGAAAATAAATTCTGGACATGGACAGCTGAAATTGACCAGGGATACGGTGACAGAAATCTTGTTTGTACTTGCGAGCCACTTGAACCATATAAATAGTGTTTGTCTATAATGTCGAGTTTTTGTATTATACCCTCCCTGCCTGCTTAAGGCAGGGCAGACAAGATGTTTTTAAAAACAGTCACTTTAGCTGTACTGGCTTCGACTGAGCTCTACTCACCACATCGCAGCACATCGCAGCACATCGGTTTGCGAATTTAAGATATATGAAAAAAAAAATGGTTTTTTATTTTTGTCTTGCCAACCATTTTGTATTTTTAGCGTCTGTTAAAATGTAAAGCATAATTTTACTTGAAAATTATAAAATAATTCAGTATATTGCATCAATTAAAAAAATAATGTTCCGATGAAACAATTAATGAAATTAGCGATTGCCTTTTTAGTGGTTTTCAGTACAGGTATGTTATCTGCACAAATTGACCAGGGAGGAAAACCCATTAGTTTTGAATTAAAAACCCTGAATGACAACGTAGATAATGTGTTTATATATCCTCCGAATATCGAAGAGGTAAAAAAAGAACATGATTATCTTGAGAAAAATGGCGAAATGTACCGGGTTTCTGTGCTTTTGGATGTTGACATTTCAATGCAAACCGCCGGTACATGGGACATCCTGGAAGATGGTACCAAAGTCTGGCGTTTACGCATAACTTCCGAAGATGCAAAGGCTTTAAGTTTACATTACAATAAATTTTACCTACCTGAAGGCAGCAGTTTATTCCTTTACAACGAAAACAAAGCCCAGGTTGCCGGTGCTTTTACTGCTTTAAACAACCCCGGCCTTGACAGAAGGTTTTCCACACGTATTATTCAGGGTGAAACAACAACACTGGAATACATACAACCACCGCATGTCACAGATGAAGCGATTCTGGACATTAACCAAATATCTTACTTCTATCGTGGCGTAAGTGCATTGGTCGGTTTTTATGAAAAAGGCAAGCCAACAGGTTTTGGTGATTCCGGTGATTGTAATGTTAATGTCAATTGCCCGGAAGGTGATGACTGGCAGAATGAAAAAAATGGTGTAGCATTGATATATATTCCGGGCGGAATGGGAGGCGGTTTTTGTACCGGCTCTCTTGTCAATAACACTGCTGAAGATGGCACACCCTATTTTTTAACTGCTGATCATTGCGGAGGGGATCAAACCAATCAGGATCAGTGGGAATTTTATTTTAATTTTGAATCTCCAGATTGTTCTGATCCGGCTTCCGAACCAGGTTACGACGACATTGTGGGAGCTGATAAAATTGCACGCGGCCCGCAAAGTGGCGGAACCGATTTCCTGCTCCTTGAATTGCTGACAACACCCCCTGCGGCTTATAACATTTATTATAATGGCTGGGACAGAACAGATGTTGGTGCCACCAATACCATTGGTATTCACCATCCATCAGGGGATATTATGAAAATTTCAAGAAGCGGAGATGCTACTGTTACCACATGGTCAGGGGGAATGACCGATGCACACTGGGAAGTTATCTGGCAATCAACTGCTACAGACTGGGGCGTAACTGAAGGTGGCTCATCAGGCTCTCCCTTTTTTGACGAAACCACAAAACGAATCGTTGGCACACTTACCGGAGGAGGTGCTTCCTGTACTAACCAATCTGCCCCGGATGCATACGGAAGGTTTGATTATCACTGGGAAGAAAACGGACCTGATGATACTGATCAATTGGCTCCATGGCTTGATCCCGTTGGTTCCGATCCTGCCAGTTTAGACGGTTACGATCCCAACGCCGTGGCTTCCGAGCCGGTTGCTGATTTTGAAGCCAACCCCACTAACCTTACACCTGGTGGTACGGTTGATTTTACAGACCTGAGTACCCCCGGCGATGATCCCATTCAATCATGGTCATGGGAGTTTGAAGGCGTTGATCCTCCTGATGATACAAGTACAGATCAAAATCCAACCGGAATCCCATATAACGACCCAGGTACGTTTATGGTTACTTTGACTATTGACGATGGCACCTTTACTGATGTGGAAGAAAAAACAGGTTACATTGTAGTTGAAGACAATCCGGGTGGTTTGAATGCCATGTTTGAGCCATCTGAAGATGAAATTAATGTTGGTGATTGTATCAGCTTCCAGGATCAATCCACGGGAGGCCCTAATTCATGGACATGGACATTTGAAAACGGTAATCCCCCTGACAGCCACCAGCAAAATCCAACAAACATCTGTTATGATTCTCCGGGTATATTTGATGTCATCCTTGAAATTAGTGATGGAACTGATACAGATACCGATACATGCGTTGGCTGTATCATTGTCGGGGATCCTGCTACAGCCCCAATGGCCGGCTTTTATGCCGATGCCACAGTAATTCCTGAAGGTGGTGTTGTAACTTTTACCGATACTTCAGTAAACGGCCCCTTTACCGAGTGGGCATGGTCGTTTGAAGGTGGCTTGCCTGATCAATCTGAAAATGAAGGGCCTGTAACCGTGGCTTATATGGATGCCGGTGTTTATGATGTTGAGCTCAGGGTAAAACATGACAACAACAGTCAATATATTGAAACTAAAGAAGATTACATTACGGTAGTTCCTGCAGCCGATGATCCGCCGGAAGCCAATTTTATTGCCAATTACACAGTTATTCAGCCCGGTGAAACGGTGGATTTTCATGACATCAGCTCCGGGGCACCTTATCAGTGGAAATGGACATTTGAAGGCGCTTTTACTCCTGAAACCACAGATCAACATCCGGACGACATTCTTTATGAAGATGAAGGTGAATGGGATGTGACAATGATTGCTAAAAATTCCGAAGGCAATGATACCGTTATCAAAGAAGATTATATTATTGTCAGTGTTGATGATCCTTGTAATGATACCGTAACCCCGGTTGCAGATTTTACCTGTTCTTCCAGGTTGTTATCTGCAGGTGACATAACCTATTTTGAAGACTTGTCCACCGGCTACCCGCAAACATGGAACTGGGTATTTGGCCCCAATGCTATCCCGACAAATTCAACACAGGCCAGTCCCCTATCCGGTGTAGAATATAATATACCGGGAATTTATGATGTAACGCTAAGTGTGAATAACTCATGCGGGGGTAGTGTAAAAACAAAAGAAGATTATATTTATGTCTTTAGCGGGCCTGTTCAAAAATATTGCGATACTTTGACCAACCTGAAAACGGGTGAAACTGCATCAAAAATGAATACCCCCGGAACATGGGGTTTTATAGCCGGACATAATGGTGAAAGGGTTCGGACTTATGCAGATTATTTTGATGACCATTCCTTCAGCCAGATTGAAGCATTGATCGTCCCTGTTAATAATTCAGTATATGGTTCCTACAATTCTTATGTCAGGTTTTATATATGGGATGGTGATACGGAATTCCCGAATGAAGACAATATTCTGGCAGAAAAGAAAAAGTATATCCGTAACATGCCAGAAAATTATAATTCTGTGATTGAATTTGATAACCCGGTTCAAATTGACGGGCCATTCTTTGTCGGATTTAAATTGTTCTATCCCGATGAAAACGGTGATGGCATCAGTGATGATTATTTTGTTGTTAGTACGGCAGGGAATCGTGGATCATCAGAATCCAACAATACCATGGTTGTTGAAAAAGGAGGATGGAGAACATCTGTAGAACAATTTAATATCTCAACATCCCTTGCCATAAAACCAATAGCTTGTTTGTTGGACCTCGATGAATTCGACATTGAAAAAAATATTCATGCTTATCCAAATCCAACATCAGGGGATATAACACTTGAGCTGGGTGATGAGTACATCAACAGTGATGTTGAAATTAAGGTATATGACATGACCGGTCGTCAATTGTTCATAACACCAACATCTTACAATAACATTGAATACAGGCTTGATCTTAGTAATAATTCACCAGGCATGTATTTCCTCGAAATCAGGATTGATAATAACATAGTAACCAAGAAAATTTCAGTTATGCGCTGATGTATCATAAATCCGATTTAGGGAGACTTCTAATAAAAAGGTTCTACTGCAAATTTCGTGGAATATTTTACCAAACGCATTTCAAAATGATTAATTGAGGTGTTTTGAAATTATTATATGCAGTCGTTGGATTATTCTGTAAAGGCTCTTGAGCAACAGCTTAACCCTGACCTTCAGATCGGGGTTAAGCAAATAAAAAGAAAGAATAAATGGGCTTTAGCCCTGCTTATTAAGAAGGTGTATTCACCCGATGACTTTTTGCTTCGCCTTACAGTCAAAAGATGAATATACCTCAGAATTCACAAAAGCATATCAGGGCTAAAGCCCTTTCTATTTTATATTTCGCCTCAAAACCCCGACATAAATGCCGGGGTTAATCGGCTCTGGTTAAGTACACGCTTACCCCCCAGCCTTCAGGTCGGGGGTGATAAGAACATGAAAGATGGAATGGGCTTTAGCCCTGAC
>CAZTNS010000137.1:0-7857 GCA_964615585.1 uncultured Bacteroidales bacterium | reverse complement strand
CTAAAGCCCTTTCTGTTTTATATTTCGCCTCAAAACCCCGACATAAATGCCGGGGGTTAATCGGCTCTGGTTAAGTACACGCTTAAACCCCGTCCTTCAGGTCGGGGTGATAAGAATAGGAAAGATGGAATGGGCTTTAGCCCTGACAGTATAATTTTTATTGACGAGCGTTTATTTTTTCTAATTCTTAATTTTTACTCAACAGTAATAATTCAATCATTACCATTACCCACTAAGTTTGCAGTAGAACCCTTTTTGCAGGACAGATTAAGCCATGCGGTGGTACAACAGGCAATATTATTTAAATTGAAAGAATAAAATACAAAATGAATATGGTTTTTCCTGCATTTTCATTCCGTTTTATGCAAATAAAATTTAACTTTGTGCCCGTAAATTTTGATCATACCATATGAACGAAGACCCATATCATAGTCAGCTAAACGAATAACCCCACCTGTAAGGTCATATTTCGAACTTGCAGGTAATAAAGTAAGGAGGAACGAAATATGACTGAAACCATTGCCCATTTCGAAGAACTGATTGCTGCGAAAGAATGGAAATTACTGCGAACAGAACTGGCAGAGTTATCACCTGCTGATGTATCTGAGATCATTGAAGATTTAGATGATCCTGATGATGTTATTGTATTTCGCCTTCTTCCAAAAGGGCTTGCAAAAGATACATTCCAAAACATATCGCACGAAAAGCAGGAAATAATTATCACCGAGTTGGCCAATAATGCGCATAAGCTGGCCAGCTTGCTAAACGACCTTGACCCTGACGACCGTACAGCGTTTTTTGAAGAGCTTCCAGGGGAGATCAGCCAACGCCTTATACAAATGCTTTCTCCTGAAGAACGCAAAATAACCACCAAACTGCTTGGCTACCCCGAAGAAAGCATCGGTCGTATCATGACACCGGAATTTGTTGCTGTTAAACCTCATTATACCATAGAACAATCCTTGCAGCACATCAGAAAATACGGTCATGACTCTGAAACATTAAACGTCATTTATGTTGTTGATGAGAATAATAAACTCATTGATGATTTGCGCATCCGTGAAATCATCCTTGCCAAACCGGATCAAAAAATTTCCGAACTGATGGATTACAGGTTTGTTTCTCTCAGCGCCTACGATGACCAGGAATTGGCCATTAAAGTATTTAAAGACGAAGACAGGATAGCCCTTCCGGTAATTGATACAGCAGGCATGTTGTTGGGTATCGTTACCTTTGATGATGTGATGGACGTTGCCGAAGAAGAAACCACCGAAGACTTTCACAAATTCGGTTCTTTTCAGGATGCGATTTTAAACCCCGTGAAAGCAAGCATCCCTCTTTTGTTCAAAAAACGTATATTTTGGCTCACGGTACTTGTCTTTATGAATGTGTTTTCAGGGGCTGCCATTACCCATTTTGAAGGAATCATACAATCGCATGTGTCGCTTTTGTTTTTTCTTCCTCTTTTGATTGCCAGCAGTGGAAATGCCGGATCACAAACGGCCACTTTGATGATACGGTCCATCGCTGTGGGGGACGTTAAAAACAAAGACTGGATAAAACTCTTTGCAAAAGAATTTGTCGTTTCTTTGCTATTGGGCATTACCATGGCGGCTGGTGTGTCCCTGATTGCCAGCTTCAGGGCCCCTGAAATTATCCTTGTGGTAGCCTTTACCATGATATTATCTGTTATTGCCGGCAGCCTGATTGGCTTACTTTTACCTTATGTTTTTACAAAAATTAACCGGGATCCGGCTACTGCCAGTGCTCCACTGATTACATCGGTTTCCGATATCATTGGTGTGGTCATATATTTTTCCATGGCAACTGTTATTTTAGGTGTGTAATCCCGGAAACAGATAGGCATTGTTCAATATTTCATTATTTTTGGCACAAATTAATATGATCACTAACCAAACGGAAAAATTATGTTGATTAAATGGGTAACTACTGGATTTATTGTATTGTTCGCAAGTATAATTTGTATAGCGCAACAAGTACTTTCAGAAAATGAACTTCAGGGGCTTCACAATGGATTTGATAACAATGATGCCAACAACAAAGCCATCATGAATGCGCTCACTGCCAATGGGGTAAAAGAATTGGCTGTAAACCGTAAAAAAGCGGGAAAGATTGACCATCATTTCAAATATAAGGTGGATGTCAGCGGGATAACAAGCCAGGAAAAATCCGGGCGGTGCTGGATGTTTACCAGCTTAAACAGCCTCAGGCCAAAAATCATCAACGACAAAAAGCTCAGTGAGTTTACGTTTTCCACCAATTACCTGTATTTCTACGATATGCTGGAAAAATCCAATTTGTTTCTTGAAAACTGCATCGCCACAGCCGGGAAACCATTGGATGACCGTAAAGTGGAATGGCTGCTCAAAAGCCCCGTAGGCGATGGTGGTGTATGGAATTCTTTTGCCAATTTGGTTGATAAATACGGACTGGTACCTCAAAAAGCAATGCCCGAAACCCACCATTCAAACAACACATCCTGGTTGCGCCGCATATTAAACCGTAAATTACGGGAACATGCTTTAACGCTTCGTGAAATGGCAAATTCAGGCAGCGATAAAGAAAGCATCCGGCAACAAAAAATGGGTATGATGCATGATGTTTACCGTATTCTTGCTCTGAGCCTGGGCGTTCCTCCACAGGAATTTGAATACAGGTTTGTGGATAAAGAGGGGAACATCGGTAAAACGAAAACATTTACGCCTGTAAGTTTTTACCAGGAACATTTCCCCAAGTACGATCCGGATAATTACGTTATGTTGATGAACGATCCTACCCGTGAATATCATAAGTTGTATGAAATTGAGTATGACCGCAATGTAATGGAAGGCCAAAACTGGCAATACATCAATTTACCAAACAAGGAACTCAAAAAAATTGCCCTGGCAAGCATCAAAGCCAACGAAGCCATGTATGTCAGTTGTGATGTTGGTAAGCAGCTCAGCAAAGATGACGGAAGCTTGCTGGTTGACAATTATGATTTTGAATCCCTGTACGGGATGGAATTTGGTATGGATAAGGCACAACGCATCAACACGCGTGAAAGCGGGTCATCACATGCCATGTTGCTTATGGCAGTTGATGTGGATGACAACGAAAAACCAACAAAATGGCAGTTTGAAAATTCATGGGGCGCAGATTATGGCCACAATGGGTACCTGACATTTTCAGATCAATGGTTTGACGAATATCTCTTCAGGATTGTACCACATAAAAAATACATTGACAAAGGGATTCTGAAAATTTTGGATGAAGAACCTGTCATGCTTCCTCCCTGGGACCCGATGTTTATGCAGGATATGTAAGTTTGGTGATACTCAAATCATTTCTCTTCCCTGCTTTTTGAGGCCACAAAGATGGTTTCTTTTTCCGGTAAGCGGTATGTATCTCTTTGTTCAGGACTAAATGAATTTAAAAAATGATTTTCATCCACATGAAAACCAACGGATCGCAACCTGTCGGCATAATCCAACCCGTGCCAGCGCACATGGTCGTACTGGCCAAATATGCGCTCCCGTTCTTTCGGATCTGTAATGCTAAGGTCTTCAATGGTTTTTTCGATGTTGTCATTTACTGGCACCTGCAACAGTGCCCATCCGCCTGGTTTCAGCACCCGTAATATTTCTTTCATGGCTTTAATATCGTTGGTGACATGCTCCAGCACATGGTTGCAGATAACCACATCAAAGGTATTATCTTTAAACGGCATATCCATCACGTCCATTTTGACATCAGCGATGGGGCTGTACAGGTCGCCGGTAGTGTATTCCAGATTTTTCAATTTTTTAAAACGCGGCAAAAAGGGTTGTTCGGGAGCCACATGCAGCACTTTCAATTTTTCAGAAAATAAATTGGTTTCTGACTGTAAAAACAGCCACATCAAGCGATGCCGTTCCAGGGAAAGGCACCGGGGGCACAAGCGATTGGCTTCCCCTTTGTTCCCATAAGGCAGCATCTTACGGAAACGCTTACCACACACCGGACATTTGTATTTATTTCCGATGTAAAATGGCAATATCAGCCACCTGAATACATAAGAAAAGCGGATCAGCACCGGCCTGGGTATATTTCTTACCAAAAATTTCATGAATTGCCGCATACGTATAATTTTTTGTAAAAATAGGAAATTTAGCCCATGCTAATACCATGTTAAAGACAAAATGTTTATATTTACATCAAGCTAACCAAACAATAAAATCATGAAAAAAGAAAGAAATCATCATCAAACACAGGTTGCCAGCGCCATGTATGGACTGGGATTTATTGGAGCTGCCATTTATTTCATAGCCAACGCCACCGGTTTTTGGGTGGGCGTACTCGGGTTTCTGAAAGCCATCGTTTGGCCAGCATTTTTTGTGTATGAAGCCTTTACATTTTTGGGTGTGTAGCTTAGTCGTCTTGGTGTTTTATCTATATTCTGTTTGACAGCATGTCTGTCACTTGTTGAAACCACCATGAACCGTTAATTGGTGAAACATGCGCGGATGATTGTTTCCTGATATTGGCTTATTCAATGACCATGCAGCATACAAAGGTTACATTCTGATTACATTGGAACTGGCAATGACCTTTGAAAATATAAAACCGCCATGAGAAAAGCATAAACACACACAGCCTGTTCCGTCCTGATTGGTCATCGGGCCAGGTTATGACCGTTGAAAATGAATTTTGAACATATAAAATGTGGTTCTACTGCATATTATGTGTAAGGGGGCAAAGCCAAGCCGATTTCCTGCGTGGTGCTGCGATGTGTTGAGCTCTGTTAGCTATCGAATCCGGGTGCGGCCGGAATTATTTAAACTTTTCAGATAGAAACATACTTTTAACATCATGTTAACAGAATTTAAGTATCCGTTATGATTGTTTTGTGTGTTCATCCGTCACACAAACAGATATGAACCAACAAAGAAAAAAAATGAAAAGACTCAGTAACATCATCGTTCTGATGCTGATTTTACCCTGTATATCAGCAGCACAGGTATCCGAATACGCCATAGAGGTAATGGCGGAACTGTCAGACACTGCCTATCACGGGCGGGGTTATTACGAACAGGGTGATCTGAAGGCAGCCCGTTACATCGGGACGGAATATGAAAAACATGGCCTGCAGCAATGGGATCACACCTGGTTTCAGCATTATTCATTGCCGGTGAATACATTCCAGGGAGACAATGAACTTATCATTGACGGGAAAACCATGCAACCCGGTACCGATTATGTCCTCAGAAGCTATTCATCCGGTATTGAAGGGGAATATGAGATGTATATTGTGGACACCACAAATTTCAATGAAGAAAAAGCCATAGAAAAACTGGATCAACTGTCATCACAGCAAATCCCTGCCTGCGATATAAGTTTTGCCAGAAAACACAAAGAATTTTACAAAAAACTGTTTAGGACGAAATCAAATGCCTGTATTCTGCTTTGGGAAGAGCCTCTGAAATTTTATAAAGCATATTCACGGATGGTTGTACCACAGTGCATTATATGGCTTTCCTACAACAATTTACCGGAAAACCCGAAACGCATCAGCCTTGATATAGACAATCACATGATTGAAGAATATCAAACCCAGAATGTGCTTGGTTACCTCGAAGGCAGAAAATACCCGGATGAATGGGTAGTGTTTACTGCTCACTACGATCACCTTGGGATGTTTGGCAGGGACGTTTTTTTTCCTGGCGCCAATGACAATGCCAGTGGTGTGGCTATGCTCCTGAACCTGGCCCGGCATTACAAAGCAAATCCCCCTGAAAAATCCATGGCCTTTATTTGTGTATCCGGTGAAGAATGCGGATTGCGGGGATCAAGGCACTATGTTAACCATCCGGTTTTTCCGTTGGATGAAATAGCTGGAGTGTTCAACTTTGATATGGTAGCAGGCAACTGGGACTCCCTCTATGTACAGCACAGCGATGCTGCTCAAGCTGATTTTGACGCGCTGAATAAAATACTGGGGGAGAAAAACTTTTTTTCAGGCATTAAAAAAGATACCATTTCTCCACATTCAGATCATTACCCTTTTGCTGAAAAAGGTTTGCCGGCCATGTTTTTTAGCCTCAGTAGCAAGCAAAACCCTTATTACCACACGCCTGCCGACAACATGGACAACGTGTCAACGGAAAAATTTATGTTGCTTTTCGATATGGTTACTCAGTACCTGAACTAAATCTCCTGTATCAGGATGATGTCCCAACATAATTTTCAATTCTGTCGAAGGCTTTGTTTACCATTTCCTCAGGAACGCAGAATGACATCCTTACGTGTCCTTCGCCTTTGAAAGCAATCCCCGGGGTAGTGGACACGCCGGCTTTTTGCAGGAGGTTGACAGCAAATGTCATGGAATCGTCCTTCCCCTCCATTTTGATGCGCGGAAACATAAGGTATGCACCTTTCGGTTTTTGATAATCAAAAATATGTTTTACGCTGTCTAACCGATCGCACATTAAATTTCTGACAGTCAGGTAATGCTGTCTGTATTCTGCGATACAATCCTGAGGGCCTTCCAAAGCTCCAATGGCTGCATATTGAGCTACAACAGGAGCACATATAGCAAGCGGAATATGCATTTTGACAATGTGTTTGATCAGATCAGCATGGGCATGCAGATACCCAACGCGCCAGCCTGTCATGGCGTAAGACTTGGTAAACGTAAAAACGCTGATCACGCGGTCATGCATGCCTTCGAAAGAAGCAATGCTGTAATGTTTATGGCCGTCGTAGGTAAAATATTCGTAAGCTTCATCCACAATGATTATAAGGTCGTTTGTTTTAGCAATATCAGCAAGCGCCTGCAATTCACCTTTTGCATACACGGCCCCGGTAGGGTTATTAGGATCACTGAAAATTATGGCTTTCGTTTTTTCCGTCACAGATGCTTGTATTTTTTCGATATCAAGTTTAAACCCATTTTCTTCATCGGTTTCTACCAGCACAGGCTTCCCTCCTGCAATTTCCACCTGCCGGACGTGGGTTGAATAACAGGGAATGGGAATGATGACCTCATCACCGGGATTGACTGTGGCCAACACGGCTGCAGATAATCCTTCAATGGCACCCACGGTGATCATGACTTCATCAGGTTTTGCAGCAATTTTGTTGTCATCACGCAGTTTCTCTGCTATAGCTTCCCGCAGCTGCATCAATCCCCAGGTTGGAGAATAGCCTGCAGTTTTACCCTCCATGATGGCTTTAGATGATGCTTCCTTTATGTGTTCAGGGGTGTCGCTGGTGGGTTTTGCCCAGGACAGGAATGCGACATCTTTCTGTAATTGTGATAACCTGGTCATTTCATGAATGGCCGATGTTGGGATGTTTAATGCTCGATCGGATATGTGTTGTTGTAAAATCATAATTGATCATTTATTTTTATTGAACATATGTTTATTTCACAAATGTAATGAAATAACGTAATTGGCGTACCGGATTTTAAAAATGATGGTTCTATTGCCAATTTAACCGGTAATGATTAATTGGCTTATTTATTTTTAGAGGTGCTTAACTAATTACTAATGATAATTTTACTCATAGCAAGTGATTAATAAAAACAGAACACGGATAACACTGATGCAACTGCAACGGATAATCACGGATAAACGATATTGATTCATTGCAAGTAAATTGCTTAAAATAAAAAATAATCCGTCCAAATCCGTCCAGCCTGGGGAACTTGTCTGGCGAAAGACAGACCTGTTTTCCATTACAACTTATGATTTACAAAAGCATAAATTACAAGCATTTTCTAAACTGTTACTTCTTATCAGATGAAAATAATAAATAACTGGTTCTACTGCAAACTTAGTGGAAAACCAAAAATATCTAAAGGTAAAAATTTAT
>CAZTNS010000136.1:0-7948 GCA_964615585.1 uncultured Bacteroidales bacterium | reverse complement strand
TAACTAATCAGTATCAGCAAAAGTAGCTCCTCACCGCAAAGGCGCAATGTCGCAAGGGGTTGAAATTTGTAAATTGATCTGTTAACAACGGTTAAAAACTGTTAATAATGGTTAAAATCGGTTACTTATGAAATGTAGGTGTTTTAAGAAATAATACAAATCGCAACCGTTTTTAACCAGTGTTAACCGATGTTAACTGTCTATGTGACCAATTTTTCCATTTTCCTGCTCGACGGTTCCTGACTGCCCTGCCTGCAGGTTCACCACGCCGGCAGGCATGACAGACGGGTTAGCATTTCTGCGTCTCTGCGGTGAAAATTTTGTGCATCTGTTTTTTAATTTTAGCACTGAGTAGTTAAAAACGATTTATTGCAAATGCCCTATCACTGATACTTAATAACAACTCCGGTTTATTGTACTAAATTATCGTATTATACTGCATCTTCTATTGAAAATAAATCTTATCAATACCAAACAGGATTTATATTATTTTTGTACTTTGTGAAGTTATTTAGTATGTACTATTTTTTGTCTTATGAATATGAATAGATCCTTTATTAAATTGGCGATTGGCATTTTGTTATTTATTGGCTTATCCTTTTTTGTTTCTTGTGAACCGGATGAACCAACCGGCTTTGATGAATCATTTTTGATTGGAAAATGGCAAGAGGGAACTTTGTACGAACGATACAATGATGATTATATCGGCACTGGATTCGATAATACAAGGTTATGGAATTATTCCACGCGATTGTGCTACCGATGGAGGCTATGCATCATTGGCTAATCAGGTACATGCAGCTGAAAAAGGAGTAGTAAACATTGTATTCAACAAAATAGATGGCAGTCTGCAGAATAATCCAGTAGCAGGAATATGGAAACCAGGTTGAAAAAATGGCGTAGTGGTGCCGAAGCTGTAATATCAAATATTAAACGTGGATTTAATCTCACCCGCTGTACATGGAAGGGTTGGCAACACTTTGTCTCGAAAGTACTATGGAGTGTAATTGCTTACAATATCAGGGTAATGACTGCCCATATAGTAAAACAGGTGTAGAAATATTATCCCCATAAAACCATATGCAAGCGTGTGTGGCAGGGTTAATTATGCTCAAAAAGCTGTATATGTGTATAATATGAGAATAAAAGTGATTAAATATCACAAAAATGATTTAACAAGAGAAATTATATAGAACGATTCTAAAATAATAACTGAAATAAAATTATTGAAGGGAATTAATTGAAAAATCCCCGACTAAATGGACAGGCACTACATAGGATCGCTGTCCACAATAATACGCAGTTTTTTGCCCACAGCAGACCTTTCAAAACCCAGTATAGTTTTATGCAAAGCCTTTTTTCGTGGTATCAGTTCTCTATTCTTGGGCAAACGTACCTGAATGAACCGCTTGTATTGTCCTGCTTCTTTTTCTGTAACAGGGACAGCAGGTTCATTGACAAAACTTCCCAGCTCGTATTGCAATTCTTTAAATAGCACACGGGAGCGTTTATGAACAAGTTGTTCACTTGCGGATTTTAAATAAATATGTATCAGGTGCACAAAAGGCGGATAGTGTAAATACCTGCGTTCCTCCAGTTCTGTGTTCATCATTGTACGGTAATCGTGCTTAATCAGGGCTTTGAGGATGGGATGCTCCGAAAATTCAGTTTGTATCAAAACCTCTGATTCTTTGTGATGCCTGCCTGTACGTCCGCTTACCTGTTCCAGCATTTGAAAGCCCCTTTCGAATGACCTGAAATCAGGATAATTCAACATTTGATCTGCATGCAGGACTGCAATGAGCCTCACATTCAGAAAATCCAGCCCTTTAGTGAGTATCTGTGTACCAACAAGTATGTCGGTTTTTCCTGTTTCAAATGCACTGATAATTTTCCTGTAAGATTGTCCCGATTTTAGGCTATCCTGATCAAAACGGGTAATTACAGCGTCAGGGAAAGCTGCCTGTAGATCTTCTTCCACTTTTTGTGTGCCAAAGCCGAAATACTTCAGGTCGGGATTGCCACACTCAGGGCAGTTTGGCGGGATGTTCTGTGTGTAGTTACAATGGTGACATTTAACCTTTCCTGTTTGTTTGTGATAGGTTAAATGTACGGAACAATTGGGACATGAGGCTTTCCAGCCACACTCGCGACAGGTTAAGACAGGGGCATATCCTTTCCGGTTTCTGAGTACGATTACCTGGCCTTTGCGTTTTAGTACTCCTGCGATGGCTTTCAGCGTTTCAGGATGAAAATCCTGCTCCATTACTTTACGTTTTCGCGCATATTTGATATCCAGGATTCTGATATCGGGTAAGGGCATATTCCGGTATCGCTGGTTGAGTTCTACCATTTTGTATTTACCTTTAACAGCGTTGTGATATGATTCACTGCTTGGTGTAGCACTGCCTGCTATTATAGGTATATTGTATTTGTGTGCTATCATCACTGCCACATCACGGGCGTTGTATCGCGGCGCCGGTTCAGATTGTTTAAAACTGCTGTCATGTTCTTCATCAACGATGATAAGCCCCAGGTTTTTGAAAGGCATAAATACTGACGACCGTGCTCCCACCACCATTTTGGCATGACCGGATTGTATGTTTTCCCACAACTGCAATTTTGCTTTGCCTGAAAATTTGCTGTGGAATACTTCAATGTGTGATCCTGTACTTTCGCGCAGGCGTTCAATGATTTGGGTAGTAAGCGCAATTTCCGGCAACAGATAAAGCACTTGCTGTCCCTGTGCAATACACTCTTTGATCAAATGCAGGTAAATCAGAGTTTTCCCGGATGATGTAATGCCATGTAACAGACAGACTTTATTGTCGTCAATACCGGCTTTGATTTGTTTATATGCTTCCTTCTGGCATTCATTCATTTCCTGTAACCCTGAGAAATCAAATCTCTGTTCAGTTTTGGGCAATTTTTTCTGTTTTTGACCAATCCATCCGGAATGACGTGCTTTTCTCAGTGATGCATCGCTGACACCAAGTTTGTCATTCACTTCTGATTTTTTTAGTTCATGATGGCTGATGAAATATTTCAGGATATTATTTTGTGCCGGAGCCCCTTGTTGCGATTTCAATGCATTTTTGAGTGCACTCACCGGTTTATTTCTTAGTAATACAGTTTCTGCCGGGTGCAAATGTGAATCGTAATGCATGCTTTCAATGGCATTGGCATGTTGAATGAATATTTTGCCCGTTTTTTTACTGCCATGCATTTGAATGGCATGCTTCAAGTTAAAAGGCTGCCCCGGTTCAAGCCCCTCAATAAGAAACGAAGCTTCATCAGGCAATTTGTGTTTCCTGAGGGTAACAAAAATGTCTTCAAAGTTTCTGAAATGCGAGGGAATTGCCGCTTTATATACATCACCCGTGTAACAGTGATAATAAAAAGCCACCCACTCCCACAACGACAGGGTTTCTTCCTGAACAAAAGGGGATTTGTCAGGGGCGCCCAACACCGTTTTTATGCTTGCACTTACATTGACTGCCTGATGAACACGACGAACTATACCTGTATATAACCGCGATTTTCCCAGCGGAACAATGACCCTGCTGCCGGGGAACACTCTATCCTGGTATTTCTCGGGCAGGAGATATGTATAATATGCCGCTACAGGTATGGGAACAATGACTTCGGCAAGCAGATAGCTCATAACTAGTAATTCAAAATTTCAAGCATGTCAATCATGGTTTGCTCAGGCTTTTTGTGGTGTTTTATGGTTTTTGAGAAGGGGACGTAATCCACTTCCCTGCGTTTTAATCCCACCATGATATTGCGCTGGTTTTCAAGTAAAGCTTCAACCGAAGCTATACCAAGTTTTGATGCCAGGTACCTGTCAAATGCTGAAGGAGATCCGCCACGTTGTATGTGCCCCAATATAGTGACCTTAATATCATAGCCCTGGAGGTTTTTTTTCACTTCACTGGCAATATCAAAGGCTCCTCCGGCCTCATCACCCTCAGCAACAATGCAAATATTACTGGATTTTTCTTTGTTTTCTCCGTTGTACAAATAATGCTTAAAATTTTCAAGTTTTGTTTCTGTCTCGGGGATAAAAACAGCCTCAGCACCAGAGGCAATACCAGCCCTTAATGCAATAAAACCTACATCCCGTCCCATGACCTCCACAAAAAACAGCCGCCCGTGTGAACTGGCCGTGTCCCGGATTTTATCCACAGCCTCAACCACAGTATTGAGAGCCGTATCATATCCAATGGTCATGTCTGTGCCATACAGGTCATTGTCGATGGTTCCGGGAATGCCAACCACCGGAAAATCAAATTCATTGCCAAAAATACGGGCACCCCTGAACGTGCCATCGCCACCAATGACAACAAGTGCTTCAATTCCTGCTTCTATAAGCTTCCGGTATGCAGCATACCGGCCTTCTTTCTCCATAAAATCTTTGGACCTGGCAGATTTTATAATTGTTCCGCCTCGGTGAATGATATTACTGACAGATTTGCTGTCCATGTCAATAAATTCACCTTTGATAAGGCCATCATAACCATGCCTAATGCCGCTGACCTGCATTTTATTATACAGCCCTGTTCTGACTACAGCACGAACAGCAGCGTTCATGCCGGGGGCATCACCTCCTGAGGTAAGTACTCCTATGCGTTTGTATTTTGCCATAACATGTTTTATTTAATTGTTTTATGAATTATTGTGGTGGGCTATTCATGTCTTTGATTTTTTCGGCCACTTGTTGCATCAACCATTTAGGGGTAGATGTGGCACCTGACACACCCACAGATTCAGCGTTGCTAAACCATTCTTTCTTTATTTCGCCCGGCGTACTGACAAAATAAGAAGATGTGTTGTTCAATTTACACACATCAAACAACATTTTTCCATTTGAACTTTTCTTTCCACTCACGAAAATAATGACATCGTGTTCCTGGGCAAATTTTGCCAAATCAGGTTCCCTGCCGGAAACCCGCGGGCAAATTGTATCGTAAACCACGAGGTGATCCGTATGACCAACTACCCGCATCATTCTATTCTCAATTTGCCTCTTCAGTCGATTATATGCACTATAATCCCTGGTTGTTTGCGAGAATAAATGTACCGGCCTGGTAAAGTCAATTTGGGTTAAATCATCTGCTGTCATAACAACAACAGCGGTATCACCGGTTTGCCCCATAAGCCCTACCACTTCGGCATGGCCGTGTTTACCAAAGATAACGATTTGTCCTCCGGTTTCCCGAATCTTGTCAGACACCGATTTTATCCGTTCCTGAAGGCGGATAACCACGGGACAGGTTGCATCTATCAGGTGGATATTGTTTTTACGGGCAATTTCATACGTAGCCGGTGGCTCTCCATGGGCACGGATTAAAACGGTTGTATCTTTCAGATTTTTATATTGTTTATGATTTATGCTAATGAGCCCTCGTGACTCCAGCCGTTTTACTTCTTCGTTGTTATGAACAATGTCCCCCAGGCAATAGAGTGTTTTCTGGTTATTTAAAGCATCTTCAGCCATTTCAATGGCATTGGTCACACCAAAACAAAATCCCGAACTTGTATCTATTTCAATTTTCATAACACTTTTCTTTTACCAGTTGAAGTGCTTTTGCCAGCTGTTCTTCTGGCGTCAACTCCGAATTATCAATTACACAAGCATCATCAGCTTTTTTCAAAGGGCTGACTGCACGCGTGGAATCAATCCTGTCCCTCTTTTTGATGTTTTCCAGAACAGCGTTAAAATCCGTTTCTATGCCTTGTGCCTGTAATTCTTTAAAACGTCTTTCTGCTCGTGTTTGTTCTTTTGCTGTCAGAAAAATTTTTAAATCAGCCTTGGGAAATACCACGGTGCCAATGTCACGGCCGTCCATCACCAGGGATTTGTTTTTAGCCATGTCCCGTTGCAATTTCACCATTTTTTGCCTCACTTCAGGCACAGCGCTCACATAGGATACCAATCTGCTTACTTCCATGGAGCGTATTTCTTTTGAAACATCCCTGCCGTTAAGGAGGGTGTGATTTTCCCCGTTGATTTTTTCAAAATCTATCCTGATTTGTGGCAGGCAACTGATCAGTTTCTGATGATTAAGTTTATTATCATCAAAGCATCCTTGTTTCAATGCATACCATGTTACCGTACGATACATGGCACCGCTGTCAACATATACAATGTCAAGTTTTTCGGCGAGTTGTCTGGCAAGCGTACTTTTGCCGCAAGATGAATGACCATCAATTGCTATGACAAAGGTTTTCTTTTCCATAGGTGATGTAAAGATAACAATACCGTTTTGGATGTGCGATAAGATACTGAATATTTTCCTAAACCTAAAAAGATATTTTGTTTTGAATAATATTATTACTTTTATCCTGAAAACCAACCTGTTCTAAAATGAAAAAAATTGCCCTTTTGTTTGTAGCTTTGTTAGGTGTTGTAATGTGTTATGCACAGTTAGAGACACGTGAAATCATGCACGATGATACAACCAGAAAATACCTGGAATATTTACCTGATAATTATGCCGGCGATGAAGTCTTCCCTGTGGTAGTTGGTCTCCATGGGTTGGGTGATAACATGAATAATTTTTACAATGTCGGAATGAATTACATCGCTGATACTGCCGGATTTATTCTGATTATTCCTGAAGCACTCGAGTTTGATTTTTTGGCATACACTATGACTGCATGGAACAGCGGGGCTTCATTGTATGGCATTACCCCCAACACTGATGTGGACGATACAGGGTTTTTAATGGCAATTCTGGATTCACTGGAAACCCATTACACAATTGATACCAGTCAGGTGTATTTCTTCGGGTTGAGTATGGGTGGATATATGTGTAACAAGCTTGCCTGTGAAAAAGCAGACAGGATAAATGCGATAGCATCTGTTTCAGGGACAATGGGTATAAATTATGATCCTGATCCTGTACATCACATTGCCTGCCTTCATATTCATGGTACCAATGATGAAACGGTGGCTTATACAGGAAATAACTCAGGCATGGATGCGGATTCGCTGGTAAATTTCTGGGTTGCCCATAACAACAACGATACGGCTACCATAAAGTACACGTATCCCGACACTGTTAATGATAACCTGATGTTTGAAAGGTATGTGTATCCCAATGGTGATGCACAAGTAGCCCACATCAAAGTAATTAACGGTGAACATACCTGGTATTATACACCACAAAATGACATTGATTATGCCCGGGAAATATGGCGGTTTTTCAAATACCGGTTTCAGGAAACAGAAGAAGCGGGAAGTCCATCCTTGTTTATAAATAAATATTCAATGTATCCTAATCCGGCATCATCACATGTGAATATTGACTTGCATAATTCAATTATACCAGAAGCAATCAAGCTTTGGAATGTCAACGGAGAAGTGATCCAGACCATTTATCCGTATGATACACAAATCAGATTGGATGTTTCCAATTTGCCGACCGGATTGTATTACTTAAGCACAGCTTCTGATAAATCAGCCCGCCGGTTGGTTATCAGCAGATAGAAATTCAGATATTCAGGCCCTGCTGAAAAAAACACTAAACACAAAATTAAAAAGCTGATACGCAAAGGAATAAAAGCACAGTTGCAATACATTCCCGTGACTTAAAAATCATTGATAAACAAACTGATAAAGCAGAAGGATTACAGATCATATCCCAACGAGAAAAACACTTACTGGAAACCATCAAGAAAATGTATGCTCAACAAAAGTGGATGTATGAGATTAAAAGAAATGTTTGTGCTAATCGGATTGTAAGTCTGTATCAACCACCTGTTCGTCCGATAGTCAGGGGCAAGGAAGGACGGAATACAGAGCTTGGCTCAAAAATAAATGCAAGTGAAGTCAATGGTTTTAGCTGGGTCAATACATTAAGTTGGGATGCTTTTAATGAAGGAGGGAATCTTAAAAATCAGGTTGAAGACTATCGAAAAACATTTAATTGTTATCCCAAAA
>CAZTNS010000135.1:2010-8045 GCA_964615585.1 uncultured Bacteroidales bacterium | reverse complement strand
AAACTGAGTACAAAGGGGTAAGCAGAAAAGAAGTCAGAGAAATGCTCCTTAATAAGGGCGCACTTTTAGCCAGCGAGTTAAATGATGAATAACCATATCTTCAGTCTGCACCTGATTGATAAATGAGTGTGATAAGGAGCCGCATGCGGGAAATCCGCTTGTGCGGACAGTGGGAGCGGGGAGGTAACGAACCTCTCTACCCGGATATTTGGTGTACCACCATTAATCCCATTTTACATAGTTTATGACACAAGCAAATCCCATATACTTTTTCCAACAACAATCCAGAACAGAGGGCTTTATTTCCCAGACAAGCAGCATGAACTATTTTTTTCCAATCTTCTATATATCCTGAGGTATTGATGCATATTTTTTTTTGTGGGATTTGGTGCTTTTATAAGGCTCCGGTAGCTATCGAAGCTCAATACAAGTGTGTTTTAGTGGCACAGATTTTACATTTTTGGTTGTGGCCCTAATGTAGTTCCCTTCAGGGTAAACTTATCCCCGTTAGGATCAGGATGATACAACGGCAAAAAAAAACCAGGCACCCTTGTAGGATGCCTGGAAAACCAATTAAAACTAACTTAACCATTACAACTTTTGCTTCCACTTTGGCGTGAAAACATAATTATAACGCCATTGCGATGGCAAATATTGTAAGATGTCTGTTTTTAACCAAATAATTCACAAAATAAATCCTTAAATAAACGTTAATTTATGTATGGGACTATATTTACAGGTGTAAAATGGATGATAATTATGATGTTGGTAATAAAAATTTTGAATTATCAATATCATATCCCCGCATAAAATCTTGTGCGCTCATTGCCTGTTTACTTTCGGGCTGGATAGTGCCGGGTTTTACAAACCCATCCTTTACAGCAATGCCAAATCCCCCTTGTTTGAAAGGGTGTAGAGTTCCAGGTGAAAACTGATGTGTGGATACATCAAACTGAACATCGTATATTTTTAGCCGGATGGATTTGTCGTTCAGTTTCATTTTTGTCCATGCTGTTGGGTACGGACTTAAGCCCCGGATAAAATTGTATATGTTTTCAGCTTTGTCGTTCCAGTTAATCTGACAATCTTTTTTTAGTAATTTGGGAGCAGGTTTAAGGCGGGTAACGATGCGTTGCTCCGTTGGTTTTGCAACTTTGTTCTCTATGTCATTTACGGTTTTAAGTACCAGTTCTGCCCCTTTTTTCATAAGTTTGTCGTGTAATGACCCTGCTGTATCTGATTTGCTGATTTTTACAGGTTTTTGAAGCAGTATTTTTCCGGTATCAATATTTTTGTTGATAAAAAACGTGGTCAGCCCTGTGCCGGATTCTCCATTCATGATGGCATGATTGATGGGAGCTGCCCCCCTGTATTGAGGCAGAAGCGAAGCATGCAAATTGATGGCTCCCAATGGGGGGATTTTCCATACGGCTTCAGGTAACATGCGAAATGCCACCACCACGATCAAATCCGGTTCTAAGGACTTTAACGTATTGATAAAGTCAGGGTCTTTGAGGTTTGTGGGTTGAAGGCATTTTAATTGATGGGACAATGCAAATTTTTTCACTGCGGATTGCTTCAGTTTTTTACCTCTGCCTGCAGGTTTATCCGGTGCAGTAACAACCGCTGTGATGTTATGGTTGATATTCAGTATGTCAAGTGAAGGAACAGCAAACTCCGGCGTTCCCATAAAAACAATGTTGAGCATATTTTATTTCTTTTTATTTGTTTTTTTATCCAAAAAGTGCAGATCATGTCCCATGCGATCACGTTTTGTTTTCAGATATTGATAATTGTATTTGTTTGCCTGAATTTCAATGGGCACGTTTTCGACAATATGAATACCATAACCTTTAAGCCCTGCACGTTTTACCGGATTGTTGGTGAGCAGGCGGATATTTTTAAGCCCCAGACTCCTGATGATCTGCGCACCCACACCATAATCACGTTCATCCTCATTATACCCAAGGTGTATGTTCGCTTCTACTGTGTCCATGCCTTCTTCCTGTAGTTTATAAGCTTCAATTTTTGACATCAGGCCAATGCCCCGGCCTTCCTGGTTCATATATATAACAACTCCCCTGCCTTCTTGTTCGATCATGTGCATGGATTCGTGTAATTGATCCCCGCAATCACAACGCTGTGACCCAAAAATATCTCCTGTAATACAGGATGAGTGAACCCTGACAAGGACATCATCATTTTCTGTCCATTCTCCTTTTATTAAGGCAATGTGTTCCTGCCCGTTTGAGTTTTGCCTGAAAGGAATGAGGTCAAACATGCCGTAATCTGTTGGGAGATGTACTCTGGTGCCTCTTTCTATCAGGGATTCATTTTCCAGCCTGTAGGCAATGAGGTCTTTGATGGCAATAATTTTCAGGTTAAACTTTTCAGCAATTTGGATCAGTTGTGGTAATCTGGCCATGGTGCCATCATCATTCATGATCTCGACAAGGACTCCTCCCGGTGTTAGTCCGGCCATTTTTGACAAGTCAACACTGGCTTCGGTATGCCCTGATCTCCGGAGTACGCCATTGTTTTTTGCTTTCAGGGGAAAGACATGTCCCGGACGTCCCAGGTCTGTCGGCTTTGTCTTTGGATCTACCAGTGCCTGGATCGTTTTGGCTCTGTCGCTGGCAGATATGCCGGTAGTACAGCCTCTGCCGATTAAGTCAACTGATACGGTAAAAGGTGTTTCGTGGAGGCTTGTATTTTTTCCTACCATTAAATCCAGACTCAGTTCTGCGCAACGTTTTTCGGTTATGGGTGCACATATCAGTCCCCTGCCGTGTTTGGCCATAAAATTTACAATCTCAGGGGTGATTTTTTCAGCAGCTACAATAAAATCGCCTTCATTTTCTCTGTCATAATCATCTACAACAATTACTATTTCGCCTTTTCGAATAGCTTTGATAGCCTCGGGTATGGTGTTTAGCTTTTTACTGATGTCGTTTTGTTGGTTTCCAGACATTAGATTTTACTCCTTTCAGTGTTTTAAAAAATCCCACCAATAAAGCAAGATTCATAGTTAAAAAATGAGTTACAAATCGCAAAATTACATTATGTATGTTAATTTTCTTTAAAAAATTGTCAAAAAGTGGGATAATAAAAACAAAAACCGCCAGAAGTGCTAATATCAGATAGAACTGATAATGCCACATAAGGAAAGCAAGAGATAGAATTATCATAATAATAAAAAATGGGCCTAACCATCGCAAGGCTTTATGAGATAAAAAACAAAAGGCTACGGGTTTCCATGGGGGAAAAAGCATGCTACGGAAGTGCCAAAGGTTTTGATAATCTCCGGAAGCAATTCTGATTTTTCTTTTAAACTCATCACTTATATTATTGGAAACATCTTCTGTTACTTTTGCTTCGAGGTTATTGATACATTTTTTGTCTTGTTTGAGTATATTCATGCAGATAAAGAAGTCATCAACAAGATAATTTTCGGGAACATCCATGTAAAGATCATTTCTGATGGCATAACATCCACCAAAAGGCCCCATCATGGTTCCCCAGAGAATGCTTTCATGCTGTTTTATTAAGGCTTCCCTGGAGATGTATGTTTTTTCCTGAATGCTTATGCCTTCCTTTTTCAGTCCGGTATTGATTATCCTCGAATCCACCAGTCCAATACTGTTGTCTTTAAAATATTTGATCAATTCAAAAATTGTATTATTATAAAAAATGACATTGGCATCAGTGAGTATCAATATATCTGAATCTGCCTTTTTCTGAAGTTGATTGACGATTTTAATTTTTCCCTGTCTTTCAGTGAAATTAAAAAAGTGGATATTTTTATGTTTGTCAGAAAATGATTTGCAAAGATTATTTGTGTTATCGGTCGAATTATCTGAACCAATATATATATCGAGTTTATTTTTTGGATATTTATTGCTAAGAATGCTGTTTATTTTTTCTTCGATTACAAGGTCTTCGTTGTATGCAGCCATAATAACTGAAACGCTGGGAAAATCATCATCAAAACGGAATTTATTGTATTTGAGATTTTTATTTTTTGATATTAACTTAAGCAATACAGGGTAAAGTAAATATGAGTGAAATATACCGGTAATGGCAATGAAAAATATGATTTGCAGTGTTATCATGATATTTGTTGAGTATAAAAATCTTTTAATTCTTCAGCAATGGCCATGTTATCGTAATTTTTTCTTACAAACATTCTGCCGTTTTCAGATAATTGATTTCTGAGTTTTTTGTCAGATAATAATTTAAGACAGGCTTTTGCAAACCCTGTATCTGAATCAGCAATTTCAAGGTGTTTCCCAGGTTTGATCTCTATTCCTTCGGCACCTTTGGATGTGCTTACAATCGGTTTCCCCATAGCAAGCCCTTCAATTATTTTCACACGCATTCCGCTGCCACTTAGCAGAGGTACAATAAGAATTGCTTTTGAACTCAAGAACTCATAAGCATCGTTTACTTCCCCAAGAAATATAACATTGGGTTGATTGAATCTTACTTTGGTGTCTTCATGTGCATTTCTTCCTGCGATATAGAATTTTAATTGTGGCTTTTCCTTATGAATTCGCGGCCATACATTTTTCAGAAACCATAGTAGTCCTTCAATATTCGGGATCCAGTCAAGAGCACCAATGTGGGCTAGGGCAAGTTCTTCTTCCACAGAATTATGTTCTCCAAAAAACTTGTCAATTTTTTCGAAAAAAACACCTGTAGTTGCATGTTTTACAGGCACTGTAAGCCCCATGTTCTTATAGGTTTCAGCATTGGATTTAGATACAGGCATAAGAGAATCATAAGTGTTCAAAAGTGAATATTCCAGCTTTTTGATGCGACGGCTCATGTTTTTCAGGTAGAGCCGTTTGGGAATATTATTGGTGTTGTCAGCTATGTGTTCCCATATTTCATGTTCAATATTTGGCGCTCTAAGTGTTATATGAGCATCCGAATATTGCCTTATAACCTGTATGTAATTCCCCAGATATAACATATCAAGAATAATTACATCATATTTATTGTCCTTTAGTTTGTCAATAAGCTTTTTTTTAAACTCTTTTTTGTAAAACCTCTGAGCAATATAGGGTTTGTTGCTGAATAGCAGGTTTATTATCAAATCTAAAGGTTTTACTTTTGTGTCAATATCTACTTTATCAATGATTAATTTGTTTTTTATGTTACCTGGAATCTTATCAATATCTGCATTGTGTTTTTTTGTGTTCATTGATAACATTTCAATCTTACATCCTGACAAAGCCAATCCGTATGCAATGCTGAAAACACCTATAGCTCCGCCGTCTTTTAGGGGCCAGGGTACTTTATTTGTCAAAAATAAAATTTTCATCTGCATTCTGTCTTCAAAATTGTCGCAATATACGGAAAACTTAAGAGTTTTTTTTATGATTTCGTTGTTTTCGTTTGAATAAGACACGCAACTTTTGAACAATAAGGTCATAGGTTTCAGGCCTGACATTCATTGAGTCATTAGCAGCTTTAATTGTGAGTATATATCCAACAGGCAGCAGTATAAATGTGGATAACCACATTCCGATTTCCGGTGGCAGGATACCTCCCCGCACCATTTTTTCGCTGAACATGGTAATGATAAAATATATAATAAACAGCAAAACAGAAATAACCACCGGCATGCCAAACCCCCCTTTACGAATAATTGCCCCCAGAGGTGCACCTATGAAAAATAATACCAGGCATGAAACGGATAATACAAATTTTTTGTGCCATTCGATTTCGTGCCGGGTTATCCACCTCCGGCTTCCTTCTATTTCTTTGCCGGCATAATATATGTAGGTTTGTGTGGACCTGGCGTGGTTTTGTGCAAAGTTGACCATGCGGTTGCGTTCAATTGTTGAGAACTGATTGTAAAGGCTGTCAATGTCAAAGATGTTGATTTTTGATTTATCAACAGTGTCTATCTCAGCATAAGGAAAAGAAACATCTGGTTGTTTTATTTTATTAAGCTTTTTTTGATCGCTTTTGGCTTTCCTTTTGGGGTTTTTAATCATTTTATTTATTTGCTCTTCTTCTTCTGGTTC
>CAZTNS010000135.1:0-1910 GCA_964615585.1 uncultured Bacteroidales bacterium | reverse complement strand
TTGCTGTGTGATGTTTGTTTTATTAGCAGAGGTTGATATTTGTGGATTGTTTTCCTTTTGTTTTCCACTGTCCACTTTTATCTTTTTCATGGTTTCAATGATTTTATTACCTCTTTTGACAGTTTTTGATGATTCCTGATGTACAATATTATTGTTTTTGTTGTGTACCCTCAGTCCTCTGAACAGAGAATATTTCATTATGTTGCTTCCGACTACCTGTTTGCGATTTATGAGATCATATCCCAGTGAATCCATGGCTTGCTCAAGCTGGTCAAGTGACAGCATTTCAAAATTGTCTTTGAACAGATCTTCATCACTACGGCTCAATCCAAAACCTTCAGTTTCAAGGTATATGGTTTTTTTATCAAATCTGGTTATTTGATACGGGAAGCGTTCTGTGCGGCGGCTTCTTCTGTGTTCTGCTATATTATCATAAAAATAACCATCGTATAATGTCAGGATGATGTATGATTTGTCTGATGTGACTTTCAAAGATCCGTGATCTGCAGTAATGACACTGGCATCAGCATGTTTATCCCTGTGATCATAGATTAATATGTCGTTTAATGTGTTGTCTTTCTTGTCTTTTTCTCTCACCTTAATACTGAAATTGTCTATAGCATCAGTAAAAATGCCTTCCTGAATGCTGATCTCCGGCCTTTGTTTTCTTACATCATGGAGCAGGGTGCGCATTTTCAGATTGGTGTATGGTAGCAGGTTATTTGAAAAATAGAATGCCCCGATGCTTATGATAATCACAAAAATGATCAGTGGTTTCATGATGCGATAAAGAGAAATACCACTGGATTTCAGTGCGAAGAGTTCATAATTTTCACCCAGATTTCCAAAAAGCATAAGTGATGATAACAGTAACGCCAGGGGGAGAGCCATTGGAACCAGTGTGGCGGATGCATACAGTAATAATTCTGCGATCACATGCCATTCGAGGTCTTTACCCACCAAATCATCAATGTATTTCCATAAAAACTGCATCAAAAGCATAAATGTGGACAGGAAAAAAGTGATTATCAGCGGGCCGATAAAAGATTTAAGTATATATCTTTGCAGTTTATTCAATGCAGATCAGTTTTAGTAATTAACTGCAAAAATAATGTTTTTTTGTGCAATTTTATTGTATGGGGAAATCAGATTTATTATAATCCCAGAATGCGCCTGAGCTCCTGAATTTGCGTGTCCCAAAGTTCAATATTATCGCTTTTTTCTTCTTCGTCATCAGCATAATCGGTAATGATAAGTGCCAGATCGTCTGTAAGTTCTTCGTGAGATAATCTAAACTCAAAATAGTTGTCACTGTCATCATCCAGCCATTTGAATTTTACAAATTGGTTTTTCTTGCGCTCAAGCAACCGGGCCTGTTGCTCACTGCCTTCCCAAAAAAAAGTGAAAATATCATCCTGTACTTTCACATCGTCGGCAAACCACTCAGACAAACCGCTGGGAGTAGCAAGGCGACTATATAATACTGCAGGTGTTGTATTTAGCGTGTATTCCAGTTCATACTTGATTTTGTGTTCCATTGCCAGAATAGTTTAGAGTTTCTTCAGCAAGATAGAAATAATAAAATTATCCACCAAGTGTTTTGTAATAAAAAAGCAGATAACTATATTTGCAGCCTGTTTTGAAACGAAAGAAGAATAAAAAAGGCGAGGTAGCTCAGTTGGTTAGAGCGCATGATTCATAATCATGAGGTGGAGGGTTCGAATCCCTCTCTCGCTACAATAGCAAAACCCCACCAATCGGCTGATTGGTGGGGTTTCTTTTTGCCCCCAAAGCCGAAAACTCGTTTTCAGGCTTTGGGGGCAAAAAGAAACGCTGTTCCGACGCAGGAGGAACAAAGGGGTTTTGCTTTTGGGCTTCCCCCCTTTTGGGATCAGCGAAGCTAATCCCTC
>CAZTNS010000134.1:0-8098 GCA_964615585.1 uncultured Bacteroidales bacterium | reverse complement strand
TCGAAGGGTTGCTTGAGCTATGCCGAGAGCGATGTATTGAGCGATGTCGAAATGCAGCCAAAATTATTCAATTTTAATGGGTTGTGATTAGCCGGTTGTTTACCTAATCCTGTTGTGTAATGACCGATAGGTTACAAGTCGGAAGACCGAAGACCGGAGTCGGAAAAAGTATTCACAACTCCTGACTTCCAACTCCCGACAACATTATACCTAACTTTTTTTTAGCTTTAGATATTCCTGGTTTTCCACTAAGTTTGCAGTAGAACCAAAATGTTTATTCCACAGTGTGACATCATCTTATGATATAAAATAGGTATAACATTGAGTATTCATATAATTTATTATATGTTATGACATGTAACAGGTATAATCATTAAAATCATTCAAAATAAATTTTCTTATGTTAAATTTTAAATGTTTGATAATGAGATACAAAATCGTTCGTAACGGTTAAGAACGGTTAATAACCGTTACGAACGGCTAATTTTTATAATAATATATTACAATAAATATATAACTATTCATACATAAATTAAATGTTGACACATCCTGGCATAATTTTAATTTCTCGCAGCCCGGCGGAGGCCGGCATCCTGACCTGTGGGATGGGGGTTGATGCCTGGCCGGCAGAGTGACCGGAGGAAACTCCTGTCCGGCCAGATAGCAACAAGCGCAATCCCACAGGGCAGATAAAGGCCGCAGACGGAGACAATGTTGCTTAGGGGCAATATATTTCCCGCTGCCCAAAGCAAAATGTATAATGAAGAGAAATCCCTATTTCTTCTGATTGAAAAAACAATACAATCCCAGCAAAAACCGTGTATTGGCAACCTGTTCTGCATTTTGTACCCGCCCATGTACATCAGGAGTACCAAAAGCTGCAGCTGTGTGTTCAATTTCAAAGCTTACGCGCATAAACTTGTTTTGATACCATATCCTGGGAGCAACACGGTACATATAAGCCATATTATTGGCAACGCCCCAGGTGTTTCCCACAATTTCACCTGCAGCACCAAGGTGCTTTACGTAACCGGTAAAAATCCCCAGGTGAAATTTATGAACCTTACCGCTGATGTCAGTCCATACCGATCCACTGGAAAGGGTAGTGTATTCCACGATATCCTTGATACTGTCAACCACAGCAGACACGGCAAAACCACCGGGACTCATCACATCGGTGGCGTTGTTGCCATATGTTGTCCCGCCGGCAAAACGGAAATTTCCGTTCCCAACGCTGACATATCCGGTTGCAGAATACCCTGGCACGGTGGTATTGGTTTTATAATTGGCTGATGTCACTGTACGGGGCATGAGTTTTTTACAACCACCACCAATACCTGCTTTGTATGTCCAACCGTTCTGTGTGGTTTTCCAACCCAGTTTTATATGACCTTCAGGCATTCCGGCATTACTAAGAAACTCAGGACTGGGAATGCTTTCATCAGGTTTGTCAGGATTTGGTCCGTAGGATGGATAATCACGCTGGGATTGCACTATCCCCATTACCGTAAATTTTCCGAGATGTTGTGTCAGTCTTATCTGCGGATTTCTCGAAAACGGAAGCACAGGGGTGCCGGTGGTAAAAGACACTGTATAAGGAAAGGCTTCCAGGTTAAACACGGGGTTCCAAAACTGACCGGCCAGCAATTCCGTGGTGTTCCACTGCATCTTTAAATAAGCATGCCGCAAGCGTACCAAATTAACGTTATCGTTTTTCTGCCCGAAAAAATCGCCTTCAATGCGGGCTGATGTATTGGCTTTCAAAACCTGTGGCCCTGTTACAGAAAACCCAAAATTGGACTGAACGGCCAGCATGTTAAAAGAAGCTTTGTCGTTGATGTCATTACCCTCCGTGTCGTACACAGGCGGAGCCGGCCACAACAAAAAATGGCCTTCCCTCCCATTTACCGTTTCACGGGTATCATAAAAAGCATCCAGTTTTACATAACCATAAGGTGTAATGCTTATGCTGTCCAGCCATCCGGTTTTATCCTGTGCCATTGCAAATCCTCCTGCAAACAAGCTTGACAAAACCATTGTAATTAAGTTTCTCATGCTTTCGATTTTTTTTGTCAGTAAACGTTCGTTATTTTTATTTTACCACTTTTTTCCATCCATAGGCCCGCATGCTCCTAAGGATACCAAATACAGCCGCTCCGCATATAATAAATTCAACAACAGCTTTGATGTAATCCTTAAAAATCAAATCACCTATGCCAAACAAAAAGCTCAACACCATGACACAGCCCAGTATCCAGTTTATAAATAAATACACATAACCGCTATCGCCTTTGACATCAGGCATTTCACCGGCAATTTTTTTCCATCCGGCACCACCGGGATGAATTTTGCGGTAGAAACTTTTCAGCGTTTCCTCATCGGTAGGACGGGTAAGAAAAGTAACTGTAAGCCACACTACGGTGGAAAAAGCCACAATGATGATGAGTGTCCAGCCAAAATCGGCATGATACACATCCATATCAAACCCAAAAAACAGGACAGGCAACACCGCATAAGGAGCAAGCATAGCGGCAATTTCACTCCACGCATTGATGCGCCACCAGAACCACCTCAGCAACAACACCATCCCGATGCCGCCGGAACAGGCCAGGATAAACTTCCAGGCATCGCTTATCTGTTCAAAAAAACCGGTTACCAGAAAGCTAAGTACCATAAGCAACACCGTAGTTAACCGGCTGACTTTTACGTAATATTTTTCACTTGCACCTGTTTTCACAAATGGCCTGAACAAGTCGTTGACAATGTATGACGTTCCCCAGACAGTCTGCGATGCCACCGTTGACATAAAAGCAGCGAGAAAAGCAGCCATAAGCAGGCCGAGCAACCCTGCCGGCAGATAATCACGCATTACCATGATAAAGGTTGCCCCTTTATCCGATGCATCGGGATATAAAACAAGCGCCACCAGGGCAACGATAATCCATGGCCACGGGCGGATGGCAAAATGAGCCACCTGAAACCACAATGTTGCCAGCAGGGAATGTTTTTCATCTTTTGCCGACATCATCCGCTGGGCGATGTACCCTCCGCCTCCGGGTTCAGCACCGGGATACCAACTGGCCCACCATTGCACACCGAGGTATGCAACAAAAGCCACAACGCTCATTTTCAACACCCCGCCAACCGAAGAGGCTGCCTGCTCCCCTCCTACTTTCGGGGTAAACTCAAACACCCATTCCGGCAATTTGGCTTTCAACCCGTCGATGCCACCCACACCGGGTGCTTTGAGCGCTACAATAGCCAGCACAATGGTCCCCCCCATGGCAATCACAAACTGAAAAGTATCTGTCAGCGACACACCCCACAATCCGGAAAGTGCTGAATACAAGGCCACAAAAGCCAACATACCGCCAACAAGCACCATGTGAATGGACATTTCATTGCCAAGCATCATGAAAGACGTGTGGCCGTTGATGGTCATATCCGGGAACATTACCTGCAGGATTTTTAGCATGGCCAAATTTACCCATGCGATCACGATAACGTTCATAAAAATACCGATATACACAGCCCTGAAACCACGTAAAAACCTGGCCGGCTTGCCCGAATACCGTATGTTGACAAATTCACAATCGGTTAAGATGCCGGCACGGCGCCATAACCTGGCAAAGAAAAACACCGTCAGCATCCCTCCAAAAAGCATGTTCCACCACAGCCAGTTTCCTGCTATGCCGTTTTGGGAAACCAATTCGGTGACAGCAAGCGGTGTATCCGCTGCAAAGGTAGTTGCCACCATGCTGGTGCCCGCAATATACCAGGGAAGGTTCCGTCCCGAGAGAAAAAAATCGCCCGTGCTCCGTCCGGCTTTTTTCGCCATGAGGATGCCAATCGTAATGCTGACAACAAAGTACAGCGCAATGATGATCCAGTCAATGTTTGCTATTACCATTCTTTATCGTTTTTTACATCGCCTAATGACATGATGAGCTCGTATTTAGATTCAGCCGTTGCCCTGCTGCATGCATCAAAATGCCACCATTCGTATTTTATGCCTGTAAATCCTGCTTTGAGCATTACCTCATATAAAACCTGCCGGTTTTTTACCGCCTCCTTCGAAACCAGCATGGTTTCCACCAGTTCTTTCTCCCGGTTGGTATAGGCTGCTTCACCAAAATGGTCAAAATCAGTGCCCATATCCAGGGCATTGCCGGATGTATCCACCAGGCATACATCCACCGCTGCCCCGTAATTATGCAGGGAACGCTTTTCCGGTGGTGTAACATACCAGTGCCGGCGTTTCAGGGGCACATCACACACTTCCCACATGCGTTTCTGTACCGATACCGGCCTTACTGCATCCCACACCAGCAAACGCAAATTCGGTAATGTATCCTGCAGATATGCAGACGCTTTAACCAGCTTATCCGCCACATCCGGCTGTAAATAAGCCTGTTCCAAATCACCGTACAAATCCGTATTTAGAAAATTGTCTGTACTGCTGTACCGCAACCTGACCTGTATGCTGCTGTCAAGCTCCTGTACATTCACCAGCCCAAGGGAATCCAGGTACTGAGCTTCGGAAGGTAGTTTTTGCGCTGCTGAATCCATAATCAAACTGTCTTTCCCGTTCGCCGTTGTGGTATCGCTATCCAATGACATATTATCAAACGCGTCCTGAATACCGGGCTCATCTTTATTGTTACAACCGCTTATCCCTATCAGGATAGACAGGACTAAACCCACACGGGCAACAAAGATGTTGTTTTTACCAAACATTGCGTAACAAAGATAGAAAAATTACCCGCCGGCAGTATTTTTCGTTAACAATTGAAGGTTATAAATTTGATATCGGTTGATTTGAAAAACACTTATCTTTTACTTTGAAGATGATGATTAAGTCCCCCGTGCTTGCTGGCAGGCAGAAAATTCCAGGGTCCAATATCAAAAACCTGTCCCAAACTGATTTTTTGGCATCCTGTTGTTCTGACATACTCAATCAATTAGAAATATAATATTATTGCCAACGTTCCAGCAAATATTATTACATTTAGGGTCAGATAACAAAAGGACAAGATATGACAAACACAGTTGACAAGAACTCAAGCTTTTTTGAGAAAATCACCATAGGAGTAGAAAAGAACCTTATCCGCTTTAATGATGATAAAGGTAAAATTATATTGTTAACCAAGGCTCTCAGAAAAGCAAAAGCATTTTAAAACAATATGGATCAACACAGCTATTACACTAAAACGGCGGATAAGACTCTTGAAGAATTAGACAGCAAGAGAAAAGGATTGAGTGCCAAAGAGCATGAAAACCGCTTACATAAATATGGCCTGAATAAACTAAAGGAAACAAAGAAAAAAGGATTTTTCGAAATACTTTGGGCTCAGATCAACAACCCTGTTGTTTTCTTATTGTCGGCGGCTGCAATCGTTGCTTTCTTTTTTCACGACATTGCCGAAGGAGTTGCCATTCTTGTGGTTATCCTGATCAATACAATCATCGGCTTTTGGATGGAGTATCAGGCGCAACAGTCCATGCAAGCGCTAAAAAAAATGGACAAGATTAAAGCACAAGTGGTAAGAAATGGCAAAACAAATAGCATCGATGCTGAAAAAATCGTTCCCGGTGATATAATTAAGCTCGAAGCCGGAATGATTGTCCCTGCGGATGCCCGGATCATCGAAAACAACGAACTGGAAGCCGATGAATCAGCACTTACCGGCGAATCTGTTCCTGTGAAAAAAACAACCGAAAAAATCGAGGCGGAACAAAGCCTTGGCGACCGCGTAAACATGCTTTTCAAAGGAACGGTTATAACCGGAGGAAGCGGAACGGCAGTGGTAACGGCCACGGGGATGAAAACGGAAATGGGAAATATTTCCACAATGGTCAGCGAAGCGGGTGAGGAAGAGATTCCCCTGGACAAAAAACTCAACAGGCTGACAAAAAAACTTATTTGGTTAACATTGGGGCTTGCCCTGGCATATTTTGCATTTGGCTTATTAACAAGCAAAGATGTTTACATACTTTTTCAGACCGCTGTTGCATGGGCCGTGGCTGCTATTCCGGAAGGATTGCCGGTGGTTGCGAGCATTGCCCTTGCCAGGGGCATGTTGAAACTTGCTAAGCACCAGGTAATTGTCAAGCGATTATCAGCAGTTGAAACCCTGGGCGAAACAACCGTTATTTTTACCGATAAAACGGGTACGCTTACAGAAAATAAACTATCCCTTGAAAAAATCGCTTTGCCCAAAGAAAGTTTCAATGTGAAGTTCCGGAAAAATTCGGTGCTAATGGAACCGGAAGCTTCCCGCGATATGCCGGAAAGCTTTCAGCATTTTCTCAGAATATCGGCATTTAGTAATTACGCAGATTTTGAAAAAGGAGCAGGTGATCCGCTTGACCTATCCTTGCTGAAATTTTTGAAATTTTACGACAACGAAAAATGGGAAGGCTTGAAACAAATGCGGCGTAAAGTGGAAGACCCGTTCGACTCAGAAACCAAGTTGATGGGCTCTGTAAATGAATATGAAAACAAATACTATGTGTCATGTAAAGGCGCTGCCGAATCCATTATTTCCCGTTCGAAATCAATCCAGGTAAATGGGAAACAACAAGCGTTTTCTGAAAACTTGAAACAAAACTGGAAGAAAAAAAATGATGCAATGTCATCAAAAGGCTTGCGTGTAATTGCCTACGCCTATAAAACCATTGATGATCTCAAAGACGATGTAGATGATGCCACGGAAGCTTATATGCACTCACTTGTATTTATTGGCCTGGCCGGTTTTCTTGACCCGCCAAAACCAGATGTGCAAAATGCAGTGGAAGAATGCCAAAACGCAGGAATTAAAGTAATTATGGTTACAGGAGATCATCCTGGTACATCGAAAAATATTGCACAGCGTGTACACATTGTGGAAGATGAAGCTGCCAATGTCATTAAAGGAAATGAACTTAATAAAGATAAACACAGTAACATAACCTCTACCCGTATCTTTTCGCGTGTGGATCCGGAGCAGAAGCTCAATATCATAGACCACTTTCAGCAGCAAAATGAAAATGTTGGCATGACCGGCGATGGTGTAAATGATGCCCCTGCCCTGAAAAAAGCCAACATAGGGATTGCCATGGGTAAACGGGGAACACAGGTAGCCAGCGAAGTAGCCGATATTGTGCTTAAAGATGATTCATTTCCATCCATTGTACGTGCCGTTAAAGAGGGCCGGATAATTTTTCACAACATCCGGAAATTCATTATTTATCAACTTTCTTACCATCTTGGTGAAATACTGGTGATTGGCTCCATCAGTTTTACTTTGTTTAAGTTGCCTGTATTACCACTCCAATTGCTGTTTTTAAACTTGCTGTCCGATGTATTTCCAGCCCTGGCACTTGGTGTGGGTAAAGGAAATCCCGCTGTAATGAAATACCCCCCAAAAGATCCAAAAGAGCCAATCATTACACGAAAAAGCTGGATGAGAATTGTTTATTACGGTGTTGTTTTTGGAATTACGGTAACAGGCGCTTATTTATTTGCCAAATTTGCCCTGCACTTTTCTGATGAGATTGCCAACAACGTTGCGTTTTTTACCCTGGCTTTTAGTCAGTTATTGCATGTATTCAATATGCGCGATATCAATGAAGGGATTTTCCTGAATCAGGTTACAAAAAACAAATTTGTGTGGTATGCCCTGGCATTTTGTGTTGCAGCAATTGTTGCAGCTTATTTCATCCCGGCAGTAAAGGAAGTTTTATCTCTCCAGACCATGGGCATCAAAGCATGGCTTGTGGTTCTTATTGGTTCACTTACTCCACTCATTGTAATTCAAACAGGTAAGCTCATTGCCAAAAAAAACAGTGACAACTCAAATATGTAACAAACATGATACGCCAGCCGGCTGCGCACATCTGCCTTCCATACAGTAATGCAGGCGGGCCTGATACCGGTATTTGCAGTTTTTCTCCACCCCGCTTTACTTTCTCTCATAATTTTTATATGTTTGAGTGGTGATTAAAATGTGATGTGAAATGCTTGAAAGTATTTGTACGGGTTTGAAATTAGTTGAGTGTGTTTATTCACTAGTTTGACAAGCTCTGCCGTAGCCCAATACACTTCTTTGCGTTCAAA
>CAZTNS010000133.1:0-8125 GCA_964615585.1 uncultured Bacteroidales bacterium | reverse complement strand
TTTTATTACCATTCTGTTTTTACTTTTTCAAATTCAAAAATACAAAAACCATGATGTACAAACAAAATTAAATTGAAGTAGAACAAATTTTATTGTATATTCGTTTCCTAATATAAATGATACGCATGAGAACAGCATACCCTATTATTGTTTTTCTGTGGTGTTGTGGCATAGTTGTTATTGCACAGGAGCAGGAACTGGTAAATCCCGGGTTTGTTGATGATCAGATCGATGAAATCAACAAGTATATGACAGACGCTGCTGAATTCAAGGATGATACAGCCAAAATTGAAGCCAATGATATGGTTCTGGAGCTGATGCGGGAAATCATGAATGAACCGGATGCTTTTGATTACAGCTATGATTCCCTGAAACATATTACCATGCTCAAATCCAAGGATGACATGGTGAGGGTTTTTACGTGGAATATCATGTACGATAACATGCGGCATGATTTTTTTGGTTTCATACAGTTTGAAAATGAGGATGATGAATATTATTTTTATGAACTCAAGGATAAAACAAGCAATGCCCCGGACGCTGATTCTGATTATGAAAGCCCCGGTGAGTGGTACGGGGCTATTTATTATGAAATGATTGAGAAAAAACACAGAAATACCCCCGTTTATACGTTACTTGGATGGAAAGGTCGGGATGCCCTGGTGCAACAAAAAGTCATTGAGACGCTTAAATTCAATCGCCATGATGAACCTGAATTTGGCGGAGGAAAGATTCAGGTGGTACGCGAAAAAATGAACAGGGCAGTTTTCAGGTATTCAAGCCAGGCACAGATGATACTCAGGTTCAATGAAAAAAACGATATCATTGTATGTGATCATTTGTCCCCCGGCAACCCAAAATTCAAAGGGCAGTATGATTATTACGGACCGGATTATTCTTACGATGCCTTTGAATGGGATGGTAAAAGGTGGAATTTTAAATCCAACATTGATCCTGAGATTGCCATCAATTATAAAAAGAACAAGAAAATTGAAAAAATCAAAAAACGAGACCCTTCAGAGGAATTTTAATGGCCAAAGACTATTTGATAGACATTTATTATGTGGATGATGATGATTTGTACCTGAATTATTTCAGGAAACGGTTCCAGCTTGATATCCCATATAGCTTATATACCTATAATTCCGGAAAAAAATTCCTCATGCATTACATACAGGATTGTAAAAAGCGCCGCAATCAGAAAATTGTCATTATGGATTATCTGCTTAAAAGCGGAGATGAACACAATGCTAAAACGCTCACTGAGTTGTTACCGATAATCAAACATCACAATCCTGATACAGATGTAATAATATTGTCACGTAGCGAAAACCTGAACATCAAACCCACTGCTGGCGATTATACACCTGCAGCTTTCATTAAAAAAGATGACAATGCCTTTGATCATATTTCCAATACCATCAAACGTTTTGCCGCAAAATATGAACTCAACAGACGGTATAAACAAAGCAAGGATGCAACTTATATTTTTATATTTGTTATGATTGGTGCTGTTTTAGCAGCACTGGTTATGTATTTTATCGGTTCCTGATTATGAAATGACAGACTTCCTGCCTTTTTGTCATAATCTTATAGATGGCACATCTTTTGCTTTGCCATGAGCAACCAAAAAATATCATTGTAGTAATTTTAAAAAAGATAAGATTATGCGTAAAGGTAAAATTGATGTCACCAGTGAAAATATTTTTCCTGTCATAAAAAAGTTTCTTTATTCGGATCAGGAAATTTTTCTCCGTGAAATTGTCTCCAATGCTGTGGATGCCACCCAAAAGATGAAAATCCTCATTAAAAAAGGGGAAACTTCTCATGAACTCAAAGATGAAACCATCCGCATTAAACTGGATAAGAAGAAAAAAACCATTACGGTTAGCGATAGCGGAATTGGGATGACAGAAGAAGAAGTTGTAAAATACCTCAATCAGATCGCCTTTTCCAGCGCTGAAGAGTTCCTTGAAAAATACAAAGATGACAAAGCTGCCATCATAGGCCATTTCGGGCTTGGCTTTTTCTCCAGTTTTATGGTGAGCAGCAAAGTTGAGGTGGTTACCAGATCATGGAAGGAAGCAGCAAAACCCGTTAAGTGGGAATGCTCAGGTACCCCGGAATTCGAAATTGCAGAAGCAAAGAGGGATGAGGTTGGTACGGATGTGATTATGCACATTGATGATGACAGTAGCGAATTTCTTGACGAAGCTAAAATCAATGAGCTTCTGGACAGATATTGTAAGTTCCTCCCCATACCTATTGCTTTTGGAAAGAAAAAGGAATGGAAAGATGACAAAGAGGTAGAAACGGATGAAGATAATATCATCAACAACACCAAACCGGCATGGACACAGTCTCCATCTGACCTGAAAGATGAAGATTATAAATCTTTTTACAGGGAATTGTACCCACATGTGTTTGAAGAGCCAATGTTTCATATTCACCTCAATGTGGATTACCCATTCAATTTGACAGGTATTTTGTATTTCCCGAAAATACGACAGAACATAGATTTTCAGAAAAATAAAATTCAGCTTTATTGCAACCAGGTGTTTGTTACCGATTCTGTAGAAGGCATCGTGCCGGAATTCCTTACTTTGCTGCACGGCGTGATTGATTCACCTGATATCCCCCTGAACATTTCAAGGTCATTTTTGCAAAGCGACCGGAATGTAAAAAAAATCTCCGGACACATCACCAAAAAAGTGGCTGACAAACTGCAGGAGCTTTTTAAGAATGACAGAAAAGAATTTGAAGAAAAATGGGATGATTTGAAAGTGTTTATTGAGTATGGCATGTTGACTGAAGAGAAATTCTATGAGCGTGCCAAAGATTTTGTGTTACTCAAAAATACCGATGGGAAATATTTTACCATTGATGAATACAAAGATATCATCAAAGACAATCAAACCGATAAAAATAAGCAGGTGGTTTATCTGTACGCTACCGACAAAGATGCACAATATACATACATCAACGATGCCAAAGACAAAGCTTATGATGTGTTGTTGATGGACGGCCAGATTGATACCCATTTTGTCAACCACATTGAATCAAAACTTGATAACACAAGGTTTGTCAGGGTGGATGCCGATGTTGTGGATAAACTTATTGATAAGGATAAAGATAAAGTGAGTGAAATGAGTGACAAGGACCAAAAACGCCTTGTCCCTGTTTTTGAATCCCAGGTTCCCAAAGATGGAAATTACATCATTACACCGGAAGCCCTGGATGAAAAATCCATGCCGGTAATGATTACCCAGGAGGAATTTATGCGCAGGATGAAAGACATGTCCCAGCTCAGCGGCGGCATGTACGATAACCTGCCGGATTCATACAAATTGGTTGTCAATACAAATCATCCACTGATCAATGAAATCAACACAAAAGCCAACAAGAAACTCGGTGAAAAACTGGATAAAATCGACAGTGAAATTGATGAACTGAACCAGGAAGTCAACAAACTGGATTCGGAACAAAAAGACAAAAAGGAAGAAGAAATCAAACAGGCTGATAAAGATAAACTTAAAGAATTAAGAGAAAAACTGGACAAAAAGCAGGCTGAAAAAAATGAGAAGCTAAAAAGTTTTGGTAAAAACACCAAACTTGTCAAACAGCTTGTTGACCTTGCATTGTTGTCAAACAATATGCTGAAAGGTGAGGCCCTGAATAAATTTGTCCGCCGCAGCATTGATCTGATCAAAAAATAAATTATCCCTGTCGCCAAGGCCCGGATATTATATTATTATATGATAATGACAATGTGGGCGCCACCCCCGACAAACCTTTCGGGGGTCGGTCTTTGGCTTATAGCTGCAGCCTGCTTTGACGGGACTGCATTGCATACCGCAGGGCTTCCCTGTCGCCTCCGTTATGCATGCAGATACGGCGTCAAAGCACACTGCAGGCTGCCAGCCGCCGCCCTGGCGCAAATTATACTTTTAGCCACAACTTTTCGTTATCCCCTGGCCGGCCGATTGGGTAATCACAGAATTATTTGATATCAAGGTTCTACTGCAAACTTAGTGGAAAACAAACTTAGGTGTAATATTGTAGGGAGTCGGAAGTCAGGAGTTATGAATACTTCTTCCGACTCCGGTCTTCGGTCTTCCGACTTCAGAATTGAAAATTACCAGTATTACACAAAAGGATTAGGTAAACATCCGGCTAATCACAACCATTAAAATTACAGCAGAACCAATATCAATTGATAAATATTTATTATCTTTACATCTATGTTTAAGGATGTCATGAAATACGTCTTGGTTTTTATGGTGTTTGGGTTGTTTGTAGCTTGTTTTGAGATAAAGGAATATCCTCCTGAACCACAAATTGAGTACAAGTCATTTTTGATCAGGGATACCATAGACGCCCTGGATAACCCTGTACTCAGAGGAACACTTCGACTGCATTTTATTGATGGCGATGGTGATATCGGCCACGAAGAATCCATGGATACCACCAATGAAGATACAAACAAAAACCTGTTTATTGATTTGCTGAAAAAGGAGGAAGGTAATTATCAGGAAGTTGAACTGGCAGTGCCTTATAAATACCGCATTCCTTACTTCGAAACCACAGCCAACAACCCCACCCTTGAAGGGGACATCATTGTCAATGAAATCAATTTTAATGCCCCTTATGAAGGCGATACCATAAAATTGAGGTTTTACCTCATTGACAGAGCCGGGAACAAAAGCAATGTAGAGGTAACCCCCGAAGTAGTGCTTATGGATTCGCTTAACTCAGCGGAATAACGTTGAGGTAATGTTCGTATCGATCCACAATCTCATCAGCATACTTTACAGGTTGTTTCCCATTGCAATAGCCGTGTTTTACTACTTCATCCTCATAATATATTGTATTGGATTTATGCAGAAGAAAGTACCTCACATGGCCGTCCCATTTGTTGGGGTTTCTGCCGTATTTTTCCGTCAGCCGCATGGCATCAAGAATGTGACCGGGGCCGATGTTGTAGGAAGCCAAGATGAATTTCACCCTGTCTCGTTCATTGTCTATGGATTCAGGGAATTTTTTATCCAGGTATTTAATGTACCTTACACCGGCATTTATCTGTGCCGGCACTGATGAATTTGGTGATACCCCTAGAAAATCAGCGGTGGAAGGCATCAATTGCATGATGCCAAAAGCACCTGCCCACGATACAGCGTTTGGATTGAAACGGGATTCCTGGTAAATAAGAGAGGCTGTTAACCTCCAGTCCCAGCCAATGATTTTACTGGCTTGTTTTATGTATTCATCATATTCTGAAATTCGCCCAGCTTCACCGGAATAATAAACACTCGACCGGGTTGTTTTAGTCCGCGGGCTTTTAAAATATTTATGGTAAAGAAATTTGTATCCCCTGGTTTCCTTATATTCCCTTACCCATTTGTCAATGCTGTCAGTCAAATCTTCTGATTCTTTGCGGATGGCCCATGCAAGGTTTTGCGGAAAACTTACCGGCGTTTTAATGTCAATGTTTCTGTAATAAACATTATTGATGATGGCAACATTTTCGTCACATACAGTATAATCAATGGTGCCGTCAGAAACCAGGCTTATCAATTCCTCCATTTCAAGGCTGTCGTTTTCCACAATATGAATGGTATCAGCAATTTCTTCCGAAAGATTAACAAGGCGATTGTATGCTGATCCCCCTTTTTGAATATGAATGGTTTTATCAGCCAAATCAAGCTGATTACGGATAAACTCAACGCTGTCGTTTCGATTGGGTTTACGCTGAACCAACACCTGACGGGTTTGCGCGATGGGTTCTGTAAAATTAAGGTCTTTTTTTCTTTCAGGAGTAATGGTAAGGCTTTGGGCTATGATATCCACATCACGACCATTGAGGTATTCCATGCATTTTATTAAATCATTTTCAACCACGATATCCACTTCAAGGTCAAAAGTTTCTCCAAATTTTTGAAGCAATTCAAATTGAAAACCCATCGGTTTGCCGCGGTAAACAAAATAATCGGTTGAGTTGGTGCTGACATTTGCGCGGATGACACCACGTTGTTTAATATCCTGGAAATCCACTACTTGCGATTGCACTTCATCGTCCTTTTGTTTTTCCTTTGTGCTCAACTTACAACGACCAAAAACCATGGCCAGGAAAAACAAGCCAAATAGGAATGTAATTTTTATGTGCCTTAATTTTATCATCTGGTTGTTTTAATCATAAAACTCCCATGAAAAACCGAAGTTTACTGCAGACGGAAGACAGGGATAATGCACCATTGACCATGGTACATTTCCGATTAGATTTCCGCCTATATTATTATAACGCACAAAGGCTCTGAAACGTTTCACTTTAAAACAAATATATGCATCTGCCATCAAATTTTTTGCCAAAGTTTCATGGGTAAGCACAAAAAAACCGGTGGCAGGAGCGAATGTATAAGACTTATGCTGGTGTATGTACCTTCCGTCAACGCCTACACGCAAACGCATGTGGTGATCAAAAAGATCGTGTTCAAAAAACAATCCGGCGTACCCAAGTATTTCAGGAATGTAAATGATTGAATCCAGCGTGGCATGCTGGTAAATTACATCTGTTTTCAGTCCAAATGAGCCCAGGTGAAATGTTTTGCCTGCACCGGCACTGAAAACATTTCCGCTGCCATTGTATTGGGCAGGAATTCCATCTGTGCCAATAAACACCGGATTTTGCAGAAATGCATGGTTTGCTCTAAGGTTAAAATGAAATTTTTTCTGTTGGTATTTTACATTTGTCTTTATGCTTTTTTTGTTGACAAAGCTTTGATCCCACTGGTAATGATTAGAACTGTAGTGTTCATGAAAATACAAAGGTGCCGCATCCCTCATGCTATTTGAAATCGATATATGCTGCATACTATCTACTTTCCAGATAAATTGCATGTGTGATGTGAAATCTGACTGGCGGCGTCCGGATATACCATATTGTGCTTCTGCATTAAAGGCATAATGAGTATGGTTGTCATTTGCAAGAAATATTTTGAGATAATGGCTCTGGGTCAATTCATCGCCTGTGGGCAGATGAAAACGATTTACTTCATTGAGAATCCCTACAAAAGCATGGGAATCCTGTACAGAATCGTTGTAATGAAAAAATTGCATCCCGATTTGATGTGTGCCAGTGGTCAGCGCAATGGAATCAAACGTTGTGGCAGAATCCCTGTATATGTTGTCATAAAATGGATTGGGAATGTCGCTGAATATCCTCCGGTTGCGCTCAAGATGCACATCCTGATATATACTTATATTGCCGAGGTAGTGAAATTGCAACACGGTGTCTTCCTCCCTGTAAATGGAGTCCGTATATGTTTTTCCAAAACGGTATTCGTGAGCGAAAAACAGGCTTTGGGCTTTTTGTTCTAATGAGGCATCCTCAAGGTTGACGGTAAGGTTATCTATCCTTGTACCATTTTCATAAGCGGTATCTTCAGCAATACCTCCAAAATGTTGCGATTGCAATTTGTTGATAATAAGATTAAAATGATTTTGGTATCGTTTGCCGGTATAGCTTTGCCACAATTTAAAATCTTTGTTTTTTGTCCCTGAATTGATGAATGCTCCTTCGGTTTTTACCGAATGGTATTGTAATCCGGCGTTAAAAAAAGGATTTGCATTTAAGGTAATTGTTCCCTTAACGTCCTCATAACCATTAGGCCCGGAATTAAAACTAAAGACAGTAAACGGTTTTCGTGCATTGAAATACACCATATCATCGTAATGGCTGAAATAGCTGGAATAAGGACGTTTAAAAATAAATTCTTTTACGGGCGGCCTGGCAAAATAATCGTATGGAAGAAATGCCTGGCCATTGTTCGCTGCAAGCATTCCTCCATGAATGCTTTGGTTATAAATATTTTCAAAAAGATAAAATGACTCAAGGAGGGTATCCTGTCGGTATTCTGAATCGATGCTGTCGGGAGAATAATTCAGTTTCCAATTGCTAAAGTGACGTTCAATGCCCTCATGCTGAGCTTTGACAACAGGAGAAAATGTCAATATCAACAAGAAGTATGTTAAGCTTTTTTTCATTATGCAACTAAAATAATAAAAAAAAGCCTTCCGCGGTAGCGAAAGGCTTTAAAAAAAAGGCGGCGACCTACTTTTCCACCGTAGC
>CAZTNS010000132.1:0-8359 GCA_964615585.1 uncultured Bacteroidales bacterium | reverse complement strand
TCGATCCGGGCGCAGCCGGTGCAGGAGACCATACCATTACATATCAAATAACCAATGGTGCCTGCAGTGACAGCGATGACATCACCATCCATGTTGACGATGATGTGGATGCCACGATTGACCCTGTAGCTGATCTATGTATTACCGATTCTCCGGTCACATTGACCGCCGCAGATACGGGAGGAACATGGTCAGGCACAGGCATAACTGATTCCGTTGCAGGCACATTCGATCCGGGCTCAGCCGGTTCAGGAGACCATACAATAACCTATGACATTACAAACGGTGCATGTAGTGACAGCGACGACTTCACCATCCAGGTTGATCCATTGCCAACAGCTTCGGCCGGAGGTAGTGAATCAATATGTTTCTATGAATCAGCTACGGTAAGCGGCGCTTCCGCTGAGAATGGTGATATTCTCTGGACACATGATGGCAATGGAATCATTACAGATGAAACCGGCTTAACCCCAACATATACGGCTGGTGCAGGCGATGAAGGCAATACAGTTACACTTACAATGACGGTAACCAGTGATAATACTTGTTATCCTGAAGAAGCAACAGCAACATATACCATAAATATTAGTCCATTGCTAACTGTAGATCCGTATGTGACTTCAGATTATAATGGCGAAGATATAAGCTGTTATGATGGGGAAGATGGTTCTGCCACAGCAAATGCTTCCGGAGTCACTATGCCTCATACTTATCAGTGGGGAAGCATTACAGGATATCAAACCACAGAAGAAGCAACCGGACTAGGCGCCGGAACTTATTCGGTAATCGTTACAGATGATTATGGTTGTACAGCAAGTGGCAACGTTACTTTGACAGAACCCGATGAATTGACAGCAAGCACCTCTGTTACTTCTGATTATAACGGAGAAGATGTGAGTTGTCATGATTCAGAAGATGGTTCGGCATTAATAAATGTAGATGGTGGTACAGGTATATATACTTATTTATGGGGTGATAACAATGGAAATCAAACTACTCCGGAGGCATCCGGGCTTGGAGCAGGTTCCTATACAGTAACCGTAACAGATGATAATGATTGTGAGATTGTGAATACTGTAACATTAACTGCACCACCGGAATTAACAGCAAATACTGAGGTAACCTCTAATTATAATGGCGAAGATGTAAGCAGTTATGGCGCTACAGATGGTTCTGCATTGGTTATTGCAAATGGTGGCATTGGCACTTATACATACTTATGGGATTCTGCAGCTAATAATCAAACCACACAAGAAGCTACAGACCTTGGTGCTGGTACTTACTACGTGACAGTGACAGATATTAATGGTTGCCAGGTAGTTGATTCAGTAACATTGACATCCCCAAGTGTGTTAGCTTTAGATGTAGAAGTAAGCTCTGATTATAATGGTGAAGACATTAGTTGTTACGGAGAAGAAGATGGTTCTGCGATAGTATTTCCAGATGGGGGTACTACTCCTTATTCATATGATTGGGATGCTAACACTGGTAATCAAACAACACAAGAAGCCACTGGCTTAGGTGCCGGAACTTATTCTGTAACTGTTACCGATGTTAATGGATATCAGGCAACAATAACAGTTACATTAACACAACCTGATGAGTTAACAGCAAGCATAGAGGTAACATCTGATTATTTTGGTGAAGATATTAGTTGTAATGGTGCTTCTGATGGATCAGCCATGGTTCACCCTGATGGTGGAACTTCTCCATATACATATTTATGGGATTCTTTGGCAGATAATCAAACCACCCAGGAGGCTACAACCCTAAGTGCCGGTACATATTCTGTAACTGTTACCGATGTTAATGGCTGTCAGGTGATAAAAGTCGTTACCTTAAGCGAATTACCTCCTCTTAATGTTATGTTATTGTCGCAGCCTGTAAGTTGTTATGGTGATTCCGACGGACTAGCTGTGGCTGTTGCAACAGGTGGTGCTCCACCATATTCTTATGAATGGCTGGGTTTCGCATCTAGTGATTCTTTAACCAATCAATCAGCCGGATATTATACTGTTATTGTTACAGATTCTCATGGCTGTCAAATTACTGATAGTGTATATATAGATGAACCAGATAATCCAATTGAAATCGATATAATAAAGAGAGATATTACTTGTCATGGTGATAGAAATGGAAAAATCGCTGTTAATGCATCAGGAGGTACTCCATATTATACTTACGATTGGTATTTTTCCGGAAATACCAGTTCAGGTACTACCATTACAAACCTTTTCCCCGGACAGTATGAATTAGTCGTTACTGACCAACATGCATGTACAAAAGACACCACTGTCACAATCTATGAACCTGCCCCACTGGAAGTGGATTATTTTATGCAGAATCCCAGTTGCATAGGGAATAATGACGGATACATTGAACTCGAAGTCAGTGGAGGAACAGAACCATACGTGTATTTTTGGGACGACTTTACATTTAATTTACCCTATTTTGATGGTTTATATGAAGGGGCTTATGATATAGTTGTTGAAGATGCAAATGAGTGTGATTATGAATTGGAAACAATATACCTTGTGGATGCTCAGATTGATTGCCTTCGTATTCCCAATGCCTTTACCCCTGATGGCGATGGGGTTAATGATACATGGATAATTGAAAACCTTGATATTTTCCCGAAACATTTTGTGCAGGTTTTTAACCGTTGGGGACAAGTTGTATATGAAGGACATGATGGCGATGAACCGTGGGATGGAACATCACTTACAGGTAATAAGGTGCCGACTGGTCCTTACATTTATGTCATTGAATTATTTAACGGTACCAAACCTAGAACAGGTACAGTTACTGTTGTTTATTGATGAATAAATGGTTCCGACCAACTTATTTCGTGAATCATTTTTATTTTTGAAGCTTTCACAGCATCAATAAAAGTGGATAATGTGTTTTTCCTGTAAATCCATATCTCATTTTGGCCAAAATTCACAGAAATTTTTCAGCACATAAAGATGGGGTTGGTCGGGTGTATACGTATGTATAAGGGTTGTTTTGATGAAACGTGGAGTATTAGCACCTGAAAAAGCCTGAAATATTGTGAAATTACGTGAAACGAAAAATGGCTTACTACTTTCATAATAAGCCATTTGGTAACATTTTGATTTTATTTCAGTGGAGCTGCCGGGGGTCGAACCCGGGTCCAAACAAGAAACAGAGAAGCTTTCTTCATGCTTAGCTTGTTTTCGATTGTCGGGATGTGAACGGGAACAAGCACCCTGGGCACATCCTTAGTCCCTTAAATGTCACTGTTTTCCAGGGACCGGAAAACAGCCAGCCTGAAATTTTCTGCACTCCCTGTTCGGTCGGAATCAGGCAAGTCCTTCCGGGGAATGTCTCGTCCAGTCACCTTGTGACTGGATGAAGCCTAACCTACTGTGATTCGGTTACGCAGCGAGAGCGTAATTATCTGCGCCATTTAAAAAGTGTGTGAACAGTTGATGACGGGCTTAGTCACTTGGCCCGGCATGCTTACTTATCCATTTACCTTGCTGTCAATACCATTTCAGCCCCGGTGAATGTAAGTCATTACATTATGGTGCAAAAATAATGCTAAAGTTTCAATTTATAAAAAGAATTTTGCGGATGACAAGTTAAAATATCATTCTTCTTTTAAAGCCATGCCTCCTGCATATTCAAACATGACATCAAATGGTTCGGGGGATTCCTCTTCTTTCCACCTGTCCCGGATGACAATGTAATAATCCATTCCGGTTTCAACGACATCATATTTAACAGGCAATTCTTTCAACCCCTGTAATTCTTCCAGCTCATCTTCATTCAACTTATAAATACCTGCTGACACATTGACATCACCAGTTTTTTCTGATTTTATCTTTAACATGCCCGGGCTTTCGGGTATAAATTTAAACATATCCAGATCATCCTTTGGGAAAATAGCCAGTTTGACAGTATCATCAGCCTCGATAAGTTTTGCATCAGCATACTCATTGTTGGGCTCACAGGTATCCATTTCGGGAATAAAATCAGGTTTCCATGTAAACAATTGTTCAGAAGATTTTTCATTCCACCTGTCAGACAGCTTCAGATAATACTCTCCAGGTTTAGTCAGGGCAATGCTTTGCGGTAAATTATCCTTGTTTTTGATAACTTCTGTGCCATCAAACTCGTCATAGACAGCAAACAACACTGCTAAGTCTAAATCTTCAGGGGTTTCTTTACACATCACACGGATGTATCCCTGTTCGGTTGTTGTAAATTTAAACCAATCTTCATCATTTTTAGGGAATATCGCTGATTTGTATCCTTCATCTAATTCTATAGCTTTGGCAGCTTCCACATTGTTGTTAGGTTCATGTTTATCAAACTCTTCGATGAATTCAAATTTCAGGGTAAAGGGTGTTTCTGAGGCATTTTTATTCCATCGGTCTGCCAATAATGCATAGCAGGTATCTTTTTCCTCAAAAGCAACCGCAGCGGGTAACGTCAAAAAGTTAGTCAGAAATACTTCTTTCTCTTCGCCCCACTCATCATACTTTACAAATCTAACCTGTACATCAAGCTCTTCTGGGATGTTTTTGGAAACGAGTTTTAAATATCCGGGGCCCGGGACTATGGTTTTATAATAGTCAATATCTTCTTTGGGATGGATTTTCATCTGAAACTCTTTTCCAGGTTCGATGTAATTTGCTTCTTCAATTTTATCATTGGGTTCAGTGGATGTATTGTCGTCTTTCTTCTGTGTGTCTGAACCGCAGGAAACACACAGGATCAACAAAACGAGTAAAAAAGATAAGTTGAATTTTTTCATAATCATTTAGTTTTAGGTTAGTTTCGTTAAACATACAAAAATATTTTTAACCATCAAAATTATTGTCGATGTTTTTAACTGAAGTTTCGCAGTTTATAAATAACTATAAATAGCTTTTCTGTTGCAAACATAGTGAAAAACAAGGAATATCTAAAGCTAAAAGTTTATGTGATTTTAATTATTCATAATAATCTTCTTAAATCTATTAAATGATTAGCCAGGATGTTTTTATGGCTAACTCTATATGAACTATTGTGGTTCTACCTGAGATGCTTCCGGATTTTTTGAACTACAGTTGATACATTGGGTCACATAGAAAAGGTAATTATACACTTGTTTTCGAACTTCAGACTTGTAACCAATCGGTCACACAAAAAAGATCAGTTAAACAAACGGCTAATCATAACCCATGAAAACTGAATTAATTATTTTGGCTACATTCGACACCGATAAGGCCATTCTTCACAAAAACATTGCCGCTACATAGGCAGGTAGCAGGCAAAGGTGGAGATCATGTAAAGTAAATGCAAAAATGTTTCACTGCTCTGAAAAAAAATAAACTAAAATATGCCAAAATCCAATTTTAATAGCAGACTTTATAATAAGGGCAATTTTCACATGTATTGCTGTCAGATGTCATTCTGAAAGGCTCATTTTTGTCGGTTATCCTGTCCATAAGCTGTAAAAGCTGTTTTTCAAATACCGGCATCAGTTCCCTGTAATCATGAACATGGATGCCTTTGCATATTTCATTGGCTGGTTGGGTTTCACGCATGTAGAGTATCACAGGTTTCAACACCTGGGCGTTTTTTCCTGGCTTCTGGTTTCTGTAAATCAACCATGTATAAAAAAATATCTGGAAGACATGGTCATAATCACTTTTGCGTTCCGGCTCAAAAAAGGTTTCCATATCCTTAACATTGGGGGATTTTAGTTTACCTGTTTTATAATCAATGATGCGCAGAACATTGCCGGAAGATTCAATCCGGTCAATAATGCCCTCAAAATGCCAGAATGGAGACTGGCTAATGTCTTTGTTTGATAACAATGCCCTGAAGAATTTTTCTCCTCCTTCATATACAAACGGAACACGCTGTTTATCCTGTTTCAATATTCTTTCTGCATACATTTTAACAGCCTCTGTTCCCATCGCATTCAGGCCAGTTATTTTATTCCGCTTTACTTTCATGTGTTTTTCAAAAGCATCCATTATGATATCATCAATATGGCTACTGTTATGCATTATTTTGTTGATGTCATCAACTTTTACTTCTGTTTCTGCGTATGGAGCATACAATTTATGCATAACTTCATGCACAAGTTTTCCCAATTCAAGATAACCAATTTGTTCAATCATTTCATCGGGTTCTTTGATGCCGGCAATATATTTGTAATAAAAGGCCATGGAACATTTCAAATACGTATTAAGCTGCGATGCTGAAAAGGCCCTGGCTGCATTCTGTCCCTCATATTGAGACAAAATACGCATGGTATGATTGTCTTTTTTAATCTCCCGCTTTTCTTTTTTCTTGGAAATAGTCTGGTTCAATACAGCAATTTCTTTCACAGGCATGTCTGTTTCATGGATAATCTGTTGTATGTACCTGCTTTTTTCACCGTTGTAAAAACCTTCTGTTGCTGTGTTGTACAATAAATACACCGAATCGGGATGCATGATCATCCTGTAAAAATAATAAGCATGGATGGCATCTTGAAATTCAATTGTTGGCAAATGAAATACTTTGCGCAAATTGTAAGGGATGAAGCTTTTTTTAAAACTCTGGCCGGGGAATTGTCCTTCGTTCATAGACAGGATGATGATCTTTTCAAAATCCACCAGGCGTGTTTCAAGCATTCCCATTACCTGTAAACCTTTCATGGGTTCGCCCGAAAAAGATACAGTTAGATTGTTCAGCATCGAAGAAACCAACCATAAGTAAGTTTTTACCGATTGAAAATGAATACGGTCTCTGATGAGATATTCATTGAATCTGTTGATATGCCGGTACATCTGATACACAATTTCTTTATCAAAATCCACATCATCAATGTTTTCCAGGCTTTCATATATTCCTTTCAGTATATTGCTGAAGTATAGCCCTGTTTCCATAATATCGCCTGTACCGGAAAAAATTAGTTGTATCAAATCATTGTTTTCGGCTTTAAATATGCTTTCAGGTACCCTGATCATATTTTGTTCCACAATCTTCTTTTTGAGCTTTGTGCAATGATCATGTGCGACAAGCTGAACCAATGGATGATTCAATACCTTCAGCACATTCTGATGGTAAAATTCACCAGATGTATAATTATCCTGCAACCTTGTCAGCAACCCGATGATACTGCTCTGCGGTGCATAAGAAACAGGATATCCCATAGTAACATTCAGATGTTTTACAGATTCCGGCATGGAATATAAAACAGGATGTAACAAAGACTCATCAGGCAAAACAATGCAGGTATGCTCAAATCCTGGATCTTCATTGCTGATTTTTTTTTCAAGCAGTTGTGATGCCAGTTTTACCTGTGCCGTGTTTGACGGAACAGAATATACATTCATCACATTTTTGTTTCTGATTTTTTGTTGATATGTAAAATCTGAAGGCATCGGGAATTTTTGCAGCATATCCCGTACAAAACGGAAAGCTTCATGGTAAGTGTCACGCAGCATATCTTCATCATACTGCCAGAAAAACTGTGCATCATATTGATTTTTAAAATACCTGAAGACCTGCTCTTCTGCTTTGCTCAATACATTGAAACCAATAAAATAATGTACGGGTTTATCTTCAGGGAACAATTCATTGTTTAGACCTTCGGCTACAGTTCTTGCGATCAGCCCTTCGTAACCGGCATGTTGCTTTTTTAGTTTTTCTGTAAAAGCCTGATACAATGTAGGCATGATTTTCCACAATTGCAGAAAGCTTTCTTTTGAATGATGATTTACTTCTACATCAAACTGTTCCCAAAACCTACGCAGATGTTCCATCAACTCCTTGTTCACATCAGCATATAACACATCAATTTCTTTCAGGTCTCTGAGGTTGGCATACAACTTCAACGGGTCGGTCAGGTTTTTATCAATGTCATTGAAATCAGACAACATGATTTCGCCCCAGGGATAAAAAGCATCAAAGCTGTCGAACAAACCGGGCCGGATATTATTAATGCATTTATACAATTCAAAAATCAAGGGTATGGGTTCTTCAGGTTGCAATCCCGCCTGACGGTGAAAAAACTCCTGTACCGATATTATGGAGGGTCCCCATGAAGGCTTCTGTACATGTTCACTGAGGTATTTTCTGAGGTACAATCCTGCCCGGATATTGGGCAATACAACAACCTGCCTGTGCAAATCATCGGGATGTTTACGGTGGAGATACGCCGCTATTGCCTGCAGGAAATTCGGATTTTTTATATTATTTGTATTGGTATTTATCATATAAGACTTATTTGGGTTTTGAATCTTGCATTATGGAGTTTAGCCATCTCCACTTTGTATTGCCGGACAAGTTTTGAAATTTGGTGTTTTAGTGGCATAGATTTTACATTTTTGGTTGTGGCCCTAAAGGAGTT
>CAZTNS010000131.1:0-8362 GCA_964615585.1 uncultured Bacteroidales bacterium | reverse complement strand
TTCTTTAAATTACAGCATGATCAAACAATTCAGAGATGATTTCCTGGATGAGCCGGATAAATTTGCCTTCATGGGGTACGATGTAAGCCTGTTTTTTCCTTTGCTATTGAAATACGGTCATAATCTTAAACCTGCCCTTGATTCCGAAAGTAAAATTGAAGGGCATTGCATGAATTTGCGATTCCCTTACAAAGGGGAAACCATGCCACTGGTAAATACCTCATTAAAACTGATCAGGCTACAGGATGATTACCGTTTTTCAGTGGTGTACGAAAAGTAATCCCTGGTTGGTGATCTTTCCCCCATCAGCAAATACTTGTCAGTAAATTGTAACATTCAGTAATAAAGCTGATAAAAAGTCTGAATGGTATAAAAACATGTGAACCAGACTAATCATGTTATTTTATCGCACATATTTAACAAATGTTTTACTAAAGTTTCGCAGGTTACAACGGATTTTACTTACGCAACATGCAGATTTACAGATAGAAGGTTGTGTAAGTAAAATCCGTTAAAATAACAGAACTCAATGAGGTAGAGAAACAGGTTTTAAAACTTTTCAATATGAAAAAAAACAGACTTAGAAAAACATTTGTAGCAACAAAACCGATAAAAAATCATCTTATCTTGTAGAATTACAGCGTATTGTTAAAGTAAAATCCGCTATAATTCGTTTTTTCCTGCTCAACAAATGGATATGTTTTTACAATCTATGCCAATAAAAAAGCCGACGAAAACGTCGGCTTTTTGGTGGTGTTGTAGATATACCGGCTTATTTCTGTTCAGCCAGCCTTTTGTAGTAATTGTACCTGTATTTGGCATCTTCTTCGGTAATCTTGAAGAGCTTTTTGGCTTCTTCGGGGAAGGTTTTGGTGAGTGAAAGGAATCTTGTCTCTCCCAAAAGGAAATCCTGGAATTTATCCCAGTCTGGTTCTTTGCTGTCCAGGCTAAACGGATTTTTACCCTCTTTTTCAAGAAGCGGGTTGAAGCGATAGTTGTGCCAGTAACCGGATTTAACTGCATCGGCCTCTTCTTCCTGGGTTTTGCCCATGCCTTTGCGTAATCCATGGTTGATACATGGTGCATAAGCAATAATAAGAGAAGGCCCGGGGTATGCTTCGGCTTCTTTCATGGCTTTGAAAAATTGATTCTGGCTGGCACCCATGGCTACCTGTGCTACATAAACCGATCCATAAACCATCGCCATGGCCCCGAGGTCTTTTTTGCGGATTTTCATGCCGCTTGCAGCAAACTTGGCCACGGCTCCAACAGGAGTTGCTTTTGAAGCTTGTCCGCCGGTATTCGAATAAACTTCGGTATCCAAAACCAGTATATTTACATCTTTGCCGGATGCAATCACATGATCCAGTCCGCCATATCCAATGTCATAAGCCCAGCCGTCACCTCCGATAATCCAGACGGATTTCTTGACCAGGTAGTCTTTGAATTCGATGATGTTTTTGGCGGCATCGTCGTTTTTATTTTTCAATTTATCAAGCAATGCCTCACTGGCTTCTTCCGATCCTTTGGCATTGTTCATGTTGTCAATCCAGTTTTGGCCTGCTTCTTTGGTTTCAGCATCCCAGTCGGCACCCTCAATCCACAATTTGATTTTCTCACGGATTTTTTCAATGCCTGTGGCGATACCAAAGCCATATTCAGCGTTGTCTTCGAACAATGAATTGGCCCAGGCTACACCTTTGCCTGATTTGTAATTAGAGGTGTATGGGGTACTTGGTGCAGATCCACCCCAGATGGACGTACAACCTGTGGCATTTGCCACTATCATCCGCTCGCCAAACAATTGGGTGATGGCTTTTACATAGGGTGTTTCGCCGCAGCCTGCACATGCACCTGAAAATTCAACCAATGGTTGGGCAAATTGTGAGTTTTTAACCGTTTTTTCTTTTGGTAAAACGGTGTCTTTATATCCCACTTTTTCATCCATATATTGAAAACGTTCCACCTCACTCATTTGCGTGTCGAGGGTTTTCATTATCAGTGCTTTTTCTTTGGCAGGACATATATCGGCACAATTACCACAACCTGTACAATCAAGCGGGCTTACCTGCATAACAAATTTATATTCTTTTGTTTTCCCAATGCCCTGTATTGCGCGTGTCCCTTCCGGAGCGTTAGCCAATTCTTCTTCGGTGAGCAGGAATGGACGAATTGCGGCATGCGGACATACGTAAGCACACTGGTTACATTGAATACAGTTGTCTTCTTTCCATTCGGGAATGTTAACGGCTATGCCGCGTTTTTCATATTTTGTTGTGCCGGCGGGGAAAGATCCGTCTTCGCGATCAATAAAAGCAGAAACCGGAAGGTCATCGCCTGCCTGGGCGTTCATTACTTCGGCAACGTTTTTTACAAAATCCGTGGCATCCGGATGATGTGGCACTTCAAATCCTTTAGAGTCAATGTTTTTCCATGATTCAGGTACATCAATTTTTGTCACATTTCCTCCACGTTCAACAGCTTCGTAGTTCATGTTGACAATGTCTTCGCCTTTTTTGCCGAAAGTTTTCTGAATCATTTTCTTCATTTCTTTCACAGCTAGATCGTAAGGAATCACTTCGGATATCTTGAAGAAAGCCGACTGCATAATAGTATTGGTTCGGTTGCCCAAGCCAATTTCTTCTGCAATTTTAGTGGCGTTGATGATGTAAAAACTGATGTTTTTCTCTGCCAGCGTTTTCTTCATGTGATCGGGCATGCGGTTCTTTGTTTCTTCTTTGTCCCAGATGGAATTGAAAAGAAAGGTTCCGCCTTCTTTAATGCCACGCAGCATGTCGTACTTTTGCAGATATGCAGGCACATGACAGGCCACAAAGTCCGGTGTGGTTACCAGGTAAGGTGCCCTTATGGGTTTGTCCCCAAAACGCAAATGCGATCCTGTAAAACCACCCGATTTTTTGGAGTCGTACGCAAAATATGCCTGACAAAATTTATCCGTTGATTCGCCGATGATCTTAATGCTGTTTTTGTTTGCTCCGACAGTACCATCCGAACCAAGGCCGTAGAACCTGCCTTCAAAAGTTCCTTCCGGCACAACGGATATTTCTTCTTTCTTTGGAAGGGAAAGGAAAGTGACATCATCTTCAATGCCAACGGTAAATCCGTTTTTGGGTTCATTTTGTTTCAAATTATCATATACGCCCACCATCATTGCCGGTGTGGTGTCTTTGGATGAAAGCCCATACCTTCCGCCAACGATAAGCGGTGCATTTTCTTTACCGTAATACAAATCCCTGACATCCAGATACAGAGGTTCGCCATTGGCACCGGGTTCTTTTGTCCTGTCAAGCACTGCAATGCGTTTGACAGTTTCCGGCATGGCTTTCATGAAATATTTTGCTGAAAATGGCCTGTAAAGATGAACGGCCAGCATACCAACTTTTTCTCCTTTGGCAACGAGGCTGTCAACCACTTCGCGGAGGGTGTCTGTGACAGTACCCATGGCAATAACCACATGTTCTGCATCCGGTGCACCATAATAATTGAACGGATGGTATTCCCGGCCTGTCAATTTTGTGACTTGCTGCATGTATTCTTCAACAATATCTGCAACAGGCTCGTAAAATTTATTTGCTGATTCTTTTGCCTGGAAATAAATGTCAGGATTTTGAGCTGTTCCGCGTGTTACCGGATGCTCAGGATTCAATGAATTGTTCCTGAATTTTTTCAATGTTTTATAATCCACCAATGGCGCCATGTCTTCGTTGTCGAAATACTCAACTTTTTGTATTTCGTGCGACGTGCGGAAACCATCAAAGAAATGCACAAAAGGCAACCTTGCTTTGATGGCTGTCAGATGTGCAACAGGTGCCAGGTCCATAATTTCCTGAACGCCACCTGTAGCGATCATATTAAAACCGGTAGTACGGCAGTTCATCACGTCACTGTGATCGCCAAAAATAGACAATGCATGTCCTGCCACACTGCGTGCAGACACATGGAAAACGCCGGGAAGCAATTCTCCGCTTATTTTATGCATGTTGGGAATCATCAGAAGTAAGCCCTGTGAGGCTGTAAACGTAGAGGTTAGCGAACCTCCCTGAAGGGCACCGTGAACAGCGCCGGATGCACCACCTTCTGATTGCATCTCTTCAACCTGTACGGTTTGTCCGAACATGTTTTTTCTGCCGTTGGCAGCCCATTCATCAATGTATTCTGCCATTGTGGATGATGGTGTGATCGGATAAATGCATGCGACTTCACTGAAAATATAGGCAACGTGTGATGCAGCCATATTTCCGTCGCAGGTCATGAATTTCTTGTTTTTGCTCATGTCTGATATCTTTTGTTGTACAATAAATTAATTATAATCCTTCAGTATTATTTCTAAATTTGCTAAGATAAAATTATTTTGAGACAATACAGAAAGATTTTGCATGTTATGCATGTTAAAATTGATATTTTAATTGTTACCTGGGAAAACAGGCTGTAACAGTATGATAATATGTTGTGAAATTGATTCGAAATGCCCTGAACAATATGGCATAGTTATGTGTAATTCTCTAAAAATAATGATATGAAGAATAATCAACTGAGTGAGAACACTGTGAAAAAAATTGATCTTTGGTTGCATTCAGAGATTGATAAAGAAAGCAAAGACAACATTAAAGATATGATTGCCAATGATCCGGAAGGTGCGGAAGAGGCTTTCTACAAGGATTTGGAATTTGGTACCGGTGGCATGCGTGGCATCATGGGAATTGGGTCTAACCGGATGAATGTATATACGGTTGGCATGGCTACCCAGGGATTGGCAAATTATGTGAAGTCGCAGATAAAAATGAAACATCCCAAAGCAGCAATAGCTTACGATTGCCGTAACAATTCCACCTTGTTTGCAAAAACAACAGCAAATGTATTGAGTGCCAACGGGTTTGAAGTATTTTTGTTTGACAAGCTCAGGCCCACGCCTGAATTGTCCTTTGCTATCAGGCATTTGGAGTGTCAATGTGGAGTGATGATCACAGCCTCCCATAATCCAAAAGAATACAATGGATATAAAGTGTACTGGGAAGACGGTGGCCAGATAATTTATCCGCACGACAAGGGCATTATAGAAATGGTACAGGCCATTAGTTCGCCTGATAATGTAAAAAGTGATGCCGATAATAAACTGATTCACACCATTGGTGAGGAAGTGGACAATGCTTACATGGAAAAATTGTCGAAATTGAGTTTATCTCCGGAGGCGATAAAAGCTCAGAACGATATGCCAATAGTATATACACCTTTGCACGGCACGGGGGTGATTATGGTTCCCAGGTTCCTGGAAGCCCTGGGTTTTACCAATGTCATTCATGTGCCGGAGCAGGATATGACAGACGGAAATTTTCCTACGGTGGAATCACCCAACCCTGAAGAATCAGCGGCTTTTGATCTGGCCATGAAAAAAGCTCATGAAACGAATGCCGATATTGTTATGGGAACCGATCCCGATGGGGACAGGGTAGGGGTGATCGTTAGAAAAAAAGATGGTTCATACCAGTTTCTAAACGGCAACCAGACGGCTTCAATTTTGTATTATTATGTGCTTAGTAACCTGAAACAAAGCGGAAAATTACCGGAAAACGGTTTTACGGTAAAAACCATTGTTACCAGTGAATTGCTTGCCGAAATTACTGAAAGTTTTGATATCAACAGTTACGACACACTTACGGGTTTCAAGTTCATTGCAGCCAAAATACGTGAACTTGAAGGCAAAGAAATATTCATCATTGGTGGCGAAGAATCATACGGATACCTTGCCGCTGATTTTATCCGGGATAAAGATGCGGTTATGGCTTGTGGTTTAATTGCGGAAACAGCAGCCTGGGCAAAATCTAAAAGTAAAACACTGTATGATATCCTGATTGAGATATACTTAAAATACGGATTCTTTAAAGAAGAATTGGTGTCGATTAAGAAAGAGGGCAAGGCCGGGGAAGAAGAGATAAGACGCATGATGGAAAAGCTCAGGGACAATAGTCCCGATAGCATTGATGGTGTAAAGGTAACCATGGTCAACGATTTTTTAAAACAGCAGGCCGTTGATAAAATCAGCGATTTGAGGTACGATATTACACTGCCAAAATCTGATGTGTTGCAATTTTTGTTGTCAGACGGAACCAAAATAAGCATACGCCCCAGCGGTACCGAACCGAAAATAAAATTTTATGTTTCTGTCCGTACAACGCTGAATAATACAGGTGAGCTTTTATTGAAAGAAAAAGAACTGAATAACAGAATTGAAACCATTCTGAAAACGCTTATAAAAACATAAAATATTACCTTATGAAACCTCCATGACAAAAGCATTAACATATACGCGGATGATTATTCGCTGTAGTTAGCCGTAATGATGGCTGTGAAGCATATGGAGGTTCCATATGACCTTTGAAAATCTAAATTATAAACATATGAAATCACATCGCAAAGAAGTATGGTTTGATATCCCCAAGCGCAGGGAACTGATTAACATCACCCCTGTTGTTGAAGAAGAACTGCAAAAATCCGGCATAAGCGAAGGCCTCTGCCTTGTAAATTCCATGCACATCACTTCCAGTGTGTTCATCAATGACGATGAGCCGGGTTTGCACCAGGATTTTGAGGACTGGCTGGAAAAACTGGCACCGGAAAAACCGCATTCACGCTACCGGCACAACACCGCCGAAGACAATGGTGATGCACACCTGAAACGTACTGTCATGGGACGTGAGGTAGTAGTGGCAGTTACCGGTGGAAAACTGGATTTTGGCCACTGGGAGCAAATCTTTTACGGTGAATTTGACGGCAAACGCAGAAAACGTGTGTTGATTAAAATAATCGGGGAATGATGTTGCGATGGTGGGGATTACATTATTCTAAACTTAAAAACTTAATTGCAAAACTCCTGTATTGCCTCATGTGCTTTTTCATACCCTAATTCCACGGCGTTGTTTAAATCCGAACATCCTTCGTACTTGTCGCCTGAGAAAACTTTGGAAATGCCCCTGTTGTAATAAGCAACTGCATATTCAGGATCAAGCTCTATGGCTTTTGTGTAGTCTGCTATGGCTTCGTGGTATTCTCCTAAGTTCCCCTTAGCCAATCCCATGTTGTAATAATATTCCGGATTATTAGGATCAAGTTCTATAGCTTTTGTGTAGTCAACTATGGCTTCCATGTAGTTGCCTGATTTTATTTTGGCAAGTCCGCGGTATGCATAAGCATCTGCATACTCAGGATCAATCCCTATGGCTTTGGTATAGTCAGCTATGGCCCCCTTAAAGTCTCCTGAATTCCCTTTTGCATTTCCCTGCTCGTAATATTCCTCAGCCGTTTGACTGTTTGCATGGTTGCTGAATATGAATGGAATAAGTAAGAAAAAAAACAAGGTTCGCATTTTCATTTCATTAAACTTTATTGGTTCAAAATTCTTTTCTATTATACTTGCTTATGAACACCAATTCATAAATTCATTGATTTCATGGTAAAAGTACAAAAAAACCTTATGACGTGCAACATGCTTTTTACATAATTTGTTTTTCCGCAACATGCTTTTTAAGTGTTTAAGGTTATTTTTATTCCCACCATTTATATTTCTTCCAAAGGAACCTTATTGGTCGTGGAGTATTTTTTGCCATTCCCTGTACGCTTAAGCCAGCCTAAAGTCTGCTGATTTAATCCATTTGTATTGGTGTATTTTCTTCCCCCCTAAAAAGCTCTCTTTTACATACCTTACAACATTATCTACTTTGCCTTTGCACTCCGGGACTGCTTTACGACAAAATACCGCACTAAAGCTTTCCCTTCTATGGTAATTATTAAAATCTGTTGTTAAATATCAGATACCCCATATTTTCTTCTACCATAAAAACACGGTCTTGATCATAGCGTATTTTCTCAGGGACCCTGCCAAAATACTCAAAAGCCAATTGATGAGCTTCAACGGCTGTTGAACTGGTAAATGGCACCAATTGAAAGTAAATAAACTTCCCGCGTGAACGACTTAATATCATGGCAAAAAAGTAAACTTTCTGACGACCTCCACTTGCTTTTGCCATATTATATTCACCAAAATCCACCTGGGCTTCCTTGCCATATGCAAGTTCCACTTCTTTAACGTATTGCCGTGGTGATTTAACAGGTTTTTTTGGTAAATTATTTTCCTGCCTTATCTGCTGGACAAAATTGTAAACCGTTTTTGAATGAACATCTGGTAATTCTTCAAAATATTCTTTTAATCTATCTTTTATTTGTGCAGCCCATAGACTTGAACATCTTGCCAACTGATTTTTTATAAATTCATATTACGACTGAAGTTTTTTCGGCATGTTCTTTCGTTTACTTATTCATCTGTAAAACTCATCCTTATCCATTAAAA
>CAZTNS010000130.1:0-8539 GCA_964615585.1 uncultured Bacteroidales bacterium | reverse complement strand
AAATGCTGGTGTTTTATTTTGAAGATAACAGCAGTTCGTCAAAACTTCTGAGTGTCGCAAATGTCACTGCTTTAAAATACATAAATAACATAATAAAAGCATTCAACGCCAATTATGTAAAAAGAGAAGGACAAATGATCTGGGATGATTATACTGATGGCAGCTGGGTTGAATTGAGCATTCTCCAGGAGAATGAAATAATTAGCTGGATTTGGCATTAACCAAAAAATAATATGATGAAAAAATGTAATTTAATTCTAATTCTGTTGCACATAAGCGTTTTTGGCTTATACGCTCAAAATGTGTGGGATGTTTATGAAAATAACAGTTATGGCCTGCCTCAACAAACAGGTGAGCTCATTGAAAATAATTATTGGGGATACGATTGTTATGAGAATAATGCGTATGGCATACCACAAAAGACAGGATACTCGGTAACAGATGATTTCACAGGACAAGTGGAAGTTTATGAATACAACAATTACGGCCTCCCTCAAAAATCAGGGTATAATGATTATAACTCATATACAAATGAGATAGAAATTTATGAATACAACAATATGGGGTTGCCTCAAAAAAGCGGCAGTATTAAAAAAAATATGTTTGATGGATATGACATTTATGAAAATAACAGTTATGGGCTGCCTCAAAAAACCGGAAAAATAAGAAAAAAGAATGGTGGCGGCATCGAAATTTATAATAACAATAAATATGGAATACCTCAAAAAACTAAAGAATACAGCCCTTCGCTGTGGTAAATGTATGTTGAACCAAATAAAAATGAAAGCGTATGTATGACGACGAATACACAGATGAAGCCTTAATCAGAGAAACCATGGATGCATTAACCGATGGAGAATGGAATTATGATGATGATATGACATGGAGAGATGTAAGCCTATGGCTTGAAGCACATGGTCATTAAGCGTATCCTTAATATGAACACAAAAAATTACACTACAATGAAAAACACAATTACAGTATTATTGTTAATGGTTTTTGCAGGTTTTATCTTTACTTCCTGCAGTGTGACTAAACGACGTTATTTGCCAGGTTATTATGTACACAAAAACACAAAAGTAAAAAGCAATGATGACAAACTGGCATCACAATCTCAAAGCGATACACAGCAAAATCAACATACCGATGGTGCATTAACATATCATGCAAGCAGAACAAACCATGGAAACACAAAAGTCAACAAAAAAACCACAAAACCAATAGCACCTAAAGAAATCTTCCAACAAGAAGAATCTAAAAAGAAACAAAGTTCAAATAAATGCCGTGGCAAACAATTGAAGGAAAAATCAAAGCATAAAATACATCAGCATGGAAATTGGGTAGCAGGTATTTTAAACCCATCGCTCCAGCAAACAAATCAATTGCCGCATCCTAACAAATATTTCAATGATCATCAATATGATGATGGAAACATCGGGTTGAAGGTAATCGGCTGGATACTGATTATCCTGGGGTTATTGGTTCTTTTGTTTGCCAGCATTCTGATTGGCGCAATTGTTATGCTGCTGGGGCTTGTGTTTGTGGTTGCCGCTTAATGCTAATAATTGTTTTGCGCAGCAATCATTTCAGTTACAATTTCATGTTTAAGGTGTCCGGGAGATACAACCCGGGCATCTTTTCCTTTTTCAAGAATCCATTGTTTCAAATCCCTGTTAACAATAAGGTCAAATTCAAGTATCCCCCATTCTCCATTTTTGGAAACAAAACGTTGTGATTTATGCAATGGTTTACTCAGCACATAAGGCAACCGGTTTTTATGTATTTCGATTTGCACCGTTTCAACTTTCAAATGTCGCGGCAAACTGACGCCAACAATATGCTCAAAATAAGATTTTTTAATCCCTGCAGGGGCATTATGCCATGGTTTATTCAATGGGGACAATCCTTTTATTCTGTCGAGGCCAAAAACATAATACTCTTTATTTGTCGCATCCCAGGCCAGCATATAAAGCCGTTGATTGTATTCCTTGATCAAATATGGATGTACCTCTACCTCAATTTGTGCAGGGGGGGAATACGGCTGATATTTCATACACAATACCTGCTGAGATTCTATAGCATCAACGATTTTCTTCAACCAGGCATAAGCCGGCGGATTATTGTATGGTTGCAGCGACATAACCAGTTTTTCTTCAGGAATGGTATTCACATTGAGCTTTTTAAGGCATCCCGACAATTGCCTGAAATATTGATGCGTCATCAAATGGTCAATATGATGCACAGCCTCGCTCAGGTGAAAAGCTTCATGCTGATTCAATCGCATGTTGAAAAGATGGAATCCCATTTCCGTGTAATAATATCCCATGCTGCGTTTGTTGCTAACAGGTACAGGAATCCCCAATATACCATTTTTCAAATCGCTGATGTCTTTGCGAATCGTTCGTTCGGCAACCGAAATACCCAATTCTGTGCTTACACGGTCGGCAAGGGCATCAATTGGCCAGTATCCGGCCATATTGCCATCACTACTCACATGAAAACGGTTGCTCAAACAGGCATCTATTACCTGGTATCGCAAAAGGGCTTGTTTGTTTTTGGGCATAAGCTGAATCTTTCATCTCAAAAGTACATATTATGCTTTATTTTGACAAAAAAATATGTGTATCGTTGTTAAAAACACGGGGAATGATTACTTTTGATATTAGCAATTTAAATTCACTGCATTATGAGTTTTAACGAAAATCATTTCGATTTTGATTTAACCTCTGAACAACGTCAAGCGGTACAAAAGATATTGGGCTTTATTAAATCGAACGAACAGCAAGTATTTATCTTACGAGGTTATGCTGGAACCGGTAAAACCAGTTTATTGAAGGGCATAAACAAACTCATTGAAAATGAGCGGAGCATGCATTTCTGGGCTACTACCGGCCGGGCTGCAAAGGTTATCGGTGGTAAGACAGGTTTGCAGGCGGACACCATTCATCGCAGCATTTACAGATTAAAACTTTCTGAGGAAGACAAAAAACAACGCATAATCAGACTGTATTATGAGCTTAATCTTAATGACAGCAAAGAAAACAGCGTGTATGTGGTAGATGAATCATCGCAACTTTCTGACAGAAAAAGCCTGCAGGTACGATTGAATTTCGGAACCGGCAGATTGCTGGCTGACAGTCTGAATTACATCGGCAGCAGAAAAATCATATTCATAGGCGACAATGCCCAGTTACCACCTGTTAATTACTTGTATTCTCCGGCACTGAACCCCACGTATTTTCAAAAGCATTTTAACTTGACCGCAAACCAATTTGAGCTAAGGCAAATAATGCGTTTTAATAAAAGCAGTGGAATTTTTAAAAATACCCGGCACTTGCGTGACCATATCGCTGAATCCTCCTATCCCAAACTAAGTATCAGAGCCAGCGGGATGAGTGATATTCAGGTTTATCACAACGAGAGTCAAATGGTAAAAAGCTTTGTTGATCTTGCACGAAAAGTTGGAATTGATAATTTAAAATTCATCACTCTATCCAACAAAAAAGCCAATTGGCTTAACTTACAAATCAGACAACAATTGTGTAAAGGGAAATCCCCCAAAGCAATCAGGGAAAATGACATATTAATGATCACGCAAAACAATTACCTGTATGATTTGATGAATGGGGATTCAGCCCAGGTAACCTGGGTAAATCCCCGGCCAATTTTCAAAGCCGGGTTTAAGTTCAGGGAGGTTGAGCTTAAGTTTTATGACCCCAAAGCCAGAGTCGAACGCATACGGAAGGTGATTTTGTTTGAAGATTTGCTACAGCGTGACAAAAACAACCTTACAGAAGAAGAGGAATACAAACTCAGACGGTATTTATTTGGACGCGCCAATGAGCTTGGCATTGACACGAAAGGGCATGAATTTAACGACTATGTACGCAACGAACCTTATGCCAATGCCTTACGCGTGGGATACGGCTATGCAGGCACCTGTTACAAAGCCCAGGGCGGCGAATGGGATCATGTGTTTATAGCACTTGAACGCAGCATGTTTTATTTCCCCTTAGAAAATCAGTACCGATGGACATATACAGCCTTGACAAGAGCAAGAAAACATATTCACATTTTGGATAATTATTATATCAGATAAAAACTCACCAACATGGATTTAGTATTGAACACATACGGAACCTATTTGACAAAAGACCATCAAAACTTTGTGGTTGTACACAAAGATGGTAAACAACGGGTTTTGCCATCAAAAGTCAGACACATTTTGATTTCAAAAGGAGCACAAATCAGCTCAGATGCTGCTTTAATGGCTCTTGAAAATGAAATTGATGTGTTTTTCATTGATAACAGCGGCAACCATGCCGGCCGGTTATGGAGCATGAAATTTGGCTCGGTGAGTACAATCAGGCACAAACAACTTGATTTTACCTTCAGTAAGCCAGCGGTAACATGGATAAAATCAGTGTTGTCTGACAAAATTGATAACCAGATCGCTTTACTTTATTCATTTGACACAAAAAACGAAAAAGATGAAAGCAAGATTGAAAAAGCGATAAGAAAACTCAATGATTACAAAACAAAAGTCAACAGCCTGAAAGCTGAATTTGTCAATGAAATATCACCTGCACTGAGAGGTTGGGAGGGAAATGCCACCAGGGTATATCTAAAGGTCATTTCTGATTTTTTACCGGATAAGTACAAGTTTGAAAAACGGAGCCAAAATCCGGCTATGGATATTTTTAATTGCTTACTTAATTATGGTTACGGCATATTATACGGAAAGGTTGAAACAGCTTTAATAAAAAATGGGATTGATCCCTATATAGGCGTTATGCACCGCGAAGATTACAACCGTCCTGTTTTGGTTTTTGATGTCATTGAAAAATTCCGGATTTGGATCGATTACGTAGTGATTAACTTATGCATGCAGGAAGTGATTGATGAAGATTGTTACTCGGTTAAAGATGATGATTCGTACTGGCTCGAAAGCATGGGAAAACGCATATTGATACAATCTGTTAATGATTATATGGATGAAGTGATTTCAATGAATGGCATCCAAAGATCCAGAATAAATCATATTGACCTATACGCCCAACAATTAGCTCAACAATTTCTAAAGATATAAGGTTATGTTACAAGCAGGAAAAAACATTACCAGCCCACGGGATAATCTACAGAAAATAGACATTGCATATTTTCACAATGCAATAAGACATCCCAAGCCTAAATTGAAAGAATTTGTACAGCAATTACGTAAACTCCGTACAATTGATGAAAAACAATACAACCGGCAAAAAAGAAATTTACCCTATATTGTTACCGGCATTTTCAAGCCCCCGTTCCGCAAAACAGATAATTTTGCCGTTGTTCATCATTTCATTATTGACCTTGATCATCTGACAGAACATGATTTTGATATCAATCAGCTAAAAGCTGAGTTAAGCAATGATAAACAAATAGCTTTAATGTTTGCTTCACCCGGATACGATGGGTTGAAAATTGTCTTCAATTTAAAAAACCCGTGTTATGATTATGGAAAATACAGCCAGTTTTATAAAAGTTTTGCACGGCAATTTGCCATAAGCAAAAAACTGGAATCTGTTATTGATATGAACACGTCAGATGTTACCAGGGCTTGTTTCTTTAGTTATGACCCGGATGCATGGTACAACGAAAAAGCTATGGCTGTTGACATGGAAAAATACACTGACTTTAACAACCCGTATGAAATCAAGCAAATAGAAAAAGAAAACAAAGCATTTATAAAAAATCAGCCCCGCAAGGATAATAAGGTAGATGATAAACAACACATAGAAGATGAGGTACTTACTAATATAAAAAAAACATTGAAGCCGGATTACAAAACCAAAGCGGAAAAACAGATATTTGTGCCTGAAGAAACAGAGGAAATCATTGAAGAATTCAGAAAAACACTGGAAGACCATAAATTGATACTGGAGGAGGTCACAAGTATAAATTACGGAAAAAAACTCCGGATATCCATAGGCAGAAAATGGGCTGAAATAAATGTGTTTTATGGAAAAAAAGGATTTTCACTGGTAAAAACACCCAAAAGAGGCAGCGATAAAGCATTAACGGATATAGCACATCAAATACTGGCAACACAATTGTTCGGATAACAGCACAACATGAAACAAAACAGGGAAAAAGAATTCATCAAAAAAGTAAAGCTGATAAAGAAAGCAGGCATCAGCGAAAGGCAATATGTTGATACAGAAAAACAAGATGACCCCATGGCAAGCCTGGAGGTACGTATTGAAAATATATTGAAATTGTTTAATCGAAAAAAAGAAAACCCGGGGAATATGATATATTTTGTTATGTATGATATTGAAAACCATAAAGTAAGGAAGCAAATAGCCGATTACCTGCTTGATAAAGGTTGTACAAGAATACAGAAATCAATTTACCTGACAGAAAGCGACCGTAAAACATTCAGAGAAATCCATGAAAGCCTGAAAGCAATACAAGCGATGTATGATAACGATGACAGTATTTTGCTGGTACCCGTTTCCGGTGATTTTCTGCAATCAATGAAAATAATAGGACAAGATATCAACCTTGATATGATATTGGGCAATAAAAATACCTTGTTTTTTTGAGGACGAAAAATTTTTAACTATTTTTACACAAAAGCTCTTTGACATATTGCTTTTTTATTTTGAAAAACATAAAAATTTTATTTGCGTATGTTTATTATTTATTGTACCTTTGCCCCCTTCAAAAATGGGGTGCATTTCGTAGGAAGAATTTGCACTTTTCAAGTTATCAACAACTCAAGTGCCTCATTTATAAGAAATTAATTTTAACGGGTCAGATTCCATATATTGTAAAAAGAAGGATTAAGACTGTTATGTCTTCAATCTTACAACCTTTCAATTCTGAGTCAGATTCCATATATTGTAAAAAGAAGGATTAAGACAATCTTTCGATTTTCCTTAAGGCAATCTTGTTAAATTGTCAGATTCCATATATTGTAAAAAGAAGGATTAAGACCGTTTGATTCTGTTGTTTCTGGTGATGTTGTCTCGGAGTCAGATTCCATATATTGTAAAAAGAAGGATTAAGACGGCATTGTGAAATATAGCATTATTCTATTCATAATTTTGTCAGATTCCATATATTGTAAAAAGAAGGATTAAGACTATCAAGTGCAATCTCTCTTTTTCTTTCGCTGGTTTCGTGTCAGATTCCATATATTGTAAAAAGAAGGATTAAGACAGTTCCTCCTTGATTCTTATGGAGGTGGGTGTATCATGTCAGATTCCATATATTGTAAAAAGAAGGATTAAGACTAATTTTTTATTGAATTTACAAAAGTAATTGTTTTATGTCAGATTCCATATATTGTAAAAAGAAGGATTAAGACTAATTTTTTATTGAATTTACAAAAGTAATTGTTTTATGTCAGATTCCATATATTGTAAAAAGAAGGATTAAGACCTGCACTAACACTATCTTTAAGATAGATGTGAGCCCGTCAGATTCCATATATTGTAAAAAGAAGGATTAAGACTATGTTTTGTATTGAGCAATAAACTCAATATTGATTCTGTCAGATTCCATATATTGTAAAAAGAAGGATTAAGACGGAGTAGCAATTCTTTTTTTATTGGAAATATCGGGAGTCAGATTCCATATATTGTAAAAAGAAGGATTAAGACCCCTTTCGGGATCAAAGGATTGCACATCTTCGCAGACGTCAGATTCCATATATTGTAAAAAGAAGGATTAAGACCTGTTAGTACTGGTTATCAACCAGTTAGAATTCAGTCAGATTCCATATATTGTAAAAAGAAGGATTAAGACGCTTTAACATTTTATTAACATTACCTTAACATATAAGTCAGATTCCATATATTGTAAAAAGAAGGATTAAGACGATTTTTTTCTCAGCTTTGTTTTTTCCTTCAAGGTCAGATTCCATATATTGTAAAAAGAAGGATTAAGACTGTACTTATCCTCGGATAACTCTGCCTTCATGATGCTGTCAGATTCCATATATTGTAAAAAGAAGGATTAAGACAGTTTTGCTGGGACTGAATTTTTTAATGTTTTTCTGTCAGATTCCATATTTTGTATAGAGAAGGATTAACACAGAAACTCTTTACCGGCTGATGTTAATGAAGATAAATCGTCAGATTCCATATATTGTAAAAAGAAGGATTAAGACAAATGTTCTTTGTTCATAATATATCCTTTTTGGTTTGGTCAGATTCCATATATTGTAAAAAGAAGGATTAAGACCCTGAAAAGAGTCTGCGAATGATGCTAAAGGGCTTGTCAGATTCCATATATTGTAAAAAGAAGGATTAAGACTGCTTTCTTCAGCCTTTTTATCTTTTTAGGGTCAGATTCCATATATTGTAAAAAGAAGGATTAAGACCTAAAGGGCTTGCGCCCTTTAGTCTTACTACTTTACGTCAGATTCCATATATTGTAAAAAGAAGGATTAAGACCAGCCATAGACAGCATTATCCCTTACTACCTGCATCATGTCAGATTCCATATATTGTAAAAAGAAGGATTAAGACCATACTCAAATACAGACCTT
>CAZTNS010000129.1:0-8727 GCA_964615585.1 uncultured Bacteroidales bacterium | reverse complement strand
AAGTCAAAATGTATGCCAATGGCACCTCCAAACTTCCAGTTGAGGGTGCGGTTGACGTTGGGGTTTTGCTGGGCATGGAGTAATGCCGGGATGAGCCAAAGGATGAGGAGGATGTGGAGTTTTGGTTTCATGATGTTTTGTTTTATTGTTTGAAAATGCAATATACAAAAAATTAGATTATGATATAATATAGATTTTGATATTATACAAAAAATGAATGATGGTTTACGGATGGTTGATTTAATACTAATATTACCAAATCTCTGCTTTCGGCGGGCACAAAAAAGCTGGCTTTTTCGTTATTGGCGGTAAACATGCGCCAGGTGTTGGTGAGGGTTTCGGGGCCGTTTGTCCGGAACACCTCCCCCGTGTTATCATCGCTGCCATCCACGCTGAGCAGGGCTGAAGCAAGCGAAGCCGAAGTAAACGGAACTTGGTATTAGTCTCAGCACATAATGTCCCCGTTTTTATGACACACCTGACAATTTCAGGGGTTATTAATAAGCATTATAACTTACGATGTCATCCAAATCTTTCCTTGATTTTTTCCTGTGCTTTCCCGCGGGATAACCGGCACTGATGATAAGCATGGCTCGCTTTTTTTCAGGGATATGCAACAATTCCTTCACTTTGCTTTCGTTAAACCAACCAATCATGCAGGTACCAAGCCCTTCATCAGCGGCCTGCAAACAAAAATGCTCCGCAGCAATTCCCACGTCCATAAGCACGAATTTTTTATCGCGCACAATTTCCCCGAGTTTGGATGTAAAATTCGGGCTTTCCAATACCAACACTACATGTACAGGGGCCTGCTTTGTCCAGTGATTAATCGGGAGCAAGCGGTTACTGGTGGTATCTGCTACTTTATTTTTCAAATCGGCATCATCCACAACAATGAATTTCCAGGGTTGAGCATTGCAGGCGGATGGAGCTAATCGTGCTGCTTCAAGGCAACGCATCAGCTTTTCCTTCTCTACAGGCTTATCAGCATATTGTCGCTGCGATTGCCTTTGTTTTACAAGCGCTAAAAAATTACCATTATTGTTCATATCGCTTCATTTTGATTTGCAATATAATGATTATTTTTGAGTGAAATTAAATTTCGCGTAACTAATCAGTATCAGCAAAAGTATCTCCTCACCGCAGAATCGCAATGTCGCAAAGGTTTAAAATTTGTAAATTAACAACGGTTAAAAACTGTTAATAATGGTTAAAATCGGTTACTTATGTAGTGCCAGTATTATGAGAAATAATACATATCGCAACCGTTTTTAACCAGTGTTAACCAATGTTAACTGTCTATGTGACCAAATTATTCAATTTCTTAGCGCCTCTCCGTCTTTGCGGTGAAAATCAAATGCGTCTGAATAGTCAACTCTTATTTAATTTTAGCACTGAGTAGTTACAATTTCGCAATTTGCGATTCGCATTATCAGAAATATTTATTATGTTTACAAAAAAAATAAAAAACAATGAATCCATTTCTATTGAGAGGTTATAAATGCCCAACATATTTTTGCGACAGGGAAAACGAGACTAATAAAATTCTGACTGCCTTGAAAAACAGCCAGGATATAACTCTATACGGCTATCGCAGATTGGGAAAGTCCGCATTAATTAAACATGTTTTTTATAATTTGGAAAATGAATACAATTGTATATATGTTGATATATGGGGAACTACAAGTATTGAAGATTTTTCAAAAACTCTTATAAACAGTACGATACAAAGTAAGTTGCTCAGTAAAAAGAAATTCACCTCTAAAATACTTGATTTGCTAAAATCTATTGGTGCATCATTCACTATATGTTCTGATGGGAAACCATCAGTTGATATCATCTATAAAGAAAAAAATGCAGAATTTAACAGTATTGAAGAATTGTTTTACTTCATTAAAACCCTGAAAACACCTGTTATAATGGCAATTGATGAATTTCAGGAAATCAGGAATTATGATAAGCATTTACTTTTTGAAGCAAAGCTAAGGGCATTAACTCAAAGTATTGATAATGTCAACTTTATTTTTTCCGGAAGTGAAAAGCATCTGCTTTCCGATATTTTTACATCTCATAAAATGCCATTTTATCAATCAACGAGGATGTTATCAATAGATAAAATCAGCAAGATAAAATACTCAGATTTCATAACCAGGCATTTTAAATCTGCTGAAAAGACCATTGATGCAGAAGTGCTGGATTTTATCCTCAATGAATCATATAGGCATACATATTATACTCAAGCCATGCTTAATCTTTTGTTTAGCATCAAGAAGAAAACAGTATTACTGTCAGAATTTAAGCAATTGTTCAAAGATTATATCCTCGAAAAATCCGTATATTACAGCGAATTACCAGATTTATTGACCAAACAACAATTTATGCTTCTTAAGGCAATCGGGAAAAAGGGGATTGTAAAATCACCAACGTCGTCAGGGTTTTTGATAAATTCCGGTATTGAAAGTTCAAGCAGCATGCACCGGTTAATTAACTCATTGTTAACCAAACAAATTCTGCTAAAGGAAAATAACTCATACCGGCTTTATGATGTTTTCTTAGAACATTACATCAAATTTGAAAATTGAGTTTCGCATTTTGCGTTTCGCATTTTGCGAATATTTATTCATTTTTACTACATTATCTTCACTTATAATCCCTTTAAAATTATACATTAATGTCTGAAAACCGCTTTCTTTTTCTAACATGATATTGCCACAGTATGCTGCCATTGTAAAATCCCGCATTGTGCAGGTTGCTTTTAAAAGCCTGCATCTGTCTGCGTTTCTCCATGGTTTTTGACCGTGTTTTCCTGACGTTATTCCACGCTTTAAAAACGGCACCTGCATCTTTCATCCGGCCGGAAAACACAAAACTTACGGCAGCCAGCATATCCAGCCAGAACCGGGCAATCATCACAGACCTATACCGTTTTGGCGGCAGGTTTTTTTGCAACATCCATAAGTTGTTTCTGAAATTTAAAAACGTTTTGCGTGGTTCATTTTTAGGCAAGGTCCCACCTCCCACATGATAAACCACAGATTCCGGCACACACACAACACGTATCCCGCTGTTTTTTATGCGCCAGCACAGGTCAATTTCTTCCATGTGAGCAAAAAAGTCCTCATCCAAACCATCGTGATCATTCCACAAATCACGTCGAAAAAACAATGCTGCACCGGCACCCCATAACACATCATGGATTTCATCGTATTGGCCGTGGTCTTTTTCAACATGCTCAAAAATGCGGCCCCGGCAAAACGGATAGCCGTATTTATCAATATAACCACCTGCCGCACTGGCGTATTCAAAATATCCGGGGTTTTTCTGATCCAAAAGCTTGGCACACACAACGCCCACATCATCATGGTTTTCAAGATAATTCAGGGCCGGTTCAATCCACGGCTGTCTGATTTCCACATCGGAATTGAGCAAGCAGATATATTCATATTCCAATTGCTGAAACGCACGGTTGTACCCGCCGGCAAACCCATGGTTCTCTTCAAATTTCAGAATGCGTACTTTGTCACTGTAGTGTTCTGTCATCCAGGCAACCGAATCATCTTTAGAAGCGTTATCAGCCACCACAACATCCACACCGGGGATATCCGCATATTTCACCACTCCCGGCAAAAATTTTTCCAGAAAATGACGACCATTCCAATTCAATATGACTACCGCCAGCTTGTTTTTCATAATTTATAACAGGTCTGAAGCAAGTTCTGCCAATGGTGAACGTTCTCCCTTGACAAGGTTGATGTGGGCAAACACATTCTGCCCGCGCATTTTTTCAGCCAGATACGACAACCCGTTCGATTTGAGATCAAGGTAGGGCGAATCAATCTGCTGGATATCACCGGTAAATATTATCTTAGTCCCCTCTCCTGCCCTGGTGATGATGGTTTTTACCTCATGAGGCGTCAGGTTTTGCGCTTCATCCACAATGAAAAACACGCGGGACAAACTGCGTCCACGGATGTAAGCCAATGGTTCAATCACCAATTTTTCATTTTTAAGCATATCATCAATACGCTGAAAATCCTGGCTTGTGGGACTGTAATTATGTTTGATGACAGCCAGGTTATCAAATAAGGGTGCCATGTACGGGCCTATTTTTTCCTGTGCATCGCCGGGTAAATAGCCCAAATCCCGGTTTGATAAAGGAACTATTGGCCTGGCCAGGTAAATCTGTTGGTAATCTTTGCGCTGTGCAAGCGCTGCAGCCAGAGAAAGCAAGGTTTTTCCGGTTCCGGCTTTTCCTGTCAGGGCTACAAGCTGTATATCTGGCCGCATGAGTGCATCCATAGAAAACGCCTGTTCAGCATTTCTGGGTTCTATCCCGTATGCATGGCGTTTTTCTACCCGCTCAATGACATTTTTATCCACATCGTAATGGGCCAGTGCAGACTGAGACCCGTTTTTCATAATAAAATACTGGTGAGGATAAAACTTGTCATTAAACCCAAAATCATCATAGGGAACCCCCTCGGGCTCATCATATAACCGTCCAATCAATGAAGGAGGTATTTTATTCCTGATGAGGGCTGCAGATTGAATCAAATCAATATCATTCACTTTATCGTTTTGGTAATCCTGCGCTTTCAACCCGAGTGACTTGGCTTTCATCCTCAAATTAATATCCTTTGTTACCAATATCACCTGGTGGATTTTTTTCTTTTCTTTCAGATATTCTGCAATGGCCAGGATACGATGGTCAGGCACATGCTCAGGGAAACTGTTGATCAGATTCGTGGAAAAGGGCTTTCCTGTTTCAATATAAAGCTTTCCAAGATCATCTCCCAAATCAATGCCACCTGTTGTATCCTTGTCACCACTTAAATTATCCAGCACCCGTGTAAATTCACGGGCATGAAAATTAATAAGGTCATTGCCTTTTTTGAAATGGTCTAATTCTTCAAGCACCACAATGGGCAACACAATGTCGTTTTCCTGGAATTTAAAAATGGAATTAAAATCATGCAGCAACACATTGGTATCCAGTACAAATATCTTTTTATTCTTTACAACCATAGCATCCGGTGTGATTTTGATTTATCAATTAATAGTATTGTTTCAGCATTCAAAGATAATGATTAATGCCTCCGGAAATACCAGTTTTTCATAAAGTAATGAACAGAATAATTCACAATGAATTTTTGTCAGGCAGCTATGTGGTTTCTGTTTTTCAGGGCAGCGGGAACATGGTGGTTTTTATCGGCCATGGTCTCCGCCTTTGCCTTCTATCTGCTACCCTGCATTGCTTTTTTTGATTTGCTGTGGGCAGGAGTTTCTCAGGTCACTCTGCCCACAGCTCAAAAAATACCAATGCAGCGCAGCAGGATATTCGGCGCCGGCGGGCTGCAACTAATGTTATGTTGTGCTTGCGGATCTAAGGTATTATCCTTACATTTACATAAAATTAAAAATAAACATATGAAACACATACCTTTTGATGTACTGGAAGAGTTTATGCGGAAGTGCCTGATGAAAAAAGGGGTGCCTGAAAAAGATGCGGACATTGTAGCGGATGTATTGATAACGGCCGATAAACTGGGGATTGATTCGCATGGCATCAACCGGTTAAAGCCAATTTACCTCGACAGAATAGACGACGGGATTTTAAACCCTGAAACCAATATTGAAGTGGTAAAAGAATTCGGAGCTACTGCCGTACTGGACGGAAATAACGGAATGGGCCATGTCATCAGTAAAAAATCAATGGAGATGGCTATAAACAAAGCCAAACACCATGGACTTGGTATGGTGTCCGTACGAAATTCTTCACATTATGGTATTGCCGGGTATTATGGTCTTATGGCCGAAAAAGAAAACATGATAGGCATAACCGGCACCAACGCCAGACCATCCATAGCTCCGACTTTCGGCATTGAAAACATGCTCGGTACCAATCCGCTGACCTTTGTGATGCCCAGCGATGAAGATTTTCCGTTTTTCCTGGATTGTGCCACTTCTGTATCCCAGCGCGGCAAATTTGAATATTACGAAAAGCACGGAAAAAAAATGCCTGAAGGTTGGGTAATTACCCGTGAAGGAAAGAGCCTTACCGATCCAAAAGCTGCATTGGATGCCCTGGTAAAAAAAGAAGCAGCACTGACACCATTGGGAGGCATTGGTGAAGATGGTGGCGGGTATAAAGGATACGGATATGCCACTGTTGTTGAAATCTTGTCAGCAGCCTTGCAAAGCGGACAATTTCTGCATGCCCTGTCAGGTTTCCGCAATGGAGAAAAAATACCATACAGGCTGGGTCATTTTTTCATCGCCATCAATGTTGAAGCTTTCACAACCATAAAATCATTCAAGCGTATAACCGGAGATATATTGCGTTCAATCCGTAGTTCAAAGAAAATGCCGGGAGAAAAACACATCTATACAGCCGGAGAAAAAGAACATTTAAATTACCTCGAACGCAGTACTCATGGTGTGCCTGTGCCACCAGCCCTGCTTGAAGAAATGCGTAAAATAAACAATGAATTGAAACTGAATGGTTTTGACAAATACCTTGATTGATGAAAGAACAACAGGGACAATTTCCATCAGCAACCGGACAACATGTGTTCTACAGAATCTGGGAACCTGCTACTAAACCCGTGGCTGTGCTGCAAATCATCCATGGCATGGCTGAACATTCAGCCCGTTATAGTGAATTTGCAGAATTTATGTGCAATCATGGTTTTGTAGTGGCAGCCAACGATCATCCCGGTCATGGTGTCACAGGTGCAAAATCCGGGAAGATGGGTTTCTTTGATGAGAAACAAGGTTGGAACAACGTGGTGCGTGACCTTATTTATTTTAACAATCAATTACATACACGATACAATGTGCCTGTTTCCATTTTGGGGCACAGCATGGGCAGTTTCCTGGCTCGTCATCTGATGATTGTACAATCCGGCATAGCTGAACGGTGGATATTGTCCGGAACCGGATATTATAACCTGTTCATGCGGGTTGGCGGTTTTATGTTAGCAAACTTGAGTTTATATTTTAAAGACCCTCAGGATAAAGCCGGGCTATTGCATGCGTTGAGTTTTGATGGTTTTAACAAGAGGTTTGCAGATGAAGACATAAAAAATGCATGGGTATGTTCGGATAAAAACGTAATAATAGCATACAACAACGACCATCTTTGTGGGTTTGTTGCCAGCAGTGGTTTTTACAGAGACCTCCTGTACGGAATCAACTTTATACACAAAAAAACATCCCTGAAAAAAATGCCTTCTTCCCTTGATGTATTACTGATTTCCGGCGCCAACGACCCGGTTGGAAATTTTGGGAAAGGCGTGAAAAAAACCAAAAGCCTGTTTGAAAAATATGGATTGAAACCAAAATTAAAACTGTACGAGGACATGCGACACGAAGTCTTGAATGAAAAGGAAAAACAAAAAGTGTGGAATGACGTGCTTGACTTTTGCCTGAATGAAGGCGGGTAACAGTTATAAATAAAAACCTTAGCCCACAGAGGCTAGAAAATAAGGCCATTAATCCATTGCTGATTATATTCAGCGGTTAAAATATCTTATTTTATATCAAACTTCCCTGTTTCTCCGGCCAGCCACCCTGTGCTCCAGGCAATCTGAAGGTTGTATCCCCCTGTTGGCGCATCCAGATTCAGCACCTCGCCGGCAATATACAATCCTTTGGTTTTTTTTGACTATTTATTATTCCTTTTATCAATAACCCAATAACCACCCTTATCGGGACCAATACGTTTTAATATTTTATCTTTTTTCAAATTAGATAAATGATATTCGACTCCTTTAATTGTAATGCCAATGTTTTTAGCTAAGATTTCAGTAGTAATTTGTTTGTCTTGATTTATCAAATCAATTATTTTCTCCCTAGTTTTCTCCCTAGTTTTCTCCCTAGTTTTCTTCACAATTCGATAAAAAACGATACTAAACATGCCCTTGATTTTGAAATCTGGTTTGGGTAATCCTGATGTTAAAAGTGCAGTCTTTATTCTGTTGATTCCTGATCCGACCTGTTCAACCATGTGAATGCGTTCAAACAGTCCAAAAATCAATGGATTTCTACTGGAGCTTTTGGTACCAAACTCATTCGGAAGGATGGCGCTTACCAATCCTCCAGGATTAGTGATTTCTAAACGATCATCAAAAAGTTCAATTAAAATGCGACCTCCTTTATCATAATAATCCCGATGCGATAGAGCGTTGATAATGGCTTCTTTTAATGCTATTTCCGGTATTTCCCATAGTTCTTTTCGAGGGCCTCCTCCTTCAATATGGTATCGGATATTCAATTGGGTTTTTAACCATTGCATTGCTTGTTGATATTGTAAGTATAAGGCGCCTCCCCAGATTTTATCGTCCCTGATTTGTACCTTGGTGTTACCTTCATAAGCCAGGCAACGGATAACAGCCTTCTCGAAAAACAGTTCCGGCTTTAGACCAAAAAACAATACTGACCCATTTTTAAACTTGCCGTCCTCATTTTTCAGTCTAAGATTATTAATGATCTGCAGTGTGTCTGTAGCTTTTGAAAAACCAGCCAACATCCTGAATTCTTCAAAAAAGCCATTGTCAAAGTCTTGTTCATAGGTGAATTCGGAACAATTGCCTTCATCAAAATAAATACGGCCGGATTGTTGAAAAAAATCACGCATTTGTTCTACAGATGTAATTTTTTGTGAATTACTACCTAAAGTTTCGGAGGACATTTTTCCGCGTAAATCAATGACTTCATTTTTATAAA
>CAZTNS010000128.1:0-8771 GCA_964615585.1 uncultured Bacteroidales bacterium | reverse complement strand
GGTTCACCACGCCGGCAGGTATGACAGACGGGTTAGCATTTCTGTGTCTCGCGGTGAAATTTTGTACCTCTGTTTTTTAATTTTAGCACTGAGTAGTTACTAACAGTCTATTACTTACATCATTTGCTACCATATTAAATGCAGGGTTTTTGGGCTTGTTAGCCTGAAGCACACCTTATACCAAGGGGCATTCAACCAGTATCATTTTAAGCCTAATATGTCTTCTTCTTCTTGTCGCCTTGGATATCCTACACATCAGACTTTTTCAGCAGACCCGATTTAAGGCTTTCACATCATAATCACAGATTATTTGGCTTAATTTTTTTTATAAATACCATAAATACATCACTGATTTTCAAGTAAAAAATCTTTCTTTATATTCAATTAATTAATTTTCAGACATTAACATTTTTTTTGTTTTAAAATATTTTTTTATTAATATTGAACTTTTAATGGAAATATTTTATTAATTTGGTCTTTTGAAAAAAAATATCAAAATATTTGTGATTTTTCTAAAAATAAAAATACTTTTGTGTGATTAGATTTTTTACATAAATTTAGAATAAACCTGATATAAAATGAAGAAAAAAAGATCTACAATCCTATTGGTTTTATTAAGCACCATCATATTTCCCTTGTTTACAGGGTGTTTTGGTGTAGGGGAAGATGATCCCTTTATATCATTGCGAACCAGAAAAGCACGCTTAACCGGAAAATGGGACATTACCTCCTATTATAAAAATGTTAAGCAGATCGTTGACACATCTGATCAGAAACGAATAATCACAGATGTGCAAACACCTGACTACGATCAGGAAATTTATATTTTGGGGACTGACAGTGTGCAGGAAATTGAAGGCGAAGTGCTGGAAGGAGAAATGAATTTTGATAAAAACGGTTATTTTACTTATGTCTTCGAATATGAAGTTGTAGAAAGTGAAACCGATCAGGAAACATTTGAGACAACAACAGAAACCAGAACGGTAAAACATGAAATGGACGGCACTTGGAATTTTCTGCACAACGTTGATGATTATAAGAAGAAAGAGCGACTGTCACTGGTTGTTCTCAATGAAACCAATTCTATAAAAACAACCGTTGTTGTGGAATCTGAAGAGGAAATAGGGGAGGCTGATTTTACTGTGTCCCGTGATTTTACCATCATGAACTACGCCAATGGTGAAATGAGTTACATCTGGGAACTAAATATGCTAAAATATTCAGAAGTTCATATGTACCAAAACATAAACAATGTTATGGTCACCACTGATACTGCTTCATCTGGAGCGGCTTATGATGAAGTGGGTTATCAGCAACGGAATTTAACCCGGACAGCATCCGATGGTGAAACAGGACAAAACGAATAAAACAAATACATTTACAAATTAGAAGTTTCCCTTATCAAACAAAAAACCAAGTCACATAGAGGCTTGGTTTTTTGTTTTGCCCGAATCTTTTGTTCTGTCAGCCTGAAGGTAACTATTTAGTCGTATGCATTTTTTACCGCTAAGCACAAAGACCTTAAGAAATAAAAAAAGTGAATTAAATCGCTTATCAGTTAATAACCGTTGTTTACATAGGTCTGCTGATTAGTTACCCTTTATTAAAGGGGTTAAAAGATTTGAAAATAAATTTAAAACGTTGCGGCTTTCCATCTTTGCCGAGAGTAGTTTATGCCCGATTTCTTTTTTAAATAATCGATCTTTAATCACATCCAAGTTCTATGATCTTTCTATTTATATCCAATAGTTTTGAGTTGTTCATGCATTTCCACTTACCGCAATGTTCAGGCTGGAATATTTTTGCAGAAGTCATTTTTTTCTGAGTAATAAGCTTAAAATCATATTTTGTCTGAAAATACCAAGCCAAATACTCCTGTTCTGTCTGTCCCGGTGTTGGAATCAATATGGCCTTGCGTTTTATTTCAAATAAATCCATTAATGTGGTGTACCCCGAACGTGTAATCAGAACGGGGGCATGCATCATAAGATACTTCAACTCTGCCCGCTTCAAGTGATTAATAACCCTGATATGGTCATTAATATGATCGTAAGAGATGTCCGGTTGTCCTGCAATCAGCAAAACCTGCCTTTTGTCAGCGGAAAATACATCGAGTAATTTACGGATAAAAAGCGTACGTTGTGGTTCGGGGCCAGAGACAACTGCCAGCACATCAGGAATAATGTTTGCCTTTTTCGGAACAAGCTCCATGAACCCTGAAAGGCTACCGAGATATACATGTGGGAAATTAAAACCGTTGTTTGCATGGGCGAGAATACCACTCAACCCACCTCCATCAGAAAAATCAGGGATAAGACATGCATTGTATCTTTTGATCAAATGTCGATGCAAATACCGGACAAAGGGCTGAAAAACAATTAAATATTCAGGCATAATGACATTCACCTGATGCGTGATATAGTAAGATTTTACGCCACTATGAAACAATCCAAAGCGGTTGTCCGAGATGATGATGTCAGGTTTTTCTGTTTTTACGTATTGTTTTATCCATTTCCTTTCATACAGCAAATCCCTGATCAACCCCGGTGCCTGTGCAACCAATTTTAACATCAGCAATTTATTACGGGCATACCGTATTTTATATGATTTAATGGGAACAATACGCAATCGGGGAAATTCCTGCCTCACCAATTCAGCAGCGGGTGATGCAGCGGCAACTGTTACATCAAACCCTGTGTTTTGAAAAGAACGTATTACCGGAATCATTCGGCTCACATGCCCCAAGCCCCAGTTAAGCGGCGCTATCAGTATTTTTTTTTGATTTTTTAACATCAGAAAACCTGAGCCTTATGACCATTATATTCTACCCTGGCAGCAATTTTTTTCAGTTCTTCTTTAGAAACCGATGTTACCGTTGTATCCGGAGTATCTCTGGCAATGGAATATATCAACACCGCATCAGGATTAATGTTGTCCAGTTCACGTAACCAGGCTTTCAACTCATGTTCTGTTGTATTATCAACAATTTCTCCATTTTTCTGAAACCTCACAAACATGGTTTGTATAATGCGTTTTCCCGGAAAGTTACGGATGTGTTCAAGGTATTGTTGAAAATCAAATGGCATTTGCGGCTGGTTCATGGCCTTAACGGTAGATTCTATAGCAGAATCCAGTTTCAGTAAGGGTTTTTCCACTTTCTGCAAGGCTTCATTCACATCTTGTTTATGCAACAAAGTGGCATTTGTAAGCACTGCAATTTCAGCGTCCGGGAAAAAACCATCCCTCAGTTTTATGGTGTGGTCAATGATGGTATCAAATTCAGGATGCAATGTGGGTTCTCCATTTCCTGCAAACGTGATCACATCAACAGGCACGTGGTTTTCATGCAAACGTTTAAACTCAACGTCCATGCGTTGTTTGATTTCTTTTCCGGATGGTAATCCCGAACTTACGATGTTTGTCCATCCGCATTCACAATACACACAATTAAAGGTACAAACTTTTGCATCATCAGGCAAAAGGTTTATTCCCAGTGAGTTCCCCAGACGCCTGGATTTAACAGGCCCAAAAACGATATCATCGAATAAAAATGTCGCCATTACACCAAAACTTTTATTTCTGTACCTTCAGGCCAATGCTCTGTCCCCACTCCCATCCCGTGAATAAGATTGATTCCGGGCTTTTTTCCGGGTTCAAGACTGCCCATGGTATTTTCCATTGCGAAAAACCTTGCCGGATTCAGTGTTATCCATTTCAACAATTCTTCCGGCGGAATATCAGGGCGGCGATGATGCACAAACCTTAACTCATCAAAGATAGACAAACTTGAAACAGAGAGCAAACTATCCGTTCCCAGCATTACCGGGAAACCAGATTTTCTCAACTCTTCATAAGGTGGTTCAACTCCCGATATGTTATAATTTGACCGCGGACACAACACAAAACCAATTTTCTTATTGGTTTTATGAGTCAAATACTCAATACTTTCAATATCTTCCGAGCTGATAAATGTATTATGTACAAACAATATCTTTTCAGCACCGGAAAAAGTTTCAAAAACATCACGAATTAAGGATTTACGATTGACAAATGGCATGTATTGATCGTCAAGTTTGCGATACAAATCAAAAAGCCGCCCTGAATTTTTATACAATTTTTCTTCGCCTCTGCTTTCCATAAAATGTACAGATGTAATTTTCACAGGTTTTGAAAATATTTTATTCAGCACATTGACATTTGAGTCTGTAATGATATATGGGGAATGCAATGCAGGAAATATGGGACAATCAGGATATTTTCTTATTATATCACAAAATGCTTTCTTTTGTTGTTGAAGTTTACCTGAATTTGGCAGGTAATATTCAAAAAAAATGATCGTTTTTAATGCAGAATCATTCAGGATTTCAGATATAAGTCCTGTATTAGTAACATCAACCAGCGCAACTGTTCCCGTATTTCTTATTTTTCTTAATTGTATTTTTATATCTGTATCCTCAGGTTGTGCCAGCTGTTTACGACAATTCCTGACATGTTGTACAAAATCAGCCATCCCGGATCTGTCAGTAAAAACGGAATTGCTAACTGACAACTCCAAATGCAAATGTGCATTAATAAAACCGGGAGTTAAAATACCATTATAATATTCAGTCTGAGCCGGTTCTGTTTTATGGGGATAAAACCTGTCAACATCAATGATTTTACCGCTATCATCCAATCTGATCAGGGGTTTTTTAATCCACTTATATCCATCAAAAGCGAGGCCGGCGGCAATCTGTCTCATTGGTTATTGTTTCTCATTGGTTATTGTTATCGTTATTGTTATTGTTATTGTTGCTGTTGGTGTTGGTGTTGTAAGTGTATTTGACATTCAGGTTATTCACGGTATTGTTGGATGTATTTTCATCATCATCAGCGGAACCACAGACCATGCATGATTTTGCATGTGGCGGAAGTTCCGAACCGCATTTCACGCATACAGGATTATGGACTGATTTTTCGATGCGTTCCATTTCTTTCTGCACAAAACTTTCAATCTCACGCCTTACCATACCATTAACAACCAAAAGGCATAGGATATACACCAGAAATAAAGCTACAGCACCAATGATCATACTAACCATAATGCTGCTTTTGGTTAAAAACATTGAAACAAATACAATGGCCAAAACCAATACCAGCGCAGGAACCATATCAATTGTATAAATCAGATTACTCCGGACATATTTAATCGTGACAGAAAAACTCAAAAAGCCAAAAACTTTATCAAAGCTGAAACTAAATGCATCTCTTCGCTTGTTGTTAAGGGAGAATTTACGATCAAACTTATCCCTTAGCAGAAAGAATTTTGACTGTGAAAACTTAAAATCCGCGTATTCAAAAGATGTAAATCGGGATTTATATTCAAATGGAAAAGACACTTATTCCTGGAGTTTTTGCGTTAATTTGGCCTGCTCCTCATTAAGAACAGCCAATACCTCATCATACACCTGATTCAAAGTTTCAATATCGTTTACAGTATAATATCTAATGGTATTATTGAAAACATCCTCATCTATATTATATTTACTAAATACCGAATGATACATTTCAACATGTGTAATGTCTTTTTTTTCAACAATCCTGCTAACCAATAGACCATCAGCTTTATGTATATCGACCAGGATTTGAGCAAGTGTATCTTCAGCAATCAAATATTCAGGTTTCTCTGTTTGTGCAGCATTTTTATGACACCCAGTTATCACAATTGCCATATACAGCATTAATATGATTGTACATTTCTTCATGAATTGATCAATTTTTTTACTGCTTTAGACGCAAAAACAAAATTATTAAATTCTTCATTGCCAGTAGAAAATATTTGTGATTTATTGCCTTCCCACCATTTCTTTCCTCTGTACAAAAACAAAATATTATCTCCGACTTCAATCACAGAGTTCATGTCATGGGTATTAATAACTGTGGTTATATTATGATCTTCTGTTATTTGTTTCAGCAGCCTGTCAATGCGAATTGAAGTAAGTGGATCAAGGCCTGAATTGGGTTCATCACAAAACAAATATTTGGGATTCAGCACAATCGCCCTGGCAATGGCCACTCTTTTCTGCATGCCGCCGCTGATTTCACCGGGCAATGCATCATTGGTCCCTTTCACCCCTACCCTTTCAAGGCATTCATCAACGCGTTGTTTCCTTTCAGTCATGCTTTTTTTGGTAAACATATCAAGCGGAAACCTGACGTTTTCTTCTACTGTTTTTGATGTAAACAATGCTCCACCCTGAAACACCACCCCCATTTCCTTGCGCAAAACCCGCCATTTAATTTGTGAGGCGTAAGTAAAATCCCTTTTTCCAAAATATATATTTCCTCTATCTGTCTTTAATAGGCCAAGAATGGTTTTAAGCAGCACGGTTTTTCCTGATCCGCTTTGCCCGATGATCAGGTTGATTTCTCCAGAACTAAAGTCAGCTGAAATGCCATTCAGTACCGTCTCGCCTGAAAATTGTTTATGTATGTTTTCAATGCTTATCATGTCAACATGAGTTGTGTGATAATGAGGTTAAAAATCAAAACAAGAATTATGCTATACACGACTGCCATCGTACTGCTTTTGCCAACTTCAAGTGCCCCTCCTTGTGTATAATATCCCTGGTAGGCAGAAACAGAAACAATTAAAAATGCATAAACAACCATTTTCACGAGGGTATATAAAATATAAAACGGGTGAAAAAACAGATGGAGTCCATCAAGGTAATCATGTACGGAAACTACCTGAGTTAAAAATGAAACAGCAAGCCCTCCTCCTATTCCCAGAATAATGGATACCAAAGTAAGCACAGGAAAAAACAATATTGCTCCGAATAATTTGGGCAAAATCAGATAGGAAGCAGAATTAACACCCATAATTTCCAGGGCATCAATTTGTTCTGTAATGCGCATGGTACCAATTTCAGAGGCAATATTTGATCCCACTTTTCCGGCCAGGATAAGGCATATGATAGTTGAAGAGAACTCCAGCATCATGGTATCCCTCACTGTCAATCCGATCAAATAATTGGGTATCAGTGGATGGACAAAATTAATACCTACCTGTAAAGTAAGCACTGCTCCCATAAACACTGAAACAATAGCAACTATACCAAGTGAATCAAGGCCTATCAACAGCAACTCCCGGAAACTTTGTTTCATGTACATGGAAAATTTTTCCGGCCGTGAAAAAAGTTTCCCAATCAGATAAAAATACTTACCAATATGAAAAAACAATTTCATATCAACAAAGATAACAAAAGTTATAAATAAATTATGACAAAAATCTATTGTACCTATTCAGGTGCATACATCATTACCACTAAGACGCAAACCTTCCTTCATACAGACAGGGACGCTATAAATAAAAATAAAAGATGCAATGACCCGATCCAAAAAGCCATTGGTTTGCCTCTATAACACAAAGAACTACAAAGTTTTTATTGTTTCAAATCAATCCGTTGAGCATCTTGTTGTCTTTGCGTCTTTGTGGGATTTTCTTCATTTTTTAGACCGGGCTCATGCATTAAATGAATATAAACACCCACATTTGTATTGATGGTATAATTCATTCCTGAAAGTTTTCCATAGTTGTATTTTTATCGTATTTTCAAGCTGTAAACTTAAAGTACAAAATATGAAAAATACAGACTACTGTGTTATTATGGCTGGTGGGATAGGCAGCAGGTTTTGGCCTGTAAGCACCAGCGAGACACCCAAACAGTTTATTGATATGCTGGGCCTCGGTAAAAGCCTTTTGCAATTAACTTTTGATCGATTCAAACCTATCATACCATCTGACAACATTCTGATTGTTACTTCGGATAAATACAAAGGCCTTGTCATGGAACAACTGCCGGAGATCAAACCGGAGAATGTGCTTACAGAGCCCATGCGCAGAAACACAGCACCATGCATCAGCTATGCCAATTTTGTTATTCAGTCAAGAACAAAAAATACCAATGTTGTTGTCACACCTTCCGATCATTTGATCATTGATGAAAAAGCATTTGTTTCCAACATCAAAACGGGACTGGGCTTTGTCAGTGAAAGGGATGTTTTATTGACAATTGGGATTAAACCAACGCGACCAGATACCGGCTACGGTTACATTCAACTCAATGAAAAATCGGCTGTTGATGAACGGTTTAATGCTGTTAAAACATTTACAGAAAAACCCAACGACGAACTGGCTGAATTTTTTGTTGAAAGCGGTGAGTTTCTGTGGAATGCAGGCATTTTTCTTTGGTCAACGGACAGTATCCGGGAAGCACTAAACACATACCTGCCGGAAGTTTACAACTTATTTGCTGAGGGAAAAAATAAGTTTGGCACACCGGATGAACGGGATTTCATCAACAAAGTGTATTCCGAATCAAAAAATATTTCCATTGATTACGGTGTGATGGAAAAAGCCAAAAATGTTTACACATTATGCGCAGATTTTAGCTGGTCAGACCTGGGAACATGGAAAAGCCTTTACGAAAACAGCAAAAAATCCCCTACCAAAAATGTCATTACCGGCAGTGATAAAATTATGGTGAATAACACGCACGACTGCCTTATCCACATGCCAAAAAATAAAGTAGCGGTAGTAAATGATATGGAAAACTATATCATTGTTGATTCAGGTGATGCACTTTTGATTCATCGTTTCGATAAAGAACAGGAAATCAAAGAAATCGTAAATGATATTAAGCGAAAATTTGGGGAAGATAAAGCGTGAGCGATGGCAGAAGGCGGTAGGCGGTGATCGGTGAGCGGTAGGCGGTGATCGGTGATCAGTA
>CAZTNS010000127.1:0-8871 GCA_964615585.1 uncultured Bacteroidales bacterium | reverse complement strand
CCGGTGGCTTTTCTCTCTCAGATGCCGGTGGCTTCGGCTCCGCTCAGCCACCTACTACATTCGAAAAAGCTCATACATTCGATAGGTGATTGAGCGAAGCCGAAATCACCGGAATAAAAGCGAAGCCGAAATCACCGGATACAATCGAAAAAACTCATACAATCGAAAGGTGATTGAGCGAAGCCGAAATCACCGAATACATTCGATAGGTGATTGAGCGGAGCCGAAATCACCGGAATAATAGCGGAGCCGAAATCACCGATTTTATCTCGAAATCACCGTTTTCCCCAAAAAACAACGTCACATTTTTCGTCTTTACTAAATATTTATTTACTTTTGTGACAACTATTTCACTTACTCATGCGTTTTACAAATAAACTACATGCAGCTATGAACAAGATTCTAAAGCAAATAGGAGACAATATAAAATATTTCAGGGAACAAAACGATTTGTCACAACATGACATTTCCACCTACCTTGGCATTGATCGCAGCCTGGTTAGCAAATATGAGCAGGCTAACAGGGAGGTACCCCTGCCCGTACTTGAAAAACTGGCAAACTTGTATGGTGTGGACATTTCAGTATTTCTCGAAAGTGAACCTGCTCATGCTGCCTTGCATCAGGCGCTGGCATTTCGTAAAGACAAGATGCACTCCAATGATTTGCCGCAGCTTGCAAACTTCAGACAAATTGTTATGAATTATATTGATATCCGGAAGCTTGCCGAACATGAGTAAAAAGTTAATCACACAGGATATTGCATACAAGGCTGAGCGTTTCCGCGAAAGATACGGCCTGGGAAAATCTGCGCCCATTGATTTTGACAGGTTTTTGCTAAAAACCAATGTCATTACGGTGTATAAACCATTATCTGATGATTTCAGCGGCATGTCAATACAACATCAGGATAAATACCGCTTTATGTTGATCAACAGCAAGCAGATACTTAGCAGACAACGTTTTACCATGGCTCATGAACTGTATCATCTGTTTATACAGGAAGATTTCCATTCCCACACCTGCACACCCGGCAATTCTGATTATGTTTCACATCCGGAAGAATACAAAGCGGATGTGTTTGCCTCAAACCTGCTGCTACCCGAGCATGGTGTTCTTGAAATCATACCGGAGCAGGAAAAGCAGAAGAAAAACAACATCACCCGGGAAAGCATATTTAAAATCCATCAGTATTTTGGCGTTTCGGTAAAAGCTGTGATTATGCGATTACGGGAGCTTGGTCTTGTTGACAACAGCTATTTTGACACATATTCATCTGACCTAAAAAGTACTGCCATCAAGCTAGGATACAACACCAAACTGTATGAAAGCACAGGTGAAAGCTATGTGATTGGCGATTATGCAAGCCTTGCCAGACGATTGTATGAATCCAATAAAATTTCAGAAAGTCATTATCTGGAGCTCATGAATGCCATTGGGCTGGATCCGTATAAAAGCAAACTTATTTAATGTCAGGCCGACAAGTGCTCATATTATACACTTCAAAATCGAAAATCCCGTATAATGCCGATGTAGAATCAAAGCTGATACAAGAAACAAAATGAATTGTATCGGCATTTTGATTCACAATCGGTATAAAAACCACAATGCAAAATGACAGGACGTCAGGTGCTCATATTATTAGATGCCGATGTGTTGATTCACTTTGCTTACGCTGACAAAATCAGCCTTCTGAACAAACTATTTCCAGGAAGATTACGCATGTTGGACATGGTGCTAGTGTCAAATCTAGCCTAAGATGATGGTTAAGTTGTAGGGATTTTTTGTTTTTTCAATATAAAAAAAAGTAAGCATAGCCGTAGCTACGTGAGTCTTTTTTTTATGAAGAAAAAAACGTAAAATAACAAAACTTGGGGCGTCAGATTAGGCTTGATTTGACACTATATGAATTACGATTAAACCGACATATAAGTGATAGACTAAATATGATTTTCAAATTGTCCGGAATACAGGAAATGGCTTTCCCAACCAGTGAACTTTTACCGGAATACATCCAACTGAAAAAACAAATCAAGGGAAAAGGAGAAAGCGCCTGTCTGGTTTATTGCAAGAATCATCAACACATCATTGCCAGCAGCAACACCAGCGATACGCTGGATTATTGCATACAGCATGATATTGCATACCTGACGACTCTGGATATTTTCTGCATTGCCTTGCATCGAAAACTATTAACAACATCTGAAATAAACCGTCTCATCAAAAAAATCAAAAACAACGGCAGTCATTTGTGTTGCAATAGCATACAAGAACATAAGAGAAAACATTTTGACCCGAAAATGATGAATTACTAAGGTAACAAGATACCCGTGCAAAAAACACTAAAAATAATCCTCTGGCTACTCTTCATCCTTGCCATTTTTCTGTTGGCGCTCCTGGATTTGGAAAGCATAACCGGACGTGATATGAGCAACAACTTTGCCCTCCGCCACATCCTTGCTTTTTCAGTTTTTGTGGTATTGACAAAAATCACCTGGCCCCGCTGGCATGTGTTGCATGTGGTGCTGGCGGCAATTGGTTTTGGTGTTGCCATAGAAATCGCCCAGGAGCTATTCACCGGTGGCGCCCGTACTTTCCACTGGCACGATCTGATGAATGATGGCATTGGGGTGGTTATCGGGCTATCAATAATTTTTATTTTTTCTGCTTTCAAAGCATGGAAAAGCAATAAATCTTATAAATGAACAGCAATCTGATAACACTAAAAAATCCATCAGATGACAGCATGGGAGCATCCATCAGATCACTCCTCACCTGTTTGCGTGATTTTTCTGCATCAGAAAGCAAGAGGATTATCATCGATCTGAGTAATGTCAATTTCGTTCATCCGTTTTTGATATTACCACTTTGCGCCCTCATTTCAAAAACAAAATCCATAGGTAAATCAATAAAGGTTAATAATAATTCACCAATTAAATCCTATCTGAATACAGTTTGTTTTCCGTCGGGATTTGATGCTGAAAAGCATGCCAACTGGAAAGAACTTTTACAAGTATATGCATCAAAAACCTACATGCCTGCTTGTAAAATTCCGGCCAAAGCAAAAAACACAAGCATACGTGAAAACGTGCTTACAACATTTGAATCCATTTTGATAAGACAACTCAACCTAAAAGGACAACTGGTTTCTGTAGTCAAATACCTCATAAGTGAAGCAATTGATAATATTGTCGATCATTCACATAGCAGCCATGGCTGGATGATGGTACAAAACTATCCATCTAAAGGCTATATCGATATTTGCATTGCAGATACCGGGCTTGGAATTTTAGGCTCTTATAAAAATGCAGGATTTGAAACAATCAAGAATCACGCAAAGGCTCTTGACAATGCCATAAACGGAAAAAGCACAAAACCGGAAACCAATACCCGTGGGTATGGCCTTGACACATCCAGAAAAATGCTTGTCAATGGAATTAATGGTAAATATTTTCTTTTTTCAGGAGATGCATTTTATATTTACACAATAGAAATTGAACAGATTATTCAGTTGGACACAGATAATTTTTGGGATGGAACGATGCTGGCCTTACAAATTCCGGCCAATGTACCTGCCGGCTTTAATTACACAACATATTTAGAATAAATTTGTTATATTTATAAATTCAATATCTTTGCAAAAGACATTATGAGTAAAGAATATAAAATAGCAGACAAGTTACCATCTTCGATTGCTACCCGCAAAGCAATTTCGAAAATATCCAATCATTTAATCATTCCACAAGATAAAACTGTGGTTTTTGATTTTCAAAATATTGATTTTATTTCAAGAGCTTTTGCAGATGAATTTTTTCATTTCGTAAACGACAATGATATCTATCCCCTCTATAAAAACAGAAACAGAACGGTTAAAATTATGATGGATGCTGTTATGAAAAACAAAACAAACCAAAACAAAAACAAGCATACCATTGCCATTACCCGCTTAAGCAAGCAGGAGGATATCAATCAAATCTTATCTCTTATTTAAAATCTCAGATACCGGTGGCTTTTCTCTCTCAGATGCCGGTGGCTTCGGCTCCGGTGGCTTTTCTCTCTCAGATGCCGGTGGCTTCGGCTATGCTCAGCCACCTACTACAATCGAAAAAACTCATACATTCGATAGGTGATTGAGCGAAGCCGAAATCACCGGAATAAAAGCGGAGCCGAAATCACCGGTTCTACAAAAATAGATTAACCATGCATGGATACATGTACATACTCCTTTGTTCTGACGACACGTACTACACAGGCAGCACCAACAACCTGGACATACGTGTAAAGAAGCATCAGGCCGGCGAAGGCGCAAACTATACGGCTAAGCGTTTGCCAGTGGAATTGTTGTATTACGAAGAATACCCACACGTTGCCCTTGCCTTCAAACGCGAAAAACAAGTGCAGGGCTGGAGCAGGAAGAAGAAGGAAGCATTGATGAATGGTGATGATGTCTCTTTACATGATCTTGCCGCTTGCAAAAATGTGAGTCATTTCAAAAATTACAGAAAAAATAAGGAATAGTTTTTCTCTCAGATGCCGGTGGCTTTTCTCTCTCAGATTCCGGTGGCTTCGAGACGTTTCTGCCTCACCGGCAGAAACCCTCAGCCACCTGTCTCCATCGAAAAAGTTCATCCGATCGAAAGGTGACTGAGGGATTCGCCACCAGGCGGATCTTCTCGAAGTCACCGGCTACAATCGAAAGGTGACTGAGGGATTCGCCACCAGGCGGATCTTCTCGAAGTCACCGGCTACGATCGATTAGGTGACTGAGGGATTTCGATTTTTCATCGAAATTGTCTCGAAATCACCGCATCCATTCCAACATCAACATATTCAGTAAAACATTCACCTTGGTTTAAAATAATGCCTATATTTGTACCATGAGTACGAAGCCTGAATCCAAATTAAACCATTTGTTACAAAACATACCCCGGGGCGCTGTATTGTTGTCTTCCTGGCTTGTAGAACAGGGGTATTCGCATGACCTTCAGCAAAAGTACCTTCGCAGTAGGTGGTTAACACCATTGGGCAGAGGTGCATACAAACGTACCGGAGATGAAGCCGGAATTTTTGGAGGACTTTATGCATTGCAGAAGCAGGCAAAAAAGAACATACACATTGGTGGACCTTCAGCCTTGTACCTGCAGGGACATGCCCATTACATAGCCTTGGAAAATCAGGCATTGACACTTTTTACCACACCCGGTTTGAAATTGCCGGCATGGTTTTCCAGCCACTGGTCTAATGAATACACAATCCGGCGTACATCCTTCCTCCCAGCCAATGAAGCACTAACTACCTATGATACCGGTTATTTCGAAATAAGCATTTCATCCCTGCCCCGTGCTATGATGGAATGCCTGGAAATGGCTCCGGAGCATTTTGACCTTGAAGAAGCATGGCTTATCATGGAAAGCCTGAACAGCTTACAACCCCGACAGGTTCAACGCTTGCTTGAGAAATGCAAATCCGTAAAAACCAAGCGGCTGTTTCTTTATTTTGCTGAGAAAGCCTCACATGCCTGGTTCAAATATCTGGATGTATCCGGAATAAACCTGGGCAAAGGCAAACGCAGTATTGTGAAAAACGGGACATTTGAACCAAAATACCAAATAACACTACCCGGGCAACTTGTATGATGAATGCACAGTACAAACATCAGGTTGATTTGTTATTAAGAATTATTCCGGTGCTGAATGAGTTTTCTGAATTTGCCATGCATGGAGGTACGGCTATCAATTTATTTCACCACGATATGCCACGTCTTTCTGTGGATATTGATTTGACATACCTTCCTTTTAACAACAGGGAAACAGATTTACAAAACATTCAATTATTGCTGGAAGTAATTTCAGAAAAACTAAAAAAAACCATCCCGGGGATAAGAATAAATAAAGGCATTCCTGATAATGAAGAAATGAAATTGTTCTGCAGGCACAATAAATCCACAGTAAAAGTTGAAGTAAATACCATCAATCGTGGGATAATCGGCAATGTAGAACAACTCCCCCTTTGCAATACTGCGCAAAATGAGTTCAATCTTTTTTGTGAAATGAATATTGTTCCTGAATCTCAATTGTTTGGAGGTAAAATAGTAGCAGCATTAGACAGGCAACATCCACGCGACCTGTTTGATACCAAAAAGTTATTGGATAGAACCAGCATAACACCGGAAATCATGAAAGGATTTTTATTTTGTCTTTTCAGCAGCAAACGCCCGTTTCTTGAAATTCTGGAACCAAATTATCCGGACCAAAAAAATGCACTGATAAATCAATTTGCAGGCATGTCCGGTGAAACATTTTCTTATGAAATGTTTGATTTTGAACGCAATCGTCTTGTTGATTTGATACACAAAAGCTTGACTCAGAAACAAAAGCAAATGATCATCAGCGTGGCTAAAGGGAAACCGGATTGGCTTTATGATGATTGGAGCAAATATCCAGGTATAGCATGGAAATTAAAAAACCTGATGAAACTCAAAAAGGTAAATTCACAAAAGTTCAAACACCAAATACACCAACTCGAAGTCAAATTTTCTTAATAAAATAACTTTTGCTTTTTCTGAATTCGGTAAAAAATACCAGATTAATCAAACCTATGTTGTAAATATGAGCCTGAACGATTCCATAGAAAATCATCATTTTATTCAGCCAACCCATGTACACCATATCCAATGATTCCTGGTACAACAACACACACATTATCAATAATATCTCGATAATATCGCAAACAATGTTAAAATTATCGCTTTAATGGTTTTATTTAGCAACATTTTTTTCAGATATTTGGCTTTTCTCTCTCAGATGCCAGTGGCTTCGGCTATGCTCAGCCACCTACTACCATCGAAAAAACTCATACATTCAATAGGTGATTGAGCGGAGCCGAAATCACCGGATACAATCGATAGGTGATTGAGCGGAGCCGAAATCACCGCTTCTGTCTCGAAGTCACCGGATACGATCGATTAGGTGACTGAGGGATTTCGATTTTACATCGAAATTGTCTCGAAGTCACCGATTTAATCTCGAAGTCACCGCATCCGTCTCGAAATCACCGGATCAATAGCGAAGCCGAAATCACCGGATTAATAACCTGGCCGAAACATAGGGCACACTAAGCGAAATCAACAACAATACATCAAATTAAAAGGAATAAAAAAACAAAATCATGCCATCTTGATATATTTACGTATTTTTATTCTATATATATAACATACAAATCTAAAATATATTGCACAACATAAGTATACTACGTGAAACACTTATCATAATTTACTTGTATTTTCAATAGATTTTCCCGACATTTGTGACATTCATCGAAGCAAAGAGATAATAAAACAACACAATGGATAACATAGACATATTGATACCACTGCTATTTATTGGGGCATTCATCCTCACCTGCTATCTGGTACCCAAAATCCGGGGAGTCGTAAACTACAAGAGATTATCGGAAGAGCCAAACGAGCGTAGCTCTCATACCCGGGCTGTACCCAGTCTTGGTGGCATTGCATTTTATATGATATTGATGGTGTCTGTCTGGTTTGTTCATCCTTACGATACGTACAATGAAATCGCTTCCATTATTCCCGGCCTTACCGTTTTGTTCATGGCTGGCCTGAAAGATGACCTGGTAGTACTTGGCGCCTGGACAAAACTTGCAGCACAGATCCTTGCTGCCGCTTTCGTCGTATTTCACTACAAATTCAGCATTGTAAGCCTGTATGGGTTTATGGGCATAGAAAGTATGCCCGTATGGTTGGCAGCAGCTTTTGCCATATTTATTATTATTGCAGTAATCAATGCTTTCAATTTAATTGATGGTATAGACGGCCTTGCCTCCGGGCTTGGAATTCTGATATTTGCCGGTTTTTCCGTGATATTTTTTCTTACAGGCAATATTACTCTTATGCTGATGGCAATACTACTTACCGGTAGTTTGCTGGGATTTTTGGTTTTCAACCTGTCAAAGAAGCACAAAATTTTCATGGGTGACACCGGATCGATGATTATTGGATTTATGGCCGGCTTAATGGCTGTCAGGGTACTGGCTTTTCAGCCATCAACACTCAATGCCCTTCCCTTTCAGCCGGAAAACATTCCCTTTGTGATACTGGGCCTGCTTTTTGTACCCCTGTTCGATACAGGCAGGGTATTTATGGTCCGTATTCTGGAAGGAAAGTCACCTTTCAAGGCAGACCGAAAGCATACACATCACATCATCATGGATTTTTTCGATATATCTCATCGCCGTACCAGCTTTTTCATGGGTATCGCCAATCTGATTATTGCTTTTTGTTTTGCAGGCCTCAGTATGATATTCAATCAGTGGGCAATGCTGGCAGTATTTACAGGAACTGTACTGTCTCTTTTGCTGGCATTCTATATATTACAGCGTACAAACCTGAATCAGACACAGCATGCAGATTCCAGCAGACTTGGCACAAGTATTTCTGCCTTTCGAAATAAAGAATAAACATCTTTCTTCCTGAGCTCGATAGGATTTACAGGCATTTTCTATCATCACAAAAGTTATCTCATATGTACAAAGCACTTTCGCCTGACACTGCAGCATGTCTACTGTCCGTCAAAAAGCTACACTGCAGGTCCCGCTCTTCTAATAATGTGGAACATTATATCCGTAGAAGTGGCAGGATTCTCATGCAGGAAATATGCCTGAAAAAGGAATTTGCGGAAATTCATTTTCAGGATATTTTTCATTACTTTTGCTCTTTACTCAGCTGGAAAAAAAATAGAACATAATGAAGAAATTTAATTATACATTACCCATTGCAATTGCCGGCATACTGATGATGTTGTTTTCCTCCTGCGCAACCAAAGAGCGCATGGTTTATTTTCAGGATGAGAAGCTGG
>CAZTNS010000126.1:0-9014 GCA_964615585.1 uncultured Bacteroidales bacterium | reverse complement strand
CAAACTGCTGTAAAAAACCGGCAAAACCAATAAACACCATCACCATGGCCACCATACCAAAATCCTCCGGCATTAAAATGCGGGCCAGCACAATGCCCAGTAAGAAACCAATGATCTGGTTGCCGCCGTTTTGCAAAAAGCTCCAGATGCCGCCGGAACGGATTTTATCGTTTGAGGTGTAAGGCATATTTAGGGTAGTGTATAATTAAATCGTTCTGCCAAATCACCTACCAACTCTTTAAAATACCTGCTGTTTTTAATGTATTCAGGACCAAAAGTTTTATCAATTTGTGTTTTATTGGTGTTTACTTTTTGGTTAAATAGAGGGTCGGTTTTTTTTATTTTCAAACGGGTTTTTACCGTGTTTTTTAAAAAATCATTAATCTGATCAACACCAGGTTTATTTGGTTCCAAAAATATATCTTCAAAACGCACAACCAATGAGTTTTCATCTTTCTTTACGTATTTTAAGAAGGTGCTGTTTTTCAATCGCCAAACCCAAGCTATTTTTTCATACATATCAAACTTTGCCCATTTGCCATAATATTTATCTCCGATTAACATATCAGCCGTTATAGGCCAATTATAATCTTTTGCATATTTCTGAATAACTAATCCTTCATTTTTTTCAATCCTGTTAGAAACTGATTTTGTGAAAGATACCGGGTCACGTATTACGAATATAAAGAAACTATCATTCAATAATTCCCTAATAAGGGGATGGATAAAACCCAGGATACCATTGGATTCGAGATATAAACCTTTTGCAGTCATTATTATCTCCTGGCGATATTCAGTGAAAATAGGTTTAGATTTTTTGAAAGAATAATTATTTATATAATAATCATAACAAAACTGGTCAATTTTTGGCTTAGGCTCATGATAAAACTTACAACCCCACAACAACTTTTTTCTATTAAAATAGTCAACAAAAAACCTTGTGCCCGTTCTTCCTGTTGAAATCACAAATATTTTTTTATTCTTTATATAATCCATTCCATTAAAATAATATTTTTTTCAATTATATATCAAAGACTTTAACCCACCCTTGTACTTGAGAGGATTTAGTAAAAAATCTTTTTATGTTAAGGTAATTATCATTTATTTTTGAATTATAATTATCAATTTTTAAACTGGCTATTTTTTCAATTATCTCATAATATTCATCATATTCCAAATAAAATAAATCTTTTTGTCTGAAATTACTGTACGGCAGCCAGGTACCTGCAAAAGCTAATGCTCCTGCATATAAATTTTCTAAAAAAGAATTGCTGTTGGCATCTGTTTCCCGGGTTTGTAAAAAGTAGTCAGCGCTCAGCCTCAGGAGTGCGAGGTTTTTTAACGATAAAAATTGATCAATAATTACGATAGATAAAGAAGACTGCGTGGCAAATTGTTTTACTGCTTCAATGTTATTTTTATCCTGCCCATAGGTTAATGGTAATAAAAACGTATATCCACCGAAATTACCAGCTTTTTCAAAATGTGAAAGCACCTCAATATGTTTATGTTTTGAACTTGCGCTGTAACCAATGCAAATAACTGATTTATTTACTGGGATACCATAGTGTTGCTTGAAAGTTCGCATTGCATTTTCATCATTACGGTATCGGTCTATTTCATTGAGAATGGTTTCATTAACCCCAATTATCTGTGTTACCACTCTATCGGATAAATAGCGTCCAAACTTTGTCAATAATCGTTCTTTCAACTCTTGGTTTTGAATGACAATTCGGTCTGCACGTTGAAAACCATAATACTGTTGAATATAGTTCGCAGGATTTGTATTTTGCAATAAATCAGAGCCCCAAACGCTACATAATAACTTCGTTTTTTGTGGTATCATTTCAGCATATTGCATGTATTCAGCACTGCAGTATTGAATATTAATGATGTCATAACATTTAAATACCTTACTATACAGTATTTGTTTTTTGTAAAAACAATACGCATCTGATAAACCTCGTAACCCTCTCCCATTAAATGGCAAATAAGTTAAAAAACGCTTATAAATGTTTTTATTAAAAATGATTTTAAATGCAATCAATACATTCTTTAAAAGACCTTGATCAGAATTGGGTAGCCCAACTATGTGATGTCTATCACTTTCAATTAATTCGCCAGTAGATTGGCTTCTTATTTCGGCAAAATTAAAAACAATATTGGGTGATGCTTTTGATATTGCTTCCGTCAAGGGTAATACAAAATTATCCTGATTACCGCCGACGACCAATATTTTAACTTTTTGTTTCATTAATCTTTGTTTTTCAGGTATAAATCCCATTCACCAATATCTTTCCATGATTTTTCACTCACAGGAAAAACGCCTACATTTCCTTTTCTTTTTTTCACACGTTTAATTAAATCAGTTATATGGTAAAATTCAGCGTCGGGTATTTCATTTAAAAGATGTGGTTCCAAAATATACATACCACTGTTAATTTTAAAAGTAAGCTCCGGTTTTTCATTCAGATTCACCAATTGCCCATTTTCAGTTGTTTCAATAGTACCATAAGGAATCGGATAATGCTTCAGGGCAGCCACAATGGTGATTTCGTTATTACTGTTTTTATGATAATCAAGTATTTCAGAATAATCCTGTTCAATAAGTATGTCACAATTACTAACAAAAAATGTTTCGTTTATTTTGCCTTTTAATAAAGATAAGCTGCCTGCTGTACCCATCGGCTTGTCTTCTTCAAAATAATTCAAATGGTATGACAGGTTTTCATTTCCTAAATAATACTCAATAAGTTCCGATTTATAGTTAACAGAAATGTAAAATCTATCGCAACCATGCTTTGAAAACCGCTGAAAAATATGTTCAATAATTGTTTTATCACCAATTGGAATCAAAGCTTTGGGTAGTACATTTGTAAGTGGTTTTAGCCGAGTACCTTTCCCTCCGGCCATAATTATCACAGGTAAATTAAACTGTTTCCTGGGTTTCGGTTCTTCCTCCTGAAAAATATCTTCCCAAAAGTAAATCTGAATAATTTCCTTTTTTTTGTTCACTACAGGACAAAGTTCCATGCGGAAGTCAAACATCATTTGCCGAATGCTTTCAAAATCATCTACAGGTTTAGCAATGCGAATATTTTTCCGTAAAACATCTGCAAGTGGGGTATCCAATGACTTGTTTTGAATAATTGCACGCTGAATATCTCCGGCACTAACTAATCCATAAAATAAATCATTTCTCAGAACAATTAGGAGCTTTTTATCCAAATCATCCATTTTTTTCAGGGCGTTAATCAAAGAATCTCTGCTATCTATTGTCCTGTTTTTGTACATATTGATTACTTTGCTAAATGATTTGCTTTTAAAAATGTTTCTTTAGCGATGGATATATTTTGCTTCGTTACAGCTCCACTGCCTATAAAACTATTCTCCCCGACTTTAACACTGCCATTAATTATCGCTCCTGTTGCTATGTGGCAATTATTTGAAATAATCGCATCGTGTTCAACTAAAGCTTTTGTATTAATAATACAATTTTTCCCAATAACACTACCTGCATTAACAACAGCATGATGCATTATAATCGTTCCTTCATCTGCTGAGGCATGTTTGGAAAAATGAGCCAAAGGTGATATGATAACGGGCAATTTTGCATTTAGCTTTTTCAATTTTTTAAAAATACTAATTCTTATATCTGGCGTTTCAAGCTGTCCCAGTGTAATCAAAAAGTGATCAATATTTCTTCTGATATCTGGCAGGTTATCATCCGTGCCAATAATTTCATATCCTAGGACTTTCTGTCCGACTTTACTTTTGATATCAATAATGCCATAGATTTCAAACTTATCCTGCATTTCAATAACATCAATGCATGACTTGCAATGTCCTCCGGCTCCAATTAAAACTATTTTTTCCATTATTATGCTGTTTTGAAACTGCTTGGAATATTTACCAACAGTTTTGAAAATTCTATACTGTTTTTTAAGCTACCTGTTTCGCAATCATTAAACATTTCTAACTCATTCATCAGCTTCCATACAGGTCTTGTCATGACATTGTTTTCGTTGCTGTATTTCAGAAAATCAATCCGCTCTTTTTCATTGTTAAATTTTATGGTGTTCAACCAGAAATTAGAAACCGAATTTGCTGGTTCATCAATAAATTCCACATCTTCCATACTTTTGAAGAAATCTTTATATTTTTTTGCTGTACTTCTTTTATTCTTCAGGTATTCGTCTAATTTTTCCATTTGTGCAACGCCAAGTGCTGCATTTATATTTGGCATTCTGTAATTATAACCAATCTCATCATGAATAAATTCCCAGGTATGAGGTACTTTTGCCTGGGTTGTAATGTGTTTAATTTTATCTCCCAATTCTACATCATTTGTTAAAATCATACCTCCACCGCCTGTTGTGATGGTTTTATTTCCATTAAAACTTAACACACCAATTTTTCCGAAAGTTCCTGTGTGTTTGTTTTTATAAAAACTACCCAGGCTTTCAGCAGCATCTTCAACAACCGGGATATCATAATTATTACAAATTTCAATGATTTCATCAATTTTACAGGGATGTCCAAAAGTGTGCATAGGAACACAAGCAGTTATTCTTTTGCCTGTTTTTTTGTTTTTTGTTACCTTTCTTTTGTGATCATAAGCTGCATTTTCATCGAGCCACTTTTTCAGCGCTTCGGGTGATAACCCAAGCGTATCCTTGTCAACATCAAGGAAAACCGGTTTTGCACCGCAGTATGCAATGGCATTGGGTGTTGCAACAAAAGTTAAAGGCTGGGTAATGACTTCAGTGTTGTAATCAACGCCGACCATTTTCAAGGCTAAATGCAAGGCATTGGTGCCATTCACAGTCACAATTGCTTTTTTTGCACCGGTATAGTCAGAAACCATATCCTCGAATTTATCTACGTATTTTCCGATACTTGACACAAAGGTGCTGTCAATGCAATCTTCAAGGTATTTTTTTTCATTGCCCATAAATATTGGAGCATGTAATGGAATAAAATCATTTTTAATATTGTATAATTCACGTATAAAGTACACTATTTTTTTAAAATCTTTATTTCCCATAATTTAAACCCTAACTATTTCGATATTTTTGATCGTCTGGATTGCTTAAAAACCCCATACTTATCACTTTTTTTACCTGAGCTATGCCGTCAGGCACTTTTTTAGTAATTTGAAAATTGAGTTTTTCTTTTATTTTTTCAAAGGAAACTTTGTAATCTCTCGGGTCTTCATCTTTTTTTACATATATGATTTTTGCATCAGGGATTTGTTTTTCCATTTCTTCAGCTAACATCTTCTTTGTATAATTTTCATTTGTGTCACCTACATTAAAAACTTCATAAGCCACTTTTTCTATATCTGTTTCCAATACATGAATCACTGATCGAGCCAAATCTTGTACATGGCAATAGGGCCGCCAAAATTGTTCTCCAAAAATTTCTAAATGCCTTCCTAAAGCTAATTCTTTAGTAAACTCATTAACTGTTAAATCAAATCTTAAACGTGGTGAAACACCATAAACAGTTGCAAATCGTAAGCATGTAGGTTTGGTTTTATTTGTTTTTGCCTGGCTCAACAAATATTTCTCTGCTTCTACTTTTGTTTTAGCATACAATGAAATTGGTTCTAGATTAGATTCTTCTGTCATAAATGTTTCCGTATTCTTTGATTTTCCGTAATTGCTACATGTTGATGCAAAAATAAATTTTTCTATGTTATTTTTATTTGCTTCAATGTAAAGGCTTTTCAATGCTTCAAGATTTGTTTGCATCGCTAACACGGGGTGTTTTTTACAAGCAGGATCCCCAACTATTGCGGCTAAGTTTACAACATAATCTATGCCTTCCATAGCAATTATTCTATCTTTGGCATTTCTAATATCTCCTTTAATAAAATCAAATTTTGGATTATTAAGCAGTTCAAGCATAGATTCACCTCCAAATAATAAAGAATCCAAAACTCTTACTTTGTAATCACCAGCTAATAATAATCTTACCAAAATGCTACCAATATACCCAGCACCTCCTGTAACTAATACATTTTTCATCCAGCTATTTTTTTTTGTAAATTTATAAAAAATTTTAGCACATGCGCATTCATATTAAATCCATAGCGACCATCAAAAGATTTATACTAATGGTTGTACTTTTGGGGGTTTACAATAACCTGCAAGCCCAGAACACGCCTGTTGATATTGCATCACTTGAAGTCTGGTACGCTGCAGACTCTGTTAGCATTGCTTCAGGTAAGGTTGATACCATTTTTGATATGAGTTCAAATAACTACCACCTGTATCAATCCAATGCAACGTATCAGCCAGTAAGCCAAACAGACACCATCTTGAATAATAACAATAAACTGGTTTTTACAAGCGACTACTTATCATGTGAGAACATGGATTTTAGTTTTACCGACTCCATTACCATTATTTCCCTTTATAAGCAAAACAATTACAATGGTGGGATCCGGTTTTACCAGCATTCCACTGACGGTCTATTTAATAATGACAAAACAGGGTTTGCGAATTTCGGTTATGCGGATGCAATCAATGTAATGCATGTTAACGGGAACCCGCCTCGTACTCAATACGTAATTGGTGCTTCCGGTTTTATATATCCGGTTATATTAACATCAATACATGATAAATCATTGCCCACCAATGAAATATCATGCTATTTAAACACCTTTGAAGCTGATGGTAGTTTCTCGCAAAACAATCCAGATACTGAAAACTTCAGCAATGAAACGTTTTTCCTTGGAAGTGATGAATCTGGTAACAATCGTTTTTCCGGCGAATTTGTAGAGATGATGATTTTCAGAAGTGTTCTCTCCGAAAGTGAAAGAAACGCCATGGAAAATTACCTCCATGATAAATATGCTCCAAAATTATCGCTACCTGATTCCATCACAAAACCCGGCTTTTGCGATACTATTGTTGATGCCCACAAATCGTGGTATACTGATTATGCCTGGAGTAATGGGACCATAAGTTCTCAAGCCAACTTAAATGATTATGGATGGAACTACTGTACCGTAACTGACATATATGGCATTCAATCCATAGATTCTGTTTTCATTGATATGCCCGAATTAAATGAAATATCAGATACCACAATTTGTGCAGGCGATACAATTACCTGGAGCACAAATCTGCCTGATAGTTTTGGATTTGCATGGTCTGATGGCAGTAGTGATACAGAGCTTTCGATTTTCCTGCCAGGGTCTTACTATGTTGCAGTGACAGACACATCCAACGGTTGCGTAATGTATAGCGACACCATACATGTTTCGGTGGATTCATTCCCCTTGATAAATGTCTTATCAGATGCCGGCAGCTATTGTTCTGGTGAGATAATTGGTCTGGATACCATACCGGAAGCGCTTTCTTTTTTATGGAATACCGGCTCCACCGACAGCACGGCAATGATCAGCGGGGCAGGCAATTATTCGGTTGAAATCACGAACAGCCGCGGATGTGTACTGCATGACACCACGGATGTCAGCATCATAGGCACCGCTCCCAATGTAGATTTCTCTTTTGATACGGTTTGTTTTGGGCTGCCTACGCAATTTACTGATTTATCGGAACCCACAGCGGATATTGTGTCCTGGGCCTGGGATTTTAGGGACGGGGATACATCCTCCATACAAGATCCGGAACATACTTTTCCGGTGCAGGATACCTTTGTGGTTGCTTTAACAGCATACACCGCTAGCTGTGAAAACACAGCCTATCGTGAGGTGTTGGTCAAATCCAATCCCGTGGCAGGCTTTCACATCCAGTATACCGACAGCCTTGCTTGTGTAAACACAGCCTTTCAGTTGTCAAACACCAGCTACGCATCAGACAGCAGTTCATTAACAAGTATGTGGGACTTTGGCGATGGCAACTCGTCAGTTCAAACTGATCCATCGCATACTTACGAGTCTTCAGGGGATTTTGATTTGATGCTAACCGTTGAACAGGAAAATGCCTGCAGGGATAGCATCATAAAAGAAGTCACAGTGGTTTCATCCGCCGGTTTGCCGTCTGAATTCAGTCTGGTTTCTCCTGTGGATAATTACACATCCCTGAGTCCGGCAACCGAATTAAGCTGGAATTCATCACAGAACACGAGCTTTTATACGATTTCAGTTTTTAATGAAACGGACAGCTTGTCCTTTGTAACCACAGGTGAAACCCATGAATTGAACCTGCCCGTTGCCGGCACTTATACATGGGAGGTCAATGCTGTAAACCTGTGCAATGACAGCCTGAGCTCAAACCAGCACAGCCTCCGGTATTTGTCTTTAGAGGAGTTGCAACCTGCTGCGTGGTATATGGGAGATTCTGTGAGCCTGTCAGGTGGGTTTGTTGATATGCTTTACGATTTGTCCGGCAATGATCAGAATGCCATTCAATCCAATGAAACATACAAACCAACCTTGTCTCCCTATGAGCTTAACGGGCACAATTTAATCCGGTTTAACCGTGATTTTCTTATTTCAAATGATTTAGATTTGAGTGCTATTTCTTCGGTTTCTTTTGTTTCTTTGTTTGGTTTGACAAATAACGCCGACGGTATGCGTTTTTACGAACATTCTTCCGGCGGCGTGTTTGGTGATTATGCTCAGGGCATCTCCTGTTTAGATTATCAAAATGCATTTTACGTTACGCATACAGCCGGTAATCCACCCCGTTCTCAGAAAATCATAGATTATCCGGCCAACGACAGCTTGTTTATTGCCTCTGCTATACATGACAAATCACTCACAGCAAACGAAGCCAGTGTGTTTATCAACCAAAGTTCCGAAACATCAGAGTACACCCACAACGATGACATGACGGGGAATTTTACAAATGAAGATTTCTTTATCGGAGCAGATTATACGGCAAATGCAAGTAGAATGCTGCAAGGCTACCTTGCTGAAATGATCATCATACCGGAAGCCATCAATGACTCCATCCGCAACCTGCTGGAATCCTACCTCCGCCACAAATACGCCCCCCCCGTCAACCTCTCTTACGATATTCGGGTGCCGTACGGGT
>CAZTNS010000125.1:0-9025 GCA_964615585.1 uncultured Bacteroidales bacterium | reverse complement strand
AAATTTACTTATGCATATTTCATTTCATTCGTGTTATTTTAGCCCCAAGTGATTGAAGTCGTTTGTCAATATGTTGATATCCCCTGTCTATTTGCTCAATGTTATGTATGACAGATTGTCCGTCTGCCGACAGGGCTGCAATAAGCAGGGCAACACCTGCCCGAATATCAGGTGAGCTCATCACCGTTCCACGTAATTTTATTTGATTGTCAAGACCGACAACATGGGCTCTGTGTGGGTCACACAGTATAATTTGTGCTCCCATATATATCAGGTTATCGACAAAAAACAAGCGGCTTTCAAACATTTTTTGATGTATGAGTACACTGCCTTTGGCCTGTGTTGCCAACACAAGAAAAACACTGAGTAAATCGGGCGTTAATCCCGGCCAAATGGCATCTGCAACAGTCATAACTGAACCGTCGATGAAAGTTTCAATCTCATAATGGTCGTGAGCAGGTATATGGATATCATCATCAATATGTTCCACTGTGATGCCCATTTTTTTGAAAGTATCCGGAATAATCCCCAGGTTTTCCCATGATACATTTTTGATGGTAAGGTCAGAACCTGTCATGGCGGCAAGGCCAATAAAGCTGCCAATCTCAATCATGTCAGGCAAGATACGATGATGTGTTCCATGAAGTGACTTTACACCTGTAATATGAAGCAAGTTTGATCCTACCCCTGAAATCTGTGCACCCATGGCATTCAGCATTTTGCACAATTGCTGGATATAAGGTTCACAAGCGGCGTTGTAGATGGTTGTTTTTCCTTCAGTGAGCACTGCCAGCATAATAATGTTGGCTGTACCGGTAACTGAGGCCTCGTCAAGATGTATATAATTCCCTTTCAGATGGTCTGCAGAAAGTGAATAATAATTATCCCTAAAATCATAATCCAACCTGGCGCCCAGTTTCTTAAATCCCAAAAAATGGGTATCTAAGCGTCGCCTCCCGATTTTATCACCACCGGGCATGGGAATAAAAGCCTTGTGAAATCTTGCCAATAAAGGGCCAATCATCATAATTGAACCCCTTAGTTTACGGCTGCGTTTAGAGTATTCTTCATTGAGCAGAAATTCCGGATCAGTGGCATCAGCCTTAAAACTGTAAGTGTCAGAATTTATTTTTGTGACTTTTACCCCGAGAAAAGTCAGGATATTGATGAGGTTGTTTACATCAAGGATATCCGGGATATTGCTGATGACAACCTTCTCTTTGGTAAGCAGGACTGCACAAATGACCTGTAATGCCTCGTTTTTTGCTCCTTGTGGAACAATTTTCCCTGATAACTTATGTCCGCCTTCAACTTTAAAACTGCCCATCAATTACGGTAATTTTTTTTGTTTCTCTTCTTTCTGTAATTTTTGTTGTTTTTGTTTTGTGCTTTATGCGGTTGGGGTTTTGGTTGTTTTACTTCAGCAAGTTTTATCTTCTCGCGGGGAATTTTAAGTTTTCCTTTGGTGATCTTTTCAATGTCATCAAAAATGACATCATCGTTTACACTTTCTTTTTTCCAGTTCACATATGCTTTTTTCATATGATTTGCCAGTTGTTCCAATAACATTGACTGAGTTTCTTCATCATATTCACCAAGCACAGTAAGCATTTTCTGAAGGTTCTTACCATAGTGTTTAAAACCGAACTTATCATCAGAGTAAGTAAGTTGCTCGGGCGGCTTGGTTCTTTCTTCTCTGTCAGGTAATGGATAAGGCCAGTCAATATCAAGCTCAAAATCAGACATAATGGCAAGGTGGTCCCATAATTTATGTTTAAAATCAGGCACATCACGCAGATGGGGATTCATGGTACCCATAATTTCAATTAATGATTTTGCCATCTGGTTTCTTAAATCTTTATCATGAATGGTTTTCAGATAATCAACCATCTTGTGCACATGCCTGCCATATTCAGGAAGGACTAAATCAGTACGTTGTGTGTTGTAATCCATAGGTAAAATTCTTTTTGCAAAAGTAATCTATTTATTTATGCTGTCAAAATATTATTCTGTTTATGACAGTATTTTCAGGCGTGCAAATTTAAGAAGTAATGTCTTCTGTCCATTTTTATCAAAATTAACGGTGGCTTTTTGGTCGGCACCATGTCCTTCAATGGAGACCACAACCCCCTTACCAAAGCGGCTATGCTGCACTTTTTGTCCTGCATTTAAATCTGATGGAACAGGTGAATTTCCATTTACTTTCCCTGTGCTGTTGTGTGTTTTTGTCAGTCTTTTTAGTTTTTTAACATTGGGAAGCTTATTTTTCGGTGGCATTTTGTCTTGGCCAGGTTTTGAATTTGATTTTGTTTTTTCAGGGTATGATTTTGTTGCTTGTCCAAATTGCTTTTCATCAAACATGGTATCAAAAGGATCCGTTGTGCTGTCATCTTCATCCATAAGCTCTTCTGTAAACTGCGGATCAATATCGCTGATAAACCTGCTGGGATTTGGAAAACTGACTTCCCCAAATTTATATCGCATGCTGGCGTATGTGATCACAAGTTTTGTGCGGGCCCGTGTCAGGGCAACATAAAACAATCGTCGTTCTTCCTCAATGTCATCAGGGTTGAAAGTAGAAAATATCCCTGGAAACAAACCTTCTTCAGCACCGGCTATAAACACCACATCAAATTCCAATCCCTTAGCCGCATGGATGGTCATCAGGTTAACTTTAGGCACTTTATCATCATCACCACCTGTATCCTGGGTGGAAAGCAATGCAATGTTTTCCAGGTAATCTGACAGTGGAATAAAAACATTCGGGTTGTCAACTTTTTTCTTGTCAATATATTCCTGTATGCTGTTGAGCAGTTCCTCGATGTTTTGAAAACGGCTTGTGCCTTCAGCAGATCTGTCGGCCTTTAATTCTCCATAAATGCCCGAGCTTTTAATGATCATCTCACCTGCTTTAAAAGCATCTTCTTCTTCAGCAGATTTTTTCAAACGCTTGATCAGTTTCACAAATTCAGCTATACGTTGTTTTGTGGGATTGTTGACCATTATTTGTGGATTGTGAATATCCTTCATGGCCTGCCACAGGCTAATGTTTTTTGCATTGGCATATTGTTGAATTTTCTCAATGGTTTTGGCCCCAATTTTCCGGGAGGGATAATTAATAATGCGCACAAGTGCTTCTTCATCACTTGAGTTAACAACAAGCCGGAAATAAGCCACTGTGTCTTTGATTTCCTTACGTTGATAAAATGATAAACCCGCATAAATCCTGTGAGGAATGTCTTTCTTGCGCAAGGCTTCTTCAAGTTGTCGGGATTGTGCATTTGTACGGTATAAAACAGCCATTTCATCCAGGCTGGTATTCATTTCTTTGTGACTTTTTTCAATTTCATCAGCAATAAAAAATGCTTCTTCAGTATCGTTGCTGGTCTGGGCCAGCAGAATTTTATTGCCATTGGTATTCTTAGAAAAAACCTTCTTTTCAATGCGATTTTTATTCTTTTCGATGAGTGAATTGGCAGCATTGACAATAGTTCTTGTTGACCTGTAATTTTGCTCAAGTTTTGTTACCTTACATCCGGGATAATCTTTTTGAAAGTTAAGTATGTTTTCAATTCTTGCCCCTCTGAAAGCATAAATACTTTGAGAATCATCACCAACAACACAAATATTATGATGTGCTTTTGCCAGATATTTGAGAATAAGATACTGTGCAAAATTTGTGTCCTGATACTCATCAACAAGGATATATCTGAACTTATCCTGGTATTTAGCCAGGATGTCAGGATGCTTCTTAAATAAAATATTTGTAAACAACAACAGATCATCAAAATCCATTACATTGTTCTTTTTGCATGTGACAGCATAGGTTTCATAAATCCTTATAAAATCCCCCCGATGCCGTTTTCTGTCCTCTTTTATTAATTCATGGTCCTTTTTGTATGCCTGAAAAGTCATCAGGTTGTTTTTGGCCATTGAAATTCTGGCCTGTATTTCTTTTGGGGGATACTCTTTTGTATCAAGCCTGAAATCTTTAATGATTTTTTTAATGAGATTGCGGCTGTCTGTCTGATCAAAAATAGTGAAATTGCTGTTAAAGCGCAGCAATGGTGCTTCATAACGTAATATTTTGGCAAAAACAGAATGGAATGTTCCCATCCAGAGATCAACGGCTTTTTTTTCACCCATCATACTTTTAATACGTTCTTTCATTTCATTGGCAGCTTTGTTGGTAAAAGTAAGTGCCAAAATTGATGAAGGATGTATCTTTTTCGACAGAAGATAAGCAACCCTGTATGTGAGCACCCGTGTTTTTCCGGATCCTGCTCCTGCAATGATCAGGGATGGCCCTTTAATGTTTAAAACAGCCTTTTGCTGTACCGGATTAAGGTCTTTTTCAATTTGTTGTTTCATGGGAGGACAAAGTTATTTTATTATTTTTCTAAGAAAAATGATGTTCCTGATGTTTTATTAACAATCAGAACAACCGCAGAAACAATCCAGGGTTGAATCGGCTCATTCACAGGACAATCTGCTTCAGGGCTATTTTTATAAAATCCCTGAAGTTTACCTGTACATTTTTTATTTATTACCCAGACAACGATAATTCAAAAACCTACGTCTAAAAACTGCTTGTAAAAAACAAATTTTGAGAAATACGGAATTTGTTGTAATATTGTATAACTTAAAAAATGTAAAAATTAAACATCGTAGGATTATGAAAAAAGCTGTTATACTGACAATTATAATAACAGGATTTATTTTTATAACTGTTCCTGTATCCTCTCAGGATAAAAAAACTGATGCTTTTTTTATTGATTTGGAGGATGTTTCCGGCCTGTTTGTAGAAAAAGACAACACAATGATGATTGAAACATTGTATTTGCAAAATTTCCCTGATGGAAAAAGCGCCAAGCCTCTGCATTCGAAAATAAATGCAATGAAAGAAGTGGTGAATTTTGGAATAGCAAGTGATTCAGAAGCACAAAGCGGCCAGCGAAGGTGCTATTTGGAGATAAAAAAATATAATTATGTTGAAAATTTCAGGAAAGTGCTGAATGCCATTCCTGTAGAATATATCATCCTGGACGGAACAGAACTGAGTGTTGAAGACTTTATTAAAAAAATTAAATCATAAGAACTATGCAAATCACAAAAAGAACAATAGCGGCTCTGGTGGTTTTACTGCTGGCAGTAATTACCACCGGTCATGTAATGGCCCAACAACCTCAAATAACGGCTCCAAATGCAACAGAGTCATTTGCAACAGATTACAGCTCCAGTTTTATCAATTCAGGCGGGGATAATGATTTGGTTTTTGTGTTCTGTGGCAATCAGGATGAACCGGATGTCGGGGAGCTGGAAGTAGATAATGCCGGAGGCTGCAGTGTAAGCTGGTTTGAATTTGATGGCGTGAGCTATCAGCCAATGGGTATTACTGGTGTTACAGCCAGTGAACTCACATCCGGGGGCTATATGGCTCAGGTTGATTGTTCAGGAACAATCACATGTCATCGTGCATGGGTGTGGGTAAATCAGACTTTTGTGGATGTAGAAGAAATTGAACCCAGTTGTGAAGAATTCACCCTGCACGGAGAATTTGAAGCGCTTGATACCGTATTTGATATTGTGGACCCTCCAGGGATGAATTTTGAAGTGGATGAAGAAACCGAAATACTGGTTTGCTTCTGGGCCGATCATACTTATGTATCCGATATTGGGTTTTACCTTAAAGCTCCAGGACATGAAGCAGATGAACCGGAATACCCTGTGAACCTGAATGGGAATCACGCGGTGGTGGAACTGCTGCCTCCTGTATCCAACTGGGGTAATAGTACAACAACAGGGAGTACAAGTATTCCTGCCAGTGCACTTGGATGTTCAAATCCGGATGATGTCAATACAGTTTGTCAAAGCGGCAACAATGTGGAAAATTTTTGTTTCTCCACAACACTGGAGGCAGGCAATCCTTCACTTACTCCTTGTGTTTGTGATATGTCTGTGCCGCTTTCAAATACATACGCTTCTGTAGGCCCGTGGGACCCCATTTATGGTTACAACGCCGGAGATGATGGCTGGGTAGTGCAGATATATGATTGTGAAGAATATGATTATGGATCTCTGAATCAGGTTCTGATTAGTTTTACCGGAAACACCGCTTGCGGCGAAACATCGTTTATTTATAATTCAGGGGATATCTCAGGCTTACCAAGCTCGGAGATTAACGATAATTCATGCGATGCAGCAACGGCTTCTTATTTTATTGTGCCTCCTGAGGACCCACCCGGGGCATACACCGTAACATCCTCAATTACTGATTACTACTGGACATGTGATAATACATCCTTTACATCATCTGATTTGAATCCAACTTTAACACCGGGAACAGCCGCTTATCCTACTGAAACGAGCAATTTTTCACTTCACGTAACCGAAACCATTGATGTTTCGGGCTCCCCTTCATGTGAACAAACGGCTACTGAAGAATTCATTACCTTACCGGCAGATGCTACCATTTCACCAATTGCCCCCATGTGCGCTGATGATTCCCCGGTTACAATTGAAGTGGCTGATCAGGGAGGTGAATTTTCTGTTGGTGGTGGTACAGATCCCGATGCTGTACAAAATGGTGTCTTTTATCCGGAACTAGCAGGGCCCGGTACACATACCATATATTATGATATTGGCCAACCCTGCCCTGACAGTGATGATATAGAAGTGATCGTTTATGAAAATATAGAAATACAGAATTTTTCTGATAATGTCTGTGACGGAGCTGATGAATATTATACCGTCTCATTCGACGTTGTAGAAGATCCGGGTGGGGCTCCTGCTGAGTTCCAGGTCAATGACGGAGGTGGTTTCGACTCATATACAGGTAGTTATTCAGAGCAATTCCCTTCTCAAAACAATTATAACCTTACAGTAACTGATCTGCATGATTGTGATAACATTGTCCTTACGGGATATACAGATTGTGGCTGTACAACTTATGCAGGCACAATGAACCTGCAACAGGTTAATTTGTGTGAAGGTGATTGCACCGGTGGTGAAATTATTCATAATGATAATGAAGCACTGGATAGCAACGATGCTTTTGAATTTATACTACACGACGGATCAGAATATCCTGCTGATGCTACATCCATTATTGCCAGAAATTCCACGCCAGATTTTTGTATGACAGGCGCGATGACTTATGAAACAACCTATTATGTCTCTGCAATTTGTGGAAATGAAGAAGGATCAACAGGCCATGTCGTTAGCGATCCATCATCAGATCCTTGTTACAGTCAGGCAACCGGAACTCCCGTGGTTTGGCATGAGAACCCTGTTGTTACAATTGATGAAAGCAATGTATCTGTCTGTGGTCTTACCGTTGACCTCACGGGTTCTGTCCCCAATGCAGGCATTGGCACCTGGACTTCTGATTCAAGTTTTAATGCCATCAACGGAACAACAATACATGACCATGAAATATCCATACTTGCAGGAGACGGTTATGGTGAATACGAATTTACATGGGAAGTAGATAACAACCAATGCATAGGATCTGATGATGTAACTGTGGATTTTAATCAGACACCCAATGCTTATGCCGGAAATGATACCGTTGTATGTGGTACTTCTGTTGATTTACAAGCAGAATACAGTATTGCCGGATCAAATGGACAATGGTCCGGTGATGGCATTAATTTTTCCCCGCAGGGAAACGCAAATACTACGGCCAGCCTTAATTCAGGCGTTTATGGAACTTATACTATTACATGGACTGAAATAAATGGTACTTGTACAGATGAAGACTATCTTAATGTTACTTTTGTGGAGAAACCACAGCCCAGTATTACTAATAATAATGATACCGTTTGTGGATTAAATTACACGCTCCATGCTGAAAATGTAATTGGTGATGGTGTTTGGACTGCTTATGATGATGATGGTGATCAAGTTTATCCGGATTTCGATAATGACACCTCGCCTATAACCAATGTAACGATCAATTCTTATTCCGGGCATTACAGAACCATTGATTTTCAATGGGAAGAAACAAATTCCGCCTATGGCCTTAATTGTTCTGATGCGGTAACAACAACAGTGACCTTTGCCGAAGAACCTTTTTCCAGTGTGGGAGATTCAGATTTTGCAGAAGTATGCGGGAGTGAATATACCTTTAATGCTGACACAACTGGTTATGGTTGGGCTGATGGAAACTGGATAGCCAAGGAAGTCGGAGTGCTTGAATGGGACCCAGCCAGCAATGCACCTGACGCTTCCGTAACCATTATGCCTGGTGCTTTTGGAGATTCAGCATACGTTGAAACTGAATTTATATGGCGCATGTCAAGTGGTGGTTGTTCAGACCTGGATACAGTTACCGTGGCTTTTTACAAAAAACCAAATGCAAATGCTGCAAATGATGATGAAATATGTGGTCTGACGTATGAACTTGAAGCTTTTTATAGCTTGCCTGATCCATATGGCTTTTGGTATGAAGATCCCGAAAACGAAGGATCGGCTAATTTTCAGGATGAAGACTCTGCTGTGACCGTTGTGAATGTTTCTCAACCCGGTTCTTATTGCTTTATCTGGAGGGAAAACAATCCGGAAAGACCAAATTGTAATGACAGGGACACAGTATGTATTGAGTTTAAAGAAAAACCCGTTATTGATGCCGGTGATGATTTTGACGTTTGTGGGAAAGTAACCCAATTGAATGCCACATCAGCAGGTTTTGATGGTAATTGGTTAGATGTATCAGGTGCAAATTTTGACGATTTTGAGGATCCTGAAACAGGCGTGTCCTATCATGCAGGATACGAAGATGTTGAATTTGTCTGGCAGGAATCCAATGACGAATGTACCAGCAAAGACACCGTGACAGTAACTTTCTGGCAAAAACCCACAGCCGAGCTGGCCATGGACCCGGAAGACACAACCGCATGTGGACGCTTTTTCAAGCTGCGTGCAGAAAATCCCGGTAGTGGTGTCAACGGCAACTGGGTAGTTGATCCCAGCAACAGCGTGGATTTTTATCATCAGGAATATAACGATACAGTAGAAGTAACCT
>CAZTNS010000124.1:0-9027 GCA_964615585.1 uncultured Bacteroidales bacterium | reverse complement strand
TTGGGATTTTGAATTTGGGATTTTCTGCCAAAAATAACACGAATATTATTAATAAGGTACTAATTAAAAACAACAGTCCATGGAATCCAAAAACATTTCATTCAACAAACAGGTTATTGAAAAACAAATATCAAATGCAAAAAATGCTTTCAGTGCAACGGATAATATTTTACTTAAGCGCATATTTTCGTTGATCGACCTGACATCCCTCAACACGCAGGATACGGAAGAAAAAATCCGCACAATGGTTTTTAAAGTCAATGGGATTAAATCTGCATACCCTGACATGCCTGATGTTGCGGCAATTTGTGTTTACCCTCCTTTTGTTAAGCTAGTCAAAGAGACCTTATCACGTGATCACATCAATGTAGCGGCTGTCTCCGGATGTTTTCCTTCCAGTCAAACCTACCTGTCTGTAAAACTGGCCGAATGTGAAATAGCCACCAACAAAGGCGCTGATGAACTGGATATCGTGTTGTCTGTGGGCAGGTTTTTTAGTAAAGATTATACGTATTGCAGTACAGAAATAAGCCTCATAAAAGAAGCCATCGCACCAACCCATTTAAAGGTTATACTGGAATCCGGATTAATGGAAGACCTGTCTGATGTATATAACGCTTCTATGCTGGCATTGAAATCGGGTGCTGATTTCATAAAAACTTCTACGGGAAAAGATAAAAAATCGGCAGACCCTGTATCTGTATATGTCATGTGCAAAGCCATCAAAGATCATTACGAAGATACCGGATTTAAGGCGGGTATTAAACCTGCAGGCGGTATATCAACTCCCGATGATGCCATCACATATTACGCCGTTGTTTCTCATGTTTTAGGTGATGAGTGGTTAAACAATAATCTGTTTAGAATTGGCGCCAGCCGCCTTGCCAATAATTTGCTTACCGTTATTGAAGGTAAAGAAGTGAGTTATTTTTAGTATATTTTGATTGATTCATGCAACCACATCATATTCCCTGAGTGCTTCGTTCAGTGATGTTTTTTTGTCGGTGGATGGTTTTCGTTTTCCTATAATCAGCGCACATGATACCTGGTATTCACCCGCATTAAAATTTTTGGTGTATGAACCCGGTATGACCACTGAACGCTCAGGAATGTATCCTTTAATTTCTTTAGGCTTGTTTCCGGTGACATCAATAATTTTGCTGCTGCCCGTCAACACAACATTGGCACCGAGCACAGCTTCTTTACCCACACGTACACCTTCAACCACGATGCACCTTGACCCGATAAATGCATTATCTTCGATGATCACTGGCGCTGCCTGTACAGGTTCGAGTACACCGCCAATTCCAACACCACCGCTTAAATGTACATGGTTGCCAATTTGTGCACATGACCCAACGGTTGCCCAGGTATCCACCATGGTATAACCACCTACCCATGCACCTATATTGACATACGACGGCATCATGATTACCCCCTTGCTAATGTATGCACCATACCTTGCAATAGCGTCCGGAACAACCCTTACGCCTTGTTTTTTATACCCTTTTTTTACCGGTATTTTATCGTGATACTCAAATATGCCGTCATCAATTTCTTCCATTTTCCTCAACGGAAAGTACAATATCACCGCTTTTTTAATCCACTGATTTACTTTCCAACCGCTTTCCTTGCATTTATCAGGTTCCGCCACACGTATTTCCCCTTTATCCAAGCCTTCTATCGTATCAAAAACCGCACGTTGCACATCATCATTTCCCAACAGGCTTCTGTCGTTCCAGGCATTTTCAATCAATTCAATCTTTTTTTCCATAACCATTGATTATTCGTCGTTACAGCATTCCCAGTTCCAGTTTGGCCTCTTCGTTCATCATCGATTTATCCCATGGGGGATCAAAGACAAGCTCAACCTCAACATCGCTAACACCTTCTGCCCTTTTTACAGCGGTTTCTGTCATCATCACAACGCTATCAGCAACAGGGCAATTTGGTGCAGTCAAGGTCATTTTAATTAATGCTTTACCATTATCATCCACATCCACCTCATAAACAAGTCCCAAATCATATATATTAACGGGAATCTCAGGGTCAAATACGGTTTTTAGTTCTTTTACAATGTTTGTCAATACAATTTGTTTGTCCATAATGCAGGTGATTATTTTTTTTGTTTAAAAGCCAGCGCAAAGGCTTTAACGCGTTTTATCATCGCCAATAAACCGTTTGACCTGGTTGGAGATAAATGCTGATGGAGGCCTATTTCATCCACAAAATACAAATCTGCATTCAACACATCATCCGGTGTTTCACCTTCAAAAACCCTGGTAACTAATGAAGCAATGCCTTTTGTAATAATGGCATCGCTATCCGCCTTAAAGGTCATTTTACCATCTTTTTTTAATTCAGCGTTTATCCACACATTTGACTGGCAACCATGTATTAAATTTTCCTCTGTTTTTTCATCACTGCTCATGCTTCCCAATTCATTTCCCAAATCAACCAAATAAGCGTACTTATCCATCCAGTCATCAAACACTGAAAATTCTTCAATGATTTCTTGTTGTTTTTTTTCAATACTCATGTTATAAAATCTTAATTAAATAGAAATACAAATTATAAATTTAATTGTTCACTCCCAATAAAATACCGGACACTTTTTTAATGTTTTCAGCCAGTTTTCCGGCTTCCTGTTTGGTATTATACAAACCAAATGATGCCCTAACGGTACCGGAAATTCCGTAACATTGCATGATGGGTTCGGCACAATGATTACCTGTTCTTACAGCTATTCCGTTTTTATCTATTAATGTACCAACATCGTATGGGTGTAATCCTTTAACATTAAATGATATGACAGATATTTTATCCTGTGCTGTGCCATAAAATGTCATGTTATCAATGCGTTTTAACTGTTCAATGGCATAATTATAAACTTCTTTTTCATGTTTGGCAATCTCATCAATACCAACATTTTCAATGTATTTCAGGGCTGCTCCCATGCCAATGGCACCAATGTAATTTGGTGTTCCTGCTTCGAACTTGAAAGGCAACTTATTGAAGGTGGTTTTTTCAATGCTTACGCTTTCAATCATTTCACCGCCATATTGATAAGGTGGAAATTTTTCCAGCCATTTTTCTTTGGCATACAACACCCCAATGCCTGTGGGGCCGTACAATTTATGGCCACTGAACACAAGAAAATCACAATCAATGTCCTTCACATCCACTTTCATGTGCTGAATACTCTGGGCAGCATCAACCAACACCGGAATATTGTGTTTATGGGCTATTCTTGTAATTTCTTTTACAGGATTGATGGTACCAAGCACATTGGAAACCTGAGTCACGGCAATGAGTTTTGTCCTTTCTGTGATTATACTTTTCATTTTTTCCAATGAAATGCTGCCGTCATCTTCAATTCCAAGCACCACAAATTTTGCTTTCTTTTTTTTACAAAGCATCTGCCAGGGGACAAAATTTGAGTGGTGTTCCATTTCGGTGACAATGATTTCATCGCCCTCTTCTATCATTGTTTCAGCACATCCGTTAGCAACCAGGTTTATTGATTCTGTGGTTCCCCGTGTGAACACAATTTCATTTGATGACGAAGCATTGATATAATCAGCAATGTATTGCCTCGTTTCTTCATGCTTTGTCGTACATACTTCACTCAGGTAATGTACACCCCGGTGTATATTTGAATTGTACTTTTTATATATCTCTTCAACAGCATCAATTACTTGTTGCGGCTTTTGCGTTGTGGCAGCGTTATCAAGATAAACCAAGGGTTTATTGTACACTTTCTGCGACAAAACAGGGAAGTCTTTTCTTATATCCGAAACATTCATCAACTTTTGTGTTTAAAATGTAAATGTACAAATTTTATTTCACCCATTCCACTTCTTTAATGTCAAATTCATGCACCGTTCCGTTTTCTGATTCCATTCTGGCCTTTCCATCTTCGCAAATATCAATGATTTTGGCTTTAAAAACTTTTTTACCTGATCTATAAATTTTCCATGACTGGTAACCGGTAAGCCGGTCAAGGTAAGTTGATTTTATCGTATTAAATGCATGATTTTTCAATTTATGATACCAATATTCCACATGATCAATCAGCTTTTTCAAAACACTTTCCGGGGTTTCTTTTTCTATTCCAGCCAGGATTAATGAGGTGGGGTTTTTTATGTTACTCTGAAATTTTTCCTGATTGACATTTAAACCTATCCCGGCGACAATGCAATTTATATTTCCCTGCTGTATTTCAGATTCTATCAAGATGCCCCCAATTTTTTTGTTTTCCACCAAGATATCATTTGGCCATTTCACAAGGCTTTTTAACCCGTAATTTTTCATTAAATCATCAATGGACAGGGCAATGATCATTGAAAAATAAAATTGCCTGTGTGCTTCTAAAAATGACGGGAAAAAAACCATGCTGCATGTGAGATTTTTTCCCGGATCTGCATGCCAAAAATTGCCGCTGTATCCCCTCCCTTTTTTCTGATCATGGCAGAACAAAACAAATGGTTGTTTATTTTCAAGCCATTCACGGTGCCTGAACACTTCCCTGTTGGATGAATCACATTGATTGACAACGTAAATCTTCATATTTTACAATTTAATCTGAACAGCGCATTCAACAAAATCAGCCTGCGTAAAATTGGATTTGATAAATAAACCAATGTTGGCATTCCACCGGTGTTCTTTATTAATTTCTTTGATGTAATACCTCAACCCCAAACGATTGCTGTTAATGTTTTTTATTGTTTTTACCATGCCTTCCTGCCGGTCAAAAATATCGCCGTATTCACGCAAAAAAGGTTTTTCAATGTCCACAGCACATTCACCATACACAGCAAATTTTCCCATCATCACTTCCTGTCCAAAATATACACTTGCATAAATGGATTTAAAAAAAGCATCGTTTTTATCCAATAGCATTTCCGATAACAAAAAGTTATTAAAACCACTGTAATACCCAAGTGTTGTACCAAAAGATACAGCATACACAGCAGAAAGGTTTTGCCCGGTTCCGAATGAGAATGAATACACAGGATATACAGGCCCGCCAAAAGGTTTCATGGTTGAACCGTAAGCATGAAAACCACTGCCGTATCTAATATACCAGTTCCATGTGGTATCAATTTGCCGATACGCATTTTTTGCAAACTTTTCAGGGTAATTCTGAAACCACGTTACACCAAGTTTAGCTTCCGGCACATTGGCACCAATATTTGGCAGCCGTATATGTGCGTTTGAAAAATGAAAAGCCCCTGCACCGGCAAAAATTCTCCAGTGTTTTCCCAAATGGTATCCAATTTCAATTTCACCTTTGGTATAATTATTAAGGCCACAGCCTATAAGTCCGTTTTCAGGATTATCAAACAAATGATATGCATTATCAAAATAAGCAAATCCTATTCCTGCAGTAAAATATACTCCAAATTTTTCATGATTTTTAAACAACGGTATCCGGACAAATGGTTGTATAGCAAACATGTTACCCAAAAAATCGTTTTTCAAATCACCAAACAATACCTCCAGTCCATATTCCGGGTATCCAAGCAATTTTTCCCATTCGTTGGTTCCGTCTCCTTTTTTTCCATATTCAAAACCGGTAAACCACGATACATTTGTTTCCGGCATTCCGCTAAAAGCCTTTAATACTTTTCCTGGGCCTGATTTTACGCTGTATAATTTTAAACTATCCTGATCTTGACCGTAGCCAACAGCATGGGAAAATAAAACAAAAAACAAAAAACAGAAAGCCTTTTTTTGCATTCCTTACAAGAATTATAAACAATTATAAACCCAATTTTTCAGAAATTTCCAACATTTTACGTATTGGTTTTTCAGCTTTTTTTCTCAGCTCTTCATCCAAAGTAACTTCAGGCATTTCATATTTCAAACAATTGTATAATTTTTCCATGGTGTTCAATTTCATGAAATTACAATTGTTTTCATCGGGTTTATCATCTTTTTCAGGGGCATGAAAAAACCGCTTTTCGGGACTTGCCTTTTTCATCTGATGGATTATGCCCGAATCTGTGGTTACAATGTATTCCTTTGCGTTATCAGTTTTTACAAATTTTAAAAGTGAAGCGGTAGATCCAACATGGTCTGCAATACTGAGAACAGGTGCTGAACATTCAGGATGAGCTATGATTTTTGCTTCGGGGTGTTTTTGTTTTAAACCAATGATTTTTTGAAAGGAAAAACTTTCATGCACATGACACGCTCCATCCCATAATATCATGTTTCTTCCAGTTATTAAATTTATAAAATTTCCCAGGTTTTTGTCCGGACCAAATATTATTTTCTGCGCTTTAGGAAAGCTTTCTACGATGGGTTTTGCATTTGTGCTTGTAACCACAAGATCCGAAAGGGCTTTTATTTTTGCTGTTGTATTGACATAATTGATTACAATGTGATCCGGGTAACTTTTTATGAATTCTGCAAATTCATCAGCAGGCGCAGATTCTGCCAGTGAGCATCCGGCATTAAAATCAGGCAATAACACTTTTTTGTGTGGCGATAAAGTTTTAGCGGTTTCAGCCATAAAATGCACTCCAATGAATACAATTATATCGGCTTTTGTTCGTGCTGCTTCCTGGGACAATTTGAGACTGTCGCCAACAAAATCCGCAATATCCTGCAAATCTGATGTCACATAAAAATGCGCCAGAATAACGGCGTTTTTTTCTATTTTCATCCTCAATATTTCTTTCTTAATATTTACAGATTTATCAATGGGGTCATCCACAAAACCTTTTTCTTTTATTTTTTCATATTGTATCATAATTATATTTTATTTAATAAATTTAAAAAATAAATGATAATGATTATAGTCTGTTAATTTGGTTAACAAATTTAGGGGATAATGTTTGCAATTTACAATTTTAGAATAATTTTAGTGAGTTATAAACCATATTGTTAAAATTAAGGCATTGATTTTTAATGATTATTGGTATTAATTAACAACTGTTGGTAAGTTTTGGTACAGATAAAAAGCATTGAATTATCTTTGTTGTTTATGTTAATAATGTGCTTAAAAATCGCTTAGAAATTTTGAATAAAAAGTTTTGACATTTTAAATAAATTAATAAGCATTATTAAAATGTTTTTGTCAAGCATATTTTTTTATTTTTTATGAGATGCTAATAATGTTTTTGTTAAATTGTTGTTAATAACATAAGTACTTAGTTTCAAGATTTTTCGTTTTTTATACTTAATGTTTTACATTGCTAAACAATAAATTAACACTGGTTGATAAAAAAAAAGTAATTATTATTTGGTTAGATTTAACCCATTGAAACATAATAAAATAATAATTATTATTAATATAATGTACTGAATTAGTGTAATTAATGATTGGTGTTGTATTTATTGAGAATTTACATTGCACAGAGCCAAAGAGATATGAAAAAAAATAAAGCAATTATGTTGATACTTTAATGATGTAATGGTGTTTTTTCCCTTTTTGGATTAGTATATATTTATTGTTTATCAAAAAAGTAGAAGATATTTGCATATTTGGGTTTTGGACTTTTTCGTTGTTAATTGAAAGCCCGTTTCCTTTGATTAAACGCCTCAATTCACCTTTAGAAGAAAATATGTTGGTTGTTTCACACAGCAAATCAGATATTTCAATTTCGTTTTTTATTTGTTCTTCTTTGATATTATAAACCGGAACTCCTTCAAAAACTGCCAAAAAAGTTTTTTCGTCAATCTTTGACAGTTCATTTGATGTTGATTTTCCAAAAAGAATTTTTGAAGCTTGTATGGATTTTTCGAGGGCTTCTTTAGAATGTACCATTACAGTAACTATTTCAGCCAGTTTTTTTTGTAAAATCCTAAGATAAGGATTTTCATTATGTTGCTTTATAAGAGATTCAATTTCTTTTTGTGACAATGTTGTAAATATTTTGATGTATTTTTCAGAGTCCTTATCAGAAGCATTAAGCCAAAACTGGTAAAATTTGTACGGACTGGTTTTTTCAGGATCAAGCCAAATATTACCGGTTTCTGTTTTTCCGAATTTTCCACCATCAGCTTTGGTTATAAGCGGACAGGTAACCGCGAAAGCTTCACCCCCGGTTTTTCTGCGTATGAGCTCTGTACCTGTTGTGATGTTACCCCATTGGTCGGAGCCGCCCATTTGAATTTTGCAATTATACTCATTATACAGATGTAAAAAATCAAAACCCTGGAGAAGCTGATAAGAAAATTCTGTAAATGACATGCCTTCACCTGTTTCTGCTTCCTTTCCCAATCGTTTTTTAACAGAATCCTTAGACATCATGTAATTTACTGTTAGGTGTTTTCCAATGTCTCTGACAAATTCAAGAAATGTAATGTCCTTAGTCCAGTCATAATTGTTCAATACATAGGCTTTGTTTTTTTTGTTGCCTGAAAAATCCAGAAATTGATCAATCTGGTTTTTGATGCATTTTTCATTGTGGCGAAGGGTTTTTTCATTCAAAAGATTTCGTTCTTTTGATTTACCTGAAGGGTCACCTACCATACCAGTAGCGCCACCTAGCACCACAATGGGCTTATGTCCGGCAATCTGAAAGTGCTTAAGCATCATTAAACTTACAAGATGTCCAATATGAAGTGAATCAGCTGTAGGATCAATGCCGACATAAGCTGTTACCATTTCTTTTTCAAGGAGTTTGTCTGTACCAGGAATTACATTATGTAACATGCCTCTCCATTCCAGTTCTTTCAAAAAATTCATTGTTTCAGGTTTTGTTTATCAGATACAAAAATCAGTAAAAAAGGCCTGATTACAAAAAATAGTATCCATAAAATGTATTGTTGAGGCTTTTATCTATGATGTATTACCTTCAAGTATTTGGCTTGGCATGACAATAGCTTTGTAATTTTAATGCAAAGCTATGAATTCTGGTAAATACGTTGTTGCTCAACTTTTATTCTCATATAACTATTTCTAAAAACACTGTTATTTTATTGGTAAAACTTGGCTTATTCGGGGAGAGCATTGCTTTAAATCCAAAAAACAAAATCCAAAATAAATCCAAAGCTCCAAATCCAAAATAGTTG
>CAZTNS010000123.1:3025-9067 GCA_964615585.1 uncultured Bacteroidales bacterium | reverse complement strand
GTGATGGACCACGTTAACCGCTTGATTCACGAACAAAACCTTGAAGTAAGTGAACGTGAATTTACAGCAGATTGTAAAATGAAAATAGGGGTGAGGTTGAAACGTGCTGATGATTTAATTGCCCGTTTGAACCAGTCCCCGGATGTGAAAATATTGGAAATATTATGAGAAAAGCATTTGCATATCTTATCCTGAAATTATCAGGCTGGAAAATTGAGCATACTTATCCTGATATTGAGAAATCTGTCTGTGTGATGGCTCCCCATACAAGTATGTGGGATTTTGTATGGGGAAAATTGTATTTTATGTATGTGGGATTGAAACCACGATTTTTGATCAAAAAAGAAATGTTTAGGTGGCCGTTGGGATTTATGTTAAAAGCCATGGGCGGAATTCCCGTTGACAGGAGCAAACCGAGTGAATTAACTACTCACCTGCTAAAAGAAATCAATAAAAAAGAGCAATTCCTGTTGGTGGTTACCCCTGAAGGCACACGTAAACGGGTTGATGTCTGGAAAACTGGAGCCGTACGTATAGCCAGGCGTGCCAATTTACCAATAGTTGCCGGTAAAATGGATTATAAAAAGAAAGAGCTGGGCCTCCTGAAAGTCTTTGATCCTGTACCCGGGGATAAAGATTTTATCAATGAATTAAAAATTACTTTTGCAGATGTAAACGGAAAACACCCTGAAAAATTCAATCCTTATGCAAAACAATGAACTGAATATCGCTCTTTATCAGGCTGATCTCTATTGGGAACAGCCGGAAAAAAACATTGACAAACTGTGGTCACATGAGAAAAGCATGCTTAATGTTGATCTGCTTGTTTGCCCCGAAATGTTTACTACGGGCTTTAGCATGAACGTTGAAAAAATGGGAAGGCCGCACCGGTCTGAAGATTTTCACAACATTGCAGGTTTTGCCAAAAAAACGAACACCGCAATTGTGTTTTCCATGGTGATTTATGATGCCGGAAAATATTTTAACCGCCTGTATTTTATATTTCCCGACGGCTCATCAGCATATTACGATAAAAAACATTTGTTCAGGATGGGAGATGAACATAACCATTATTCTGCCGGACACAGGCAATTGATGGTGGATTTTAGAGGGTGGCGTATTATGCCTCTCGTGTGTTATGATCTTCGTTTTCCTGTGTGGAGCAGAAATACAAAGAATTATGATTTGTTGATTTATGTTGCAAACTGGCCTGCGCCCCGTGCGGATGTCTGGAAAACTCTGCTTAAAGCCAGGGCACTTGAAAATCAGGCTTATGTAGCGGGTGTTAACAGGGTAGGTGATGACGGAAGAAATCTGTCATATCAAGGAGACAGTTTGTTGTTTGATGCGAAAGGAAATGCCTTGCTGGATGCCGGACACAATGAAGGAATTATATCTGCCGTTATTGACAAATCATCCTTGGTGGAATTTCGAAAAAAATTCCCTGTACTTAATGACAAAGACGATTTCCGGTTGATTTAAGATATGTCCGTCTTCGTTAATTTATTAGTCCGTCTCCGTCATTACTCTTCTGCATGATCGCCTACCGCTCCGGACATGAGGTTTGGTGCTTCATTCATCAATAATTTTGATGTTTTGAACAAACAGTATTCAAATGTTTTGTATCTTTGAATACATGATGTAGTAATTATGTTCATACAACATAATGTGAAAAAGATTTGTCTGTTTGTTAAAAAGGGATTAACTTTATCAAAATGAATACAATGCAACATGAGTTATGAAAAATAAATATGTTTGTTTTCTATTTATGGTATTAACGCTGTTCAGCCTGAAAAAGCTTTTAGCACAGCATGATTTTATTGAAAATAAGAATCAGTATCCCAAACAGGTGGAATACAAATGCCGCCTGAATTATGGGGCTTTGTTCCTGGAAAAAGATGCCCTGGTGTATAATTTTGCTGATAAATCCCAATATCAGCATTCGCACGCCCATCATGGAGAGGGTGATGTAACCCATGCGCATCATGATCACGACAGGCGCAGCGAAATATCGCCCACGGTATTTGATTACCACGCTTACAGAGTTAATTTTATTGGCCATAATGAGGATGTGAAAGTGTCAGGGCACAATGCAATGAAGGATTACAACAATTATTTTATTGGCAATGACCGCTCCAAATGGGCTACTCACGTTAGAAAATACAGGGAGGTGATGTACGAAGATTTATATCCCGGTATTGATATGATGTTTATGGATGAAAGCAGGGGCTTGAAATATGAATTTTATGTGTATCCGGGCGCAAACCCATCAGACATCGCTTTGGAGTATGAAGGTGTAAACAGAATCAGAATAAGAAAAGGCAATCTGCAAATAAAAACATCCTTGTCAACAACCACGGAAATGCAGCCTTATGCCTACCAGTTGATAGATGGGGATACCATTGAGGTTGCATGTGAATATTGGCTTGAGGGCAATAAACTTTCATATGTCTTACCGGATGGATACCATAAAAGTCATGAGTTGATCATTGACCCCTCACTTGTGTTTAGTACATATACCGGTTCTACAGGTGATAACTGGGGATTTACAGCCACCTGGGATCATGAAGACAATGTATATAGCGGCGGTATCGTTTTTGATGTTGGTTATCCGACCACAACCGGGGCGTATCAGGTGGAAATGGCCGGTGGTGTGTGTGATGTGGGCATCATTAAATATTCCGAAGACGGTACTGAGCGTTTGTTTGCAACTTATCTCGGAGGTGCCACAGGTAATGAAATGCCACATTCGCTCATGGTCAATGAATATAACGAACTTATTATTTTTGGAACCACAGGGTCTTCCGATTTTACGGTTTCTCCAAATGCCTATGATACAAGTTTTAATGGTGGTGACAGCATTAATTATGACAATGTTATTTTATTCCCTGATGGCACGGATATTTTTGTTACGAAACTCAGCCCAGATGGTAGTGATCTGTTAGGAAGTACATATCTTGGAGGCAGCAAGAATGACGGTTTAAATTTTAAACCCGAATATGCAGCTTTCGGTTATATCCAAATGCATGGTAATGACAGCCTGTATTACAATTATGGTGATGGTGCCAGGGGAGAAGTGATCGTGGATAATAAGAATATGATTTATGTCGGTGCAAATACTTTTTCCTACGATATTGATGAAGGTATGCACCCTGGTTTTCAGCAGACAAATGCCGGAGGAATGGATGGGTTGGTCGCAAAATTCACATCTGACCTGTCTCAGGCAGTATGGATATCTTATCATGGTGGCAGTAATGATGATGCAATATATTCTATATACCCTGATGAAGATGGGAATGTATTTGTATGTGGGGGAACCTCCTCATCGAATTTCCCGATTACGCCTCAGGCACCTGAGCCTTACTATATTGGTGGAAGTACAGATGCTTTTGTATCCAAAATAAATCCCAATGGCAGTGAAATATTAGCCAGCACATATTTTGGCAGCAATGCCTACGACCAGGCTCATTTTGTAAGGTTAGATCAAAATAGTGATGTGTACATCTATGGTCAAACTAAGGCATCCGGAAATACCCTTGTATATAATGCCGGGTATTCCGTTTCTAATTCAGGGCAATTTCTGGCAAAATATAACAACGATCTGACCACACTGGAATGGTCAACGGTTATTGGCCGTGGTGCCGGAGAACCTGTACTTTCGCCATCTGCTTTTGCTGTGGATGTTTGTGATAGAATTTATATTGCCGGATGGGGAAGGGTATGGCCCAATCATTTTCTAAACGAAGCAGGAGATACCTATTCGTGGGATGATAATTATGGAACCAAAGGTTTGCCTGTTACTTCAGATGCAATTCAAACCGAAACTGACGGGCAGGATTTTTATGTGATGGTACTCAGCGAAGATGCCGCTGAACTTGAGTATGCCAGCTTTTTTGGTGAAGTACATTATGATGCTTGTGGATACTCTGGTCATGATCATGTGGACGGTGGAACCAGCCGTTTTGATAAAAAAGGAAACATCATTCAATCTGTATGTGCCAGTTGTGGTGGATGCCAGGAATTTCCCACCATGCCCGACCCGGGTGTGTGGTCAAACGATAACATGAGTTCAAATTGCAACAACGCTGTGTTTAAAATCAACATCATTGAAAACCTGGCTGCTTCAAGTTTTGAACCCATACCTGCGATATGTGCACCTGAAGATGTGCAGTTTTCTAATAACAGCCAGGGAAGTTCATTTTTGTGGGATTTTGGAGACGGCTCACCAACAAGTACCGAATTTGAACCAACACATACTTACACTGAAGAAGGATTTTATGATGTAATGCTGGTGGCGTATGATTCGCTTGCATGCAATTATTCTGATACATCTTACCAGGAAGTGGAAGTGCAGACCCCGGATGTTATATATTTGCCTCCACAAACCATTTGTCCGGGAGAGTCTGTGCAACTCGGACCTGAAGACCCGTATGATGATGATGTCGTTTTTGAATGGATAAACGGAGAAAACATTTCAAATCTCAACATTCAAAATCCGAATGCCAGCCCTGATAATGACAGTGAATATATTTTGCTTGCCCATGATATTTGTACAGATACGATTAAACAAAACATTTATATTCAGGATATTGATTTTGATGTGGTGATGCCGGACGATGAAGTGATTTGTGAAGGAGACCAGGTAACATTTGAAGCAGACGTGTCTCCTAATGATTTGGATATGGTATGGTCTGATACACCTGACATGAGTAATGTCATCAGTACCGGCGAAGTTATGACAGACTATCCCGATGGTAATACGGTTTATTACTTTGAGGTAACTGAAGATTTATGTAATACCTCAGAGAATTACAGTGTCCAGGTATTGGAACATGAATTTAATATTAGCCATTCAGCCCCTCCCGTGATTTGTTATGGTGATGATGCCAACATTACGATAAACAACCTGAATCCGGATGATAATTTGTCTTATCAATGGAGCCCGGGGGCTGAAATTGATGAAGGGCAGGGGACTGCTACGGTAACGGTATCACCCGATAACAATCAGACATACACGGTTTTATTGACCAATCAAATCGGGTGTGAAACAACCGAGGATTTTACCATTAACGTGGATGATCTTCAATTGCTTGATCCCCTTTTTGAAACGCCCCTTTGCTATGGTGACTGCAATGGTTCGGCCACTGTCAGTGCCGATGGATATCCACCATATAATTATGCATGGAGCAACGGAGAAAGTGGAGATGTTATTGAAAATTTGTGTGCCGGTAGTTATGAAGTCACGGTAACTGATGAAATTGGTTGTGAAGACATGATGACCATTCAAATAGACCAGCCACCACCAATTGATGCGAATATTACATCTGTGGTTCAACCTGAATGTGATGGCATTGGCTTTGGATCGGCAGAGGTTGATGCTGATGGTGGTGTGGGGGGCTTTTCATACCACTGGAATGATGGAAATAATTCAGCTGTCAATGCTGAACTGCATACAGGAGAGAATTTGGTTACCGTTACCGATGCCAATGGTTGTGATACGGTTTTGAGTGTGGAAATGATACCACCACATGACCTTGCTACCCAGGTTGATGTTGAACATAACCCCTGTAACGGGGATTGCACAGGAAATGCTACGGTTGTGGTAACAGGTGGTACGACTCCTTACAATTATTCATGGAGCAACGGAGATACAGGGCCAAATATCAATCATTTGTGTGCAGGGGTGTATCAGGCTACCATCATTGATGCTGAGAATTGTGTGATTCATCAGAATATTTCAATAACAGAACCTGCAGAACTGATGAGCAATATACAGATTGATGATCCAATTTTGTGTTACGGAGGAACTACACGCCTGCAGGCCAGTGTCAGTGGTGGTACTTTTCCTTATGAGTTTAGTTGGAGCCAAGGTTATGAAGAACAAGTACTTGATAGTATGCCGGCAGGTGAGTATTATTTAACCGTGACGGATCAGCATGATTGTGTGGATACAACATCTGTGATGCTGACCCAGCCTCCTGAATTGAAATATTCTGATACCGTGATCAATACGGTGTGTGCCGGCGTATGTAATGGTAAGAT
>CAZTNS010000123.1:0-2925 GCA_964615585.1 uncultured Bacteroidales bacterium | reverse complement strand
GTGATATGTGGTGAACCGTATTTGTATATTCCCAACGCCTTTACACCCAATGGAGATGGCGAAAATGATTATTTTATGCCGAGGGCACCTGACGGGATGATAACAAAAATGTATTTTGCTGTTTATAACCGCTGGGGTGAATTGCTTTATGAAAGTGAGAATATCAATGATCGTGGATGGGATGGAACATACAAAGGGAAGGTCTTACCCCCTGATGTATATGTTTATTTCTTTGATGCTACTTGTCTTAATCAGGACACTTTTACTAAAAAGGGAAACGTTACCCTGATCAGGTAATTACTTATTATGCTGTTTTATACAAACATGTATTCAATCTATCATAATAACGGGTGTCTGATTATGCCGGGTAAATAATGTCCTGAATAATTGGATAACAAAATCAAAATACATATATTTGTGATAGAATATCACAGCATGCAAATTTTCTCAGCAAAAGCCAATAATAACAATAATAATACAGAAGGATCGGGAGATTTTTCCTTGTTCACTTTAATCAATGCAAATGTCATCAAAGGTTTTTCACTGGGTAACCTGTTTTGGACCGCTGTATTTGCATGTGCCTCCCATATCTTTGTTGATATCCGGTTTGAGCCTTATGGTTTTTCGGTGTATCCGGATGATTTGAAATTTGTTTTGGCGACAGGATATGGACTTGTGCTGGGTATCGGTTTTTACCTGGGACACCTGTCGATAAAAAATGACAAATTGTTTTGGCCAATATGGAAAGAAATAATCTGGATTCTTCTTATGACCATTGTCATTACCGTCATAAATTATTTTTACCGTTTATTTATTCTGCACGTGGTATTTGACATGGCCGGTATTTATCAAGTTTCGTTTTTTAGATATATGCTTGTGGGATTTGAAGTGGTTGGCTCCACTGCCATTGTTTTTAAATTTTTCCAAACCATCCTGGTAAAATCCGATTTGATAGCAAAGTACAACAACGCTACAGGTAAGAAAAAGGAAAAGGTAAAGCCAGGTCAATCTAAAAAAAAATACAAATGTGTGCATGGTAATAATGTTGATGAGGCCTTGTTTTTCTACCCGGATGATTTATTGTTTGTGAAATCGAATGGGAATTATATCCAGGTATTTACTAAACGCCCATCTTCTGATAATATTGAAAAAAATATGATCCGCTTAAGCATGAATGGGTTTGAAAAACAGGTTGAAAATATTCCGTTTTTGAAGCGTGTTCATAAATCATACATCATCAATGAAAAACACATAACCAAAATGTATGGTAATTCAAAAAAGCCTTCACTTGTGTTGTTGGAGGACATGAAAATACCTTTACGCCGAGATTTGTACAAGCATTATAAAACTATGCTCAAACAGAACAATGACAAGAAAAATGGTTAATGGAAAATCAGATTTTTGGTCAGACAGCAAGTATTTGTGTGTTTAAACTTCTTTTATTTGTCAACAATTTCTCTTTTTATCACAGAATAACCCGCCTTGTCACAATATTTTGTTAATGTTATTTTAATAAAATATTTTTGGTTTTTGTGTGGCGCACGATGCAACACGTCAACGCAATTCATGTCAAAAGCGGTTAAACCAGAATTTTTGGTTTAACCGCTTTTTTATTGTTGTAAACACCATCCATATCATTATAAATAAACTTAAGCCCAAAAAAATAAATTTTGCCGATGTGGTGATTTGCAGATACCGGATCAAAAAAACACTTGTGTGTTGATAATGAGAAATGCTGAACAGAATGCCAACATTTTCCGCGTAATCAATAAAAACAGCGAGCAACATAATGCTTATGCCGGTTGTTAAGATCACTTTATGTTGAGAAAACCGGATCATTACTACAGCTATAAGAAAACCATATAACAAAGGGAAAATCATATCAAGGCTGGTACTCAAATAATGCAACAGTCTTGTTTCCGGCGTGTAAGCGGTAAGCATTGCCCTGTAAGCCTGTTCAGAAGTAAAGGCTAAACTGTCAATGAGGCCATATCCCCCCGATGATGATTGTATGGAAGGGGTAAAGATGAAAATAAACAATGCTTCTGCTGTAAGAAACAACAGCAATGCAATGAAAATATGCTTTTTACCTGCATATTGTGATAAATAATCAATGATCTTGCGGACAGGCATAACATTTGGTGTAATAAGATGTAAACATGGAAGGTAAAAACAATTTAGCGTATAATGTTATCAGTACATGAAAGGATACGGATTGCTGTATCCAAAGCCTGGCATTGATGTATGCCTGTTCATATTATTAAAATCACCCCGGTAATTATGATAATAAGGCATGGCGTCACCGAAATTGAAATCAGCACGGATATGCGCATTGTCTCCAATGCTGTAATCAAACCCAAAATGGCCGTTTTTCAGTGAGTTGTTTTCGGGCCCGGGCAATAGTGTCAGGGAAGCACCGCCATATACATTCAGGTTTTTGTTTACCTGGTAGGCTCCGGATGCGTATAGTTGGTAAGTTGCCATCTTTTCAAAATACGAATTTTCCTGAGATTGGGATTCTGGTTTTAGCATGGTATGATGATTTGAATAGATCATGCTTGTGCCCACCTGAAATGAAATTTTCCCGGGAGGATCTATTTGTAGTGCAGGTGTTATGTGACTTGAAAAATACGGAGACCCATTGAATGAAAAGGCAGATCCACCCATCTGAAGCATGGGATGGAAGGTGGTCTTTTGGTCTGATACATCATTGAATACACTTGTTTCATCGTCTTCATGCAATGAAAAATTAAATGTGCTGTCTTATGCAGGAGAATAATAATCTTCTGCCTGAGCAAATACATTGCCCGGCATAATTAACATCACGATACCAACTGCTATCTGTTTCATCATATTACAAAATTACGAAATTTTTTATGCAATCAAAAATAATATTTCTATTTTAAACGATCCACAACGCAAATC
>CAZTNS010000122.1:0-9134 GCA_964615585.1 uncultured Bacteroidales bacterium | reverse complement strand
TTGGGATTTTGAACTTCATTTGTGCTATATTTCCATAGACAAATTTAAGTTATCTATTTTGAAGTTCCCCTGTTTTCCCAGGGGCGAGTACTAATTATCAAGAGTGGGTCAGAAGTTCTGATTTTATGGATATGGTATGATTGCCATTTGATCTACTAACTGATCAAGGGCTTTTTGGAGTTGTTTTTTTAAGGCCAGTTTTAACATCATGTTTACATCTGCATGCAGGGTAAGTCTTGTTCTTGTATCGTAGGCTGCAACTTCTTTAAGCTGGATCCAGAACAAAAACGGAAATGAGGAGTCTTCAGCACCCCGGATTTTGATTGTTTTATTGGGTTCCCTGTCCATGATTTCCATGCCTATTTCCTGACCTTTGATCTTAAACCGGCAGGTATCTTCTGTTGAAGACCATCCCCCGGCATCCGGAGGAACCAGGCGGTCAAAATTGCGGAAATCAGAAAGAAAAGTGTACACCCGTTCTGACTGATATGGGATTTTGCCGGTTTTGCTGATAACTTCCAGTTTTGACATATGCTTTATTTTTTCCAGTTTGCCGGATCCTTACGCCATACTTTTAGGGCTTCCTCATCTTTTTCCTGAATGTACCCGGCTTTGATGGCTTCGTTCAGCAGCGTTTCATAATTGCTTAGCGTAAACAGTTGTACTCCAGCATTGTTGAAATTTTGTGATGCCGTTTCAAAACTGTATGTGAAAATGGCGATCATCCCAATTACATTGCAGCCTGCACTTTTTAAGGCAGCAACAGCGCTGAGGCTGCTTTTTCCCGTGGAAATCAGATCCTCGATCACCAGTACGTTTTGTCCGGGTTTCACTACCCCTTCTATCCGGTTTTCCAGCCCGTGTCCTTTGGATGCTGTACGGATATAGACAAATGGCTTTTGCATTTTTTCGGCAACCAGTACACCATGGGCAATGCCTCCTGTGGCCACCCCTGCAATTACATCTGGTTCGCTTAAATTTTCTTTTGTTGTATGCACAAAGGCATCCCGGATATATGTGCGGACATCAGGATAAGAAAGTGTTTTGCGGTTGTCGCAATAAATGGGGCTAAACCATCCGGATGCCCATGTAAAATAATTTTGAGGCTCCAGTTTTATTGCTTTAATTTGTAACAGTTGATTTGCCACTTGTTGTGCAATTGATTCCATAGAAAATGATTAAAATTTATTATAAAAATCGTCTTATTTCTCTCAGTCTTGATGAAAAAACAGGACAAAAGGCTGGTATTCATGATGTAAACATTTCAGAGATCAGCGATATAAAAGTAAAAATAAATAGGTTTATCAACAACAATAAAATAAAACATTTAAACATTTACGGCACAGACCCGAAACGAAGCCTTGAATTTGTGAAAAATGCCTACGAATTGATCCTTGCTGGAGGTGGCCTTGTCAAAAATGAGAAAAGTTTGTACTTGTTCATTTACAGAAGAAAAAAATGGGACCTGCCAAAAGGAAAAGCTGAAAAGAATGAAATTCCCAAAACCTGTGCTGTGAGAGAAGTCTCTGAAGAGTGCAATGTAGATCAGCAAAAACTTGAGGTAAAACAAAAACTCGGAATAACATACCATATGTATAAACACAAAGGGACAACTGTTCTCAAGGAAAACCACTGGTTTAATATGATATATAAAGGTGAAAATGATGCAATCAGTCCTCAGCTTGAAGAAGATATAGAATTGTGCCGTTGGGTTGATGAAACTGAAATTCCTGAATTGATGCAGAATACATTCCCCTCCATTTATGATATTGTTAAAAAGCAAATATTACACAACAAAGAGATGTGAGTTGTTTGCATAAAGTTATCAACATGACCGTGGCTTATTTGTGAATAAATATTCATTAGTTTGGCAGGGATGATTGTAATTAATTTTTAAATTTGAATGTTTGAATGATTGTTGGTGGTGAAGTAAATGGAGTTATGGAGTTTAAACGAGATAGATAATAACAGCCGAAAAGTAAAACTATCAACAGATGAAATATGCATATTTGGAAATACACACATGAATAATAATTTAAAAATATCAACACCATGAGAACCAAAACAAATATTTGTTTTTTTTTATTGACTTTGATCGCTGCACTTATTTTTGCAAATAGTTGCAATGATGATGATGAAAACGAAAATGGCAACGATGATGAATACGGAAATCCCCATTACGGAAATTGGATTGGGATTTATGATGAAACTTTTGAGGGCTTTGAAGAGAATGAATGTAATGCCGTATTTTACAATTTTTCAATTTCAGATTTTATGATGTACTCTTTTCTTGATAGCGATCCGGCAGCGGGGGTAAAAGGTTTATACAGCCTTAATAATGACAATGAAATGGTTATCTATCCTGACCATGTTTGGTCAGATGAAACATATGACTGGGATGAAAATGCCCAGGATGAAAGGATTTTGCCGCTTGAGTTCTCATCCGATGAACAAACCATGACAATTACCACAACATTTGGAGATATTGAGGTGCAGAGATGTAACCAGGTTAATCCCGAAGACCTTGAAGGAGAATGGGGCTTGATGGAAGGAGATTCAATCGTGGCATCCATGAACATTGAACCAACAGGTGGGTTCTCCTGGGAGCAGGATGACCAAATTCAAAGTGGGAGTGTCAAAAAACTAGGTGTTGTGGACGGTGATAATTATCTCCTCTTTCATATTACTTATTGTGAATTCACTACCGATGGAGATGCTGACTATTACACAGTCAACAAATATTCACTCAATGAAGCAGGCGATACTTTTACTTTGTGGCACGGAAATGAGGAAATGGAATTGAGTTTTTCTCAGGAAGAAGGCGAAGAATAATCAGGATATCCTGAGATAAATAATACTGTTATTTTCTGACAAAATTTATGAAATAATTCTCAAAATTTTCCGTGGGTGACGGAGAAGGCGAAAACAGCAATTCTGATTGTTTGTCTAGCAGATAGTAAGTAGGGTAGGATACAATGTCCCATCGTTTTTTTATTGTTTCTCTGTCTTCAGGGATGGCGATGGATACGGCTGTTTTAATATCTGGTGATAATCTTTTTATGGCAGCATCAGGGTCTTCATCCATGATGATGAGTAAAACTTTCAGTTCAGATTTGTATTCTTGTGCAAGGTTGACCAATGGCCCCGTTTGTTTCTGGCAAGGAATGAGTTCCGTATGATAAAATGCCACATATAGATAGTGATCCTGGAAATCATGCAGCGATAATTTATCCCTTTCAGATGTAAGAAGAGCAATGTCCGGAGCTTTTGTGCCCACAGCCAGATGTTTGAATTTCTCTGTGATATTTGATGCTGTAATGCGGTGTTCAGGATATTTTGAAAACCGGGCTATGGAGTCCAGACAGGTTAAAATGCTCTTTTTACGGTAGGTATCCCTTGTATAGGCATCATTCAGGCCTTTAACAATAACATATTCTCGCAATGCCATGTTGTCAAGTTCAAACATGCGGCTTAGTACTTTGGAAATTTTTGCAGGGCTCCTTGAGATGTTTACAGCATGCATGAGCTCTTCACCATCAGGCCTCAATGCGAAATGATCAAAATAATCCTTAAAAATATCATTGAAAAGTTCCATATAGGCCGGGTTCTGGTAATGTACACTGTCAGGTGTGAAATATTTGTTGATTACAAAACGATGATTTCTTTCCCATGCCAGGCGGCGCATCATGGCAAATCGGTATTTTTTTAATGTTGCAAAAAAGGCCGGTTCTTCCTGTGGAAACATTCGTTTCAAACTGTCAATATGAGATTTTAGGGGAGATTCTTTGCGCTTGGTCATATACTCACTGATATGGTTGTTCATTAAGGTGTCATAACAATAATCAAAACGATTCACCAAGCTATTAATATCAGGATGACTATTGGTCTTTACTCCTGCCATCAACAACAATGGTTTAAAATAGGGGTTGTATTTTTCAGCTTTGGTTTTCTCAATGTAGTCAGGGAGTATCAGCTCGTATTTTTCCCCGGGAACGGTTATAAACCAAAGCTTATAAATACCGGTAAGGCAAAATACCGGCCTGGTTGTGGTTATTTCAAATTCCTGTCTGAAACTACCGCCTTCATCAATTTTCAATAAAAAAACGGAGGATGTTTTTTCCGTAATGAAATCTTCGTAAACAAAAAATTCCAGGGTTTTCCCTGCATAATCAGGAGCTTTGCCGAATATTTCACAGGTTTCTGCCTGTAACAAAAGTATGTTACAAGTAATTAACACTGTCGTTATTAATACGTATTTTATCATTTTTTACCTTTATGTGTTTTTTTTCAGCCTTTGTTGATTATTATTAAAGAGACTGGATTCATCAAAGATAATAACTTTTGGGGCAGGGAAAATATTGTTTTGGTGTTTTTTCCCATGATTCATCAAGGGGCAATAATATTTGAAATTATTAACATGTTTTTACCGCAGAATGATTAATTTAACGGCCAAATTTAAAGCGTTATGGAATCCATACTGAGTGCAGAAAACCTGAGTAAACAATTTACAAACCACCTGGCTTTGGATAAGCTGAATGTGAACGTGCCAAATGGCAGTATTTATGGTTTGCTTGGACCCAATGGTGCCGGAAAAACCACGTTTATTCGTATCATAAATCAAATCATGACACCGGATAAGGGGAGAGTGAGTTTTATGGGGGAGCCGCTGCGTCCGAAGCATATTGAGCGTATTGGTTACCTCCCGGAAGAGCGTGGCTTATACAAAAAAATGAAAGTTGGTGAACAATCTTTATACCTGACACAGCTTAAAGGCCTGAGCCGAAGCGAAGCAACCCGCAGATTGCATGCCTGGTTTGAAAAGTTTGGTATTGAATCATGGTGGGATAAAAAGGTAGAAGAGTTGTCAAAAGGGATGGCACAAAAAGTGCAGTTTATCACAACTGTGCTTCATGAACCGGAATTGCTGATATTTGATGAACCGTTTTCGGGTTTTGATCCCATCAATGCCAACATGATTAAAAATGAGATCAGGGAATTGCGTGACAGAGGATCAACCATAATTTTTTCCACCCACAACATGGCATCGGTGGAGGAGGTCTGTGACCACATTGCCCTGATCAATGAAGCAAAAATAGTGGTGGAAGGGCCAATAGAAAAAATTCGCAGCAAATATGCACCTGATATCTATGAGATTGAATTTAAAGGGGACTTTAATCGACCCGAAGTTGCTTTGACACCGGATTACGAGATACAGAGCGTAAAAATGATCAACGGAAATCACATTGTCCGTGTCAAAAGGCTGAATGATAATTTTACAACCAATGATTTGATAAAAAGCTTCATTAATAAAGGTGAAGTCTTGACATTCAGACAAATAAAACCCAGTATGAACAATATTTTTATCGGATTGGTGGAAGGAACCGAAGTTGAACCTGAATAAGCACATAAAACCATGAACAGAATATTCATCATATTACGCAGAGAATACCTTAGCAGGGTAAAAAAGCGCAGCTTTATTGTTATGACTATTCTGGGACCGATCTTGTTTGCCGGGATGATGTTTGTTCCGGTCTGGCTGGCCCAGATGGAAGATACTGAAATTAAAACCATCGCTGTTATTGATGATAGTTTTATTTTTAGAAACCATTTTGAGGATAAGGAGTACATCAAATATGAATATCTTGATGGTTATTCTGTTGATTCTGCAGTTTCTGTGATGAAAGAAAGGGATTATTATGCTGTTTTGTATATTCCCCTTTCTATTATTGAATCAGGCAATGCGGTATCAAAATTATACTCGCACAAACAACCTGCAATGAATGTGAAAATTCAGATCGCCGCTGATATGGAAAAGCTGCTTGAAGATGCGAAACTACATATTAAGGGAACAGAGCTGGGTATTTCAAAAAATGAAATGCGCAATATTGTAAAAGCCGTTAAAACCAATGTTGATATCCATACAATAAAATTGGGAGATGATGGGGAACAAAAAAGCACAAGCACTGAAATATCTATGATCATCGGTTATGTTGCCGGCTTTTTGATTTATATGTTTGTGTTTATGTATGGTAGTCAGGTGATGCGAGGTGTGATAGAAGAAAAATCCAACCGTATTGTGGAAATCATTGTTTCATCTGTAAAACCTTTTACCCTGATGATGGGTAAAATCATCGGCGTGGCCATGGTAGGTTTAACTCAATTTATTCTGTGGATTATCTTAACATTAGTGCTTTTTACCGGGGCGCAGGCCTTGTTTTTGAAAGACGTTGAGGGATTCAAACAAATGCCCCAACAAACAGAGCAAATTGTGAGTTCCGGAACACATTTGGGTGAGCAACCTGTGCAATCCGATTTATCACAAGGTGTGGAAAAAGCCCTGGCATCCATTTCTGCTATTAATTTTCCTCTTTTGCTCATTTCTTTTGTGATCTATTTTCTTTTCGGGTATTTACTTTATGCCGGTTTGTTTGCGGCTGTTGGGTCGGCTGTGGATAATGAAGCCGATACGCAACAATTTATGCTGCCCATCACCATCCCGCTTGTGCTGGGCCTTATTGTCATGTTTTCCGTAATCAATAACCCTGAAAGTTCGCTTGCATGGTGGTTCTCAATCATTCCTTTCACCTCCCCAATAGTTATGATGGTAAGAATCCCGTTTGGCGTGCCTGTTGTTGACCTGGTTTTGTCCTGGGGATTGTTGATCATTACCTTTTTGGCTATGGTGTGGCTTTCCGGGAAAATATACCGTATCGGTATCCTTATGTATGGCAAAAAAGTCAATTACAAAGAGTTGTGGAAATGGTTAAAGCATAATAATTAGTATTATGCCGGTCAGGATTTTGACATTTATGTTTTTATTGCTTGTATGGTGTAACTGTATTTGAAATGTTGTGAAATTAATTTGTTAGGAAACTGCGATGTATGCCGGAATTGACATAGGAACCAATACGTGCAACCTGAGCATTGCTGATTGGGAAACACACAGAATCAATGTGATCAGAAGTGAAAAGAGACCCATTAAACTGGGTGCTGAGGGATTTCCTGATGGTAATGTTCCGGATGTAGCTCAGCGGCGACTTGTGAAAGTGTTGTGCTATTATAGTGAAGTTATAAAGCAGTATCCGGTAAAAAAACACATGGTGTTGGCTACATCGGCCATCCGGAATGCAAAAAATAAACATGATATTCTACAAAACATTAAAAAACAAACGGGTTTTGATGTGGTGGTTATTACAGGTGATGATGAAGCTGAATACATCTACCAGGGTGTGCGTGAAGCTGTGCCAATGGATGAAAAGCCTTGCTTGCTGCTTGATATTGGTGGTGGCTCTAATGAAATTCAAATCGCCAGCATGGAAAAAGTGTATTGGCGCACCTCTGTGGATTATGGCATTGCCCGTTTACTCAACTGGTTTCAACCTTCAGACCCGATGAGACCTGAAGAAATAAAACAGATTGAGTGTTTTTTACATCAAAAACTTGGGTTTTTAAAAGATGTTGCACAGGAGTATGATGTGAATACGATGGTGGGAAGCTCAGGTTCATTTGATACCTTTGCCTACATGTACATTCATGATGCCGGATTGCAGGGAATATACAAAGACACACGCTGGTTTGGCATCCCAATGGAATCCTACCTGAAGATACATCATAATCTCATTACACACAATAAAAAAGAACGGCTGGCCATGCCCGGAATGGAAGCAATGCGTGTGGAAATGATCCCGCTTGCTTCGGTGTTTACAAAATTTCTCATAGATTTGTTTTCTGTTAACCAGTTGATACGGTCGGCATATGCTTTGAAAGAAGGCATTATTGTTAGCATGGCAAGGAGTTTGTAATGAATTAATTTGTTTATTTGATCATTAAAAATGTAATTATGAAACATCTGTTCACCTTGATTTTAGTTTTATGGGTATTTCCAGGAAGCCTGCTCGCACAGGAAGAAACCCAATACAAAGTCAGCACCATCGCCTTTTACAATCTGGAAAACCTGTTTGATACCATCAACGATCCGGATATTTTCCTCAATGAAGAATTTTCACCCGAAGGGGCAAAAAATTACGACACAAAAAAATACCATACAAAACTTAAAAACCTGTCATCTGTCATCAAAAAAGTAGGTGCCGATCTGACAAAACAGCCTCCTGTGATATGTGGTGTTAGTGAGATAGAGAATGCTACTGTGCTTGAAGATCTTATCAACACGGATAATTTAAAGCCTTACAATTATGATTATGTCCACTATGACGGACCGGATGAACGTGGTGTGGATGTCGGTCTGATTTACCGGAAAGATTTTTTTGATGTCACTTCTTCAGCATCTTACACTGTAAGGTTTGAAGAAGATACCAGCGATCACACCCGGGATCAGTTGCTTGTAAGCGGAAAACTGGATGGAGAAGAAATGCACTTTATTGTGGTGCATTATCCCTCAAGAAGGGGAGGGGAAATGGCAAGCCGCCCTAAACGGCAGAAAGCAGCAGATGTGTCCAGGCATATTATTGATTCATTGCTTGCAGATAATCCCGATGCCAAGGTCATCATAATGGGAGATTTTAATGATAATCCGGACAATGTTTCCATGACCGATAACCTAAAAGCCAAAGGCGAAAAGAACAAACTGAAAAATGGAGAAATGTTCAATCCCATGGCTGAATTGTATAAAGATGGTGTTGGCTCCGGTGCTTACCGTGACAAATGGTTCCTTTTTGATATGGTGATTGTGAGCCAGGGATTGCTTGATCCATCCAATGGATACAAGTTTTACGATGCCTTTATTTTTGTGAAACCGTTTTTGCAACAATCTGAAGGCAGATTTAAAGGGTATCCTTACCGCAGCTTTGTTGGAGATACATGGATGGGTGGATACTCAGACCACTTTCCGGCGTATGCTTATCTGATAAAACCGGTGAAAAAATAACCGGGCTTTTGCAGCAATTGCCTGCCGGTCATGGTTGGAAAAGTGAAAACAGGTGAGGTACTTCTTTATTTTTTTGATGGTTAAAACAGCAGATGCCTGACATTGTACAAATGCGTTTTATCCGCAAATTTCACGCTAATTATGCCGGCAAATCCGCAGAATTCACGTTAAAATTGCTTATTTATGTGTCTGAAAAGCAGGTAATACCAAGTTGCATTCAACTCTGCATGACAGAAGACAGGATTGAACA
>CAZTNS010000121.1:0-9383 GCA_964615585.1 uncultured Bacteroidales bacterium | reverse complement strand
TTAAGTTATCTTTTTTGAAGTTCCCCTGTTTTCCGGGGGTGAGCACTGATTAGTTGCAAATTTGCAATGCCAGAATTACCTTAGCTTGAAAAACTCCCATCGGTTTCCGCTGTTACTAAGAAGTTTAATGAAGTCTGTGGTTTTGATTTTTAAAATGGCATTTTGAGCATTGGGCAAGAAAGTCACATACTCAGTGTCTTTAAGCTCTTTATCAACAAAAACGCGTGTGTGGTTTTCTGTGTCATTAAACAATGAAAACACGCTGACAGCACCTGCCGGGGTTTTTATAAACTTGTCCAGCCTTCGTTGTGAGGCAAAGCTGATTTTTCCTTTTTTGAAATGTTGTTCCAGTATTTTGATGTTGAATGGTTCGTAATATTTTGAGATGACAAGAAAGTGCTGATTGCCTTTGTGATTTCTTAAAAACAGGTTTTTACAACGTTCTGCCTCTATTCTTTTCCAGAAAGAGCCGTCATCCTCAGATAAAAAATCCTGTGGTGATTCATGATAATCGTAGTTAATACTGAGTGACTTTAGGACTTGATAAACGATTTTCTGCCCAATCATAAGTTACATTTTCTTGTTTTGGAAATATAAATCAAGAAGTTTGTAAGCTGCCTCGAAGGATGTAATTTTGCCTCTGAGCACATCATTTTCGATAGCACCTTTCTTTTCTTCAACGGAAGGATGGTCGTAAAAATCCGATTTCAAGTTTTCGTTAATGGTTTCGTACATCCAGTACCTGGCCTGTTCTTTACGTCTGGTTTCAAAGTGACCGTTGCCTTTTGTCAGTTTGACATAATCCATTATTGTATTCCAGATATCAGATATGCCGGTGTTGTTCAGTGATGAGCACGTATGTACACGTGGAGTCCATCCTGATGGCGAGGGAGGAAATAAATGCAAGGCATTTTTATATTCATTCCCGGCCAATTCTGCCTGTTTGATGTTATCTCCGTCGGCTTTGTTGATGGCAATGGCATCGGCCATTTCCATGATGCCCCGTTTAATGCCTTGTAATTCGTCTCCTGCGCCGGCAAGCATAAGTAACAGAAAAAAATCAACCATGGAGTGAACAGCCGTTTCTGATTGTCCTACACCCACGGTTTCTATGAAAATGGTGTCAAACCCGGCAGATTCACACAGTATGATAGTTTCCCTGGTTTTCCTGGCAACACCACCCAATGATCCGGCAGAAGGAGAGGGGCGGATAAAAGCATTATCATCCTGACTAAGCAGGTTCATGCGGGTTTTGTCACCAAGGATGCTGCCTTTGGACCGGTCTGATGAAGGATCAACGGCAAGTACGGCCAGTTTATGTCCATTTTTGACCAGGTTATGTCCCAATGTTTCAATGAATGAACTTTTTCCGACACCGGGAACCCCTGTAATGCCTATTCGTACAGAATTGCCAGATAATTTTACGCATGTACGTATGATTTTCTGTGCAAGTTGCTTTTGGTCAGCCCGTTTGCTTTCAATGAGGGTGATGGCTTTGCTCAGCAAATTCCGGTCTCCATTTTTTATACCCCTGATGTAGTCCTCTGCCTTAAGGGGCGCTTGAGGCCGTTTGAACTTTAAATGCGGATTAACCTGTGGAGGCTGGTCAACACCATCGTTGACATGCAGGGCAGACCCTTTATTTTTACTTTCTTTAATCTTGCCTTTGTATTGGCTCTTTTTTTTGCTCATCAATACACAGAATTTGAATTCAGATAATGTTGAACATATTCTTTGATCCCGTCTTCAAGTCTGGTAAAAGGTTTGTCATAACCGGTGTTTCTGAGTTTTTCCATTTTGGCCTGTGTAAAATACTGGTATTTATCACGCAGATTTTCAGGGGTGTCAATAAAACGAATATCTTTAGGTTTTCCCATGGCTTTAAAGGTGGCTTTTGCCAGGTCGTTGAAGCTCCGCGCCTTACCGGTCCCAAGGTTGAAAATCCCGTTAGCCGGCCTGTTTTCCATGAAAAACAACATGACATCACAGACATCTTTGACATAAATAAAATCCCGTTTTTGTTCGCCATCAGCATAATCGGGATGATGCGACCGGAACAGTTTTAAATATCCTTGTTCTTTGATTTGCCGGTGCGCGTGTAAAACCACTGAGGACATATTGCCTTTGTGATATTCGTTGGGGCCATATACATTAAAAAACTTAAATCCTGACCAGAAAAAGGGCTTTTTAATTTGCTGCAAAGCCCATATATCAAAATTGTTTTTTGATGTACCGTAAGGGTTCATCGGTTTGAGTTTGGGAATTATATCGTGTTTGTCATCATATCCTAGCTTGCCACCGCCATAAGTAGCGGCAGATGATGCATATATAAGTGGCAGCCCGTATTCGACACAGTTATTCCAGATTTTGATTGAGTAATTCAGATTGAGTTTGTTGAATATTTTTTCATTGAATTCCATGGTATCGGTTCTGGCACCGAGATGAATTATGAACTGTACCCATTTGTGATTTTTTCTTAGCCATGGAATGAATTTGGAGCGGTGTATTTTACCGGTAAAATTTTTATCACTGAAATTGCGGATTTTTTCTTTTTTGCTGAAATCATCAACCAGGATAATATCCCTGTATCCTTCCTCATTAAGACGGGTACACATGCATGAACCTATGAATCCGGCTGCTCCTGTAATTACGATCATCAGAATCAAGTTTGTATTGACAAAGATACAAAACAATACCAAAAAAACCTTGTACAGGGTTCCAAACTTATATTACGTTCAGACATCCTGACTGAACTGCCATGGAGAATCAATATTCTGTTGCCGTTATGTATGGTGATAAAGCACAAGGACAGCACATAAATGGCAATTGTTTACACATCCCCTGGAAAACTGAATAATAGCAATTTCATAATTGTATTTTTCAAAAACATCCCGCCAGGGACGGGTATAATCTTTCGATAAGTTGATGATTTTACCATCGTATAATCTGCTGAGGATGTTGTTTTCATAATTGGTTGAAATCTTGGCAATCCATTGGTAGGGACAAAGAAATCATCGTTTGCCGCACGCTTGTCAACTGTATTTATCAATAAGAGTTTTTTCTTCGCATAATCATCAGAGCCATTCAGAACAACGAAATTACCAAAAAATATGTATTTTTGTTCATAATTGATACTTGTTTTCAACAAAATGAGGCTTTCTATTCTCATTGCTTTATGGGCAAACATTAATCAGGTATTGAATTGAATAAACATATGAATGATGCAAAAAAAAGATTCAAACAAAACTGTATATATATCAACACCCTTTTGCCATTGTGCATTGCGTAAAATTGAAGCCACCAAGCTTAAGAATTATTTCACACTAAACAATTATAGAATAGTAAAGACCCCGGATGAAGCCGATTTTCATATCTGCATGACATGCGCAGTGACAAAGGTAAACGTGGATAATTATCTTGAATTCATCAAAAACGCTCAAAACTCTCATGGAGAGCTGATTGTAATGGGCTGTTTACCAGGCACTAATCCAGAAGATTTAAAAACTGTTTTTGACGGCAAAAAAGTGGTCACCAAAAACACCCACGACATAGACAACTATTTTCCGGATTTTAACGTAAAATTCCATCAGGTTCCGAATGTTTACAACTATGATACAGAAGCATTTCACATGTTTACTGATGACATTCAAAACCAAACCAAACTACGTTTATTATTAAAATACGGGTTATCAAAAACATATTACAGATACCGCTTAAGAAAACAACATTATCTTGCATTTACAGAAGCCAATAAAAATCACAATACAACTCCCTGCTTCTTGCAAATCAGTTCGGGCTGCGCTAACAATTGCACTTACTGTAACATCAGAGAAGCCATCGGTAAAATAAAAAGCAAACCCATTGACAGTTTGACCGAAGAATATAAAAGTTTATTACAACAAGGGTATAGAAATTTTCATTTTGTCGCTGAGGATTTATGTTCATACGGGCTTGACATCAACAGTTCATTGGGATATCTATTAAATGCATTGTCGGAAGTGGATAAATCATACCATGTAAAATGGGCACTTGATGGCGTTAATCCAAACTGGATAGTACAAAATCACAAAGCATTTGAATCGCTTTTTGAATCTAAAATTTGGGAAATAATGATTGCCATCGAAAGCGGCAGTGACAGGCTTATAAAACTAATGAACCGCCATTATTCAATTCGTGAAGTTGAAAAAGCCTTAATATCACTTAGACAAATAAATCCAGCGTTAAAAATCAATGCGTTATTTATTGTAGGATTTCCCTCAGAAACAGACAATGATTTTGAGGGGACACTAAACCTGTTTAAAAGTATCCGGTTTGATTCTGTCACATTAACCGATTATTCAGACTTTGAGAACCGGGCTTCTTCACAAATTTCCCCGAAGGTCAGTAAATATACCATGCATAAAAGACGGCAACAGTCAAAAAGAATATTAAAAAAATTAAAGACGCCCCTTTATTAAACCCCCGAAAACAATGCACAGGCCGTAATAAATATCATTTCTTTTTTAAAAAAATGGACTTCCAATTGAATGGCTTTTTCTCCTTTGGATTATGGATATATTCTGCCATATATGTATCAATACAGTAATCAGCCTTGCACTTTCTATCCTTTGAAGCCGGCTTAAAGCTTCCGTCAAATAAATTGCCATGCTTTACCATATCCGAACGGCATTTGTAAATGTTTCCCTCAATATCCGTTGTGAAATATTTATGTCCGGCTTCACATGGTATCCCTTTATATTTAGCGTTACATCTCAATATGTCCTCTTCCCGCCTGTACATTGCCAATTTCGAAATCAGTTGTATCTGATCTTCAGTGTACGCTTCAGGATATTGCTTCCCATTATAATTTCCTAAAAACGTAAAAGCCGTCATGTTTTGAATGCCACTACTTTTCAAATAGTTAAAATCATCCTCAATACGATGTAACAGTGGCGGCCACGTAACATAGTTCACCACTACCCGGTACCCTTTTTGTTGCAGGAACAGGCATTTTTCGATGAATTTATTAAATTCAGGATCTACTTTTTCGCGCTGAGGCACATGAAGAGAGGCACTGATAACCATGACCTTTTCCGGCGACACATAATCCGGGAATTTAAAAACCGAGTCAGGGGTTAAATTTGTGGATATTTGCAAGTGGTGATTCCTTGTCAGTTCTCCGGATAATTCCAGGAATTTAGGCATCAAAAACGGCTCCCCCCCTGCTAACATTATCAGCCAATTTAAGCCTGTGTTATTGAAACACTCCGCAATAAATTCAGGGGAATATGTTTTTGTTATATATTGCGCCGGAGGGCTTTTGTCCATATAGCAGTACGGACAATTGAAATTACAAAAATCAGAAATGGTCCAGAATATTTTATTATCATATTCCGGATTGTTAAATATATCCAATGTGAATTTAGTGTCCTGCATGTTTTCAGTTAAAATTGTCAGGTTTTAGCAAAATTGATTATCTGTTTGACATTTTTTTCATTTTCAGCAAAATACAATGCATTGATGAAATAAGACTTTTGCATTAACAGGTTGTAAAAAAATGTTTTATGCTCCTGCCGGGATAATTTGCCTTCTATGATTACGGAATTAATCAGTTGTATTTTGGTTAATAAATGTTTCTCATTGTGTATTTCTGACAACAGGTTTTTCTTGTTCATCCGGTGACAGGCTTTAAGTTCTTCATCAATAAAATCAAAAATAATGTTTTCTGTAATATCCGGATAATTGTTTGCAAACTCCAGCGCTGTTTTATACCATATTTCAACCTGGTTTTTCAAGGTATTGTATCCTTCAATATTAAACTTCTGTATGTCTGAATCAGCAGAAAAAGAAAAACCCTCCAGATACTTATAAATTTCCAGCAACTTATTGGGCTCTAACGGCCAAATGGCACAGGAAGACGGATTCCAGACCCTGTTGTAAACCAAACCGGCATTCAGCTTATTGGCAAATTTAAGCATGTCAGGAATTTCGTCCCAATTTTGTTGCATGGGACAAAAAGACAGAAAAAAATTAGTGTGATTTGTATTACAGTAGTCTCGAAAATAATATAAGTTATCCATCACCGTTTCAAAATTGGCATGCTTCCGGATACGCTCAAACCGTTCTTTCTGCAATGAATCTATCGACACATTAATATTAAAGTTCCCTTCTTGAAGTGCATTTTTTACTTTTTGATTGAGGACGGTTCCATTGGTAGTGATATCAATGTGGCATTCCGGATTGATTTTTTTAATCTCATGCCAGATGTCATAATAAATGGGAATTAAAAACGGTTCACCACCAAAAAAGAAGGTATGTTTCAGGTAAGGGATAAAGGGTTTTAGTTCACGTACAAAATTGGCATTGTACGGATTATCATGCCCGTGGATATTTTGTTGTTTTGCAATTAATGAAGAATTTTCCGGCGAACACATAATGCATTCCAGGTTGCATGTGTTATCAAGGTAAAATTCCATTGAAACCGGAAAATCAGGATTGGCCTTATGTTGGTCATACACATTGGCATAAGATACATCGTAATTTTTTTCCAACACTTGTGTATAACACAAATTACAAGCCGGAGCCAACTGTTTGTTTTTTACCAGTGCCCGTATTTTATCAGCGGTATCGCTACGCCACAATTGCCTGATTGATTTTTCAGGATATTTCCCATAATTCACCACAAAACTTTCCGCGTAACAACTCGACACTTCCCCGTTGATGCCGAAAAATAAATTTTTAAACGGGGCAAAACAAAGCCTGTTTTTGTGCTTGATTTTCAGGTAATTTCTGACAGCAGGATTTGATGTATCAAGCTTCTTGCCAGTGCCTTCAGAAAAGCGTGAATAAAATTGTATATACAGGTTATATGGATGTTTTTTACGCATTATTACCTTCAATCAAGCTTATGAAATCTTTAATTTACTCATTACTTTTTCTGCCAATGACTTGTTTATTCTTTTTTTTGCATAAAGCATGCATTGATACGGGCATAAACTTTCCTTTTCTTTACATACTTTCGGCTTGTTGTCAGGGGCAAAACTGTCATCGAAAAAACTACCGTGGGTTACATTGCTGTTTTCACAGCGTTGTGCTATTCCATGCTCATTAATGTAAAAAGACCGTTGTCCCGCATAACACAAATTCCCTCTGAATTTCATTTCAGGGGCGTTATCACCCAAATCATATTCAGGCAAATAATGGTTGTTAAGGTAAGCTTTTTCGACATCGTTATAAGCATTAGGGTACATTTTATCATTGTACGGGCCGTAAAAGGGTTTCAAAGTAATTTTATCAATGCCGTTGGATTTAAAAAACTCAAAATCCTCATTTACCCTGTCAATAAGCGGCGGATAAAAAACATACGAAACAAAAAACAATACACCAGCGGATTTTAACATTTCAATTTTATGTAGAAAATCTTTAAACCCCTGGTCAATTTTTTCCCTTTCTTCCACATGAACCGCGATATTCATACCCAATTTTTTTGTATCCATCCGCTTAATCAATTCATGCAGCTTATTTTTACTTAGTGTTAAATTGGTATTAACAAACAAGGTGTGTTTTTCAGATAACTTTTCAAAAATATCAATGATATCATGTTTTAACAAGGGTTCTCCGCCGGTAACAATAATGTGCCATTTTTTTCCTTCCCTGTTGAAACCTTTCACCATCGTATCGACATCAAATGCGGGCTCCGGCGCGTTGCTGGCAAAACCGCAGTATTTACATTTAAAATTACACTTACGGGTCACACACCAAATTATAACATCCTCATTATCATCCAAATATTCTTCTGAAAAAGAATTTTCACCAAGTTGTTTGAAATGGATCAGATTATCGTGGAGTTTGATTAAATTTTTCATACATGTATTCTGATTCTAATTCATTCGTTAGATGTAAATACAAAATTACTCAATTTTAATGGAAATCTGAATCAACCCCGGAAACTTTGTATCACACATCACCTCGAATGCTTAACATCTATTGTTGTATTGGGATACAATGGTTTTTTCTTTAATTCCGGGAAACACCTGACTTGTGTCTTATTCAGATTCTTTTTCAGCATCTTTAACGCAACGAACGGATGCTCCATACCAGCCTGAAACGAAATCATTACCAACACTACGATTGCTGATGTAATATGCACTCCTGTACACCTCTTTGCTAAGGGGAAATTTAGACGATGTCCACCAAATGCCAACCTGCCCACGGTTATAATATTTACCATCGTAATACCTGTATCCTCCCGGAAGTGCAGTAAACCCGGTTTTGTTGTTAGAAGACAATTCGGCAGCCACCGAATTTATATCACCTGTTGAATTCCAACCGTTAGTTGCCGCCAGGGCTTTAGCCACCTGAAGGTTTTTGTGTGTACTGTCGTTGTTTTCAATGTTGTTTTCTACAAAATCAATTAGTTGCTCCCATTCTTCAGCAGTGGGTAAATGCCAGCCGTCCGGACAAACCTCACATGCCGTTTCCCATGTGTATAATCTGCCATACAGTTCGCCGTTTTCGGGGTTATCATTGTAATGCCAGGAACCTGATTCTGTGGCATAATTCAAATTTTCAGCCATCCATACCTGGTTTCCTATTGTGATGGTTTTATATGTGTTTCCATCTTTATCCTGCATTTCAGCCTTGTCGTTTTTACACCCAAAAACAAGGGTAAAAACTAAAATAATGGGAATTATAAAATACGTTTTCTTCATCAGTTTAAAATATGTTACTTGCAGAAAATCCGCAAAAAAAATTATCCTCCAAACTTCTTAAAAGTCTTTCAATTTCAGGCATAAAATTACACATTAAATTTTTGTTTGCAAGCCTGAAAAGCATAGATAAATATATTATTTCAGGCTTACAGCCTGACCGCAGAGGCGTTAAAGAGTTTTTATTCAAGCCCTTCATGCATGATATTCCGATTGCGGCGCATACCTCGTTACCGGTGGTTATTCGTGCTGAACCCTTCAGAACTCGTTTCCAAATGCATGTATAATGGCGCTTATCAGAGCTAAAGCCCAATTAATTTTTTGTCCTAAAAAATCAGAGTAACTAATCTTGACCTCAAGGCTTATGACAATAATGAACCCTTGTTTTACCCCGTCCATTAGGACGGAGTGGAACAAACAATGAGATTTTTAGATGGTATCCTATCTGGAAAACAGGAAACCATACCAAAAATTAAAATAATGGGGTTCTACTGCAAACTTAGTGGAAAACCAGGAATATCTAAAGGTAAAAAGTTAGGTGTAATGTTGTCGGGATTCGGGAGTCGGAAGTCAGGAGTTGTGAATACTTCTTCCGGCTCCGGTCTTCGGTCTTCCGACTTCAGACTTGTAACCTATCGGTCATTACACAAATGGATTAGGTAAACAGCGGGTTAATCACAACCCATTAAAAATGCA
>CAZTNS010000120.1:0-9466 GCA_964615585.1 uncultured Bacteroidales bacterium | reverse complement strand
ATAAAGGCCGTATGCAGATACCATGTTATAAAAACGAAAAATTTCCCGCTGCCCTTAAAAATTATCGGTATTATTCATTAAATTTGTTTCTTTGAATAGTAGTCCCCTTAAATGAATACAAATAAAAATTAAGATATTATGATCAACGAAGCATTATTAGCACCAAAAAGTATTGTGGTTGTAGGAGGTTCCGAAGACATTCAAAAACCCGGAGGAAAAATCCTGAAAAACATCATTGACGGGAACTTTAAAGGCAAGCTCTATGTTGCTAATCCAAAAGTGGATGAAGTTCAGGGGGTAAAATCGTACAAAGACCCTAAGGAGCTTCCCCAGGTAGATGTTGCGATATTAGCCATTGCTGCAAAATATTGTTACGATACCATAAAATTGCTGGCAGACGAAAAAAACACCCGTGGATTTATTATTCTGTCAGCCGGATTCAGTGAGGAAAGCGAAGAAGGAGGTCAAATAGAAAAAGCCATAGTGGACAAAGTCAATTCAGTTAACGGTTCATTGATTGGCCCCAATTGCATCGGCTTGTTAACCCCTGATTACAATGGCGTATTCACCACGCCAATTCCGCGATTGGATCCCAAAGGCGTAGATTTTATTTCAGGAAGTGGCGCTACGGCTGTATTTATTATGGAAAACGGCGTGTCCAAGGGATTGAGTTTTTCAAGCGTGTGGTCGGTAGGCAATTCAGCGCAGATTGGGGTTGAAGAGGTGCTTCGTCACCTGGATGAAACTTATGACCCCGGTACTTCATCACCTGTAAAGTTGCTGTACATCGAAAATATAAACAACCCTGACCTGTTGTTGAAACATGCATCCTCATTGATCCGTAAGGGATGTAAAATTGCAGCTGTGAAAGCAGGCGGGTCAGAAGCCGGAAGCCGTGCAGCCTCGTCGCATACAGGGGCATTGGCAACCAGTGATGTTGCTGTTGACGTTCTGTTTCGTAAAGCCGGTATTGTTCGTTGTTACGGACGTGAAGAACTGACAAGCGTGGGAGCTGTATTCATGCATCCCCAGCTCAAAGGAAAAAACATGGCAATCATCACCCATGCCGGCGGTCCGGCAGTAATGCTTACAGATGCGCTGAGCAACGGCGGAATGGAAATTCCACACCTCGAAGGCCCCAAAGCCGATGCATTGCTTGAAAAATTGTTCCCCGGTTCTGCTGTGGGAAACCCCATTGATTTTCTGGCTACCGGAACAGCTGAACAACTTGGCCACATCATTGATGCCTGTGAAAACGATTTTGATAACATTGACGGCATGGCTGTGATATTTGGCAGTCCCGGACTATGCCCTGTTTATGATGTCTATGATTTGTTACATGAAAAAATGGAAACCTGTAAAAAACCCATATTTCCCATCCTGCCTTCAGTGATAAACGTAAAAGATGAAATTGATGATTTCGTTGCCAAAGGACGTATCAATTTCCCGGATGAAAAAATCTTTGGTGATGCCCTGTGCAAAGTATATCATACACCCAAACCACAACCGGAAAAAATTGATATGCCTGACATTGACACCCAAAGCATCCGCCATGTGGTAGAAAATGCTGACGATGGGTATCTTGAACCCGTTGATGTAGCAAAATTGCTGGATGCAGCAGGGATCAAACGGGCCAATGACAAGGTTGTCAACAGCGTGGATGAAGCACTGGCCTTTACAAAAGATTATGGTTTTCCTGTGGTCATGAAAGTTGTGGGGCCTGTACATAAATCAGATGTCGGGGGCGTTGTGCTCAATGTGACAGATGAAGCCACGGTCAGGAAAGAATATGAGCGGTTGATGCAAATTGAAGACACTTACGCTGTGCAAATGTTTGAAATGTACTTTGGTGAAGAGATTTTCATTGGAGCCAAACGCGAAGACAAATTCGGACACATGGTGCTTTGTGGCATGGGAGGCATATTTATCGAAGTACTTAAAGATGTGCAAAGCGCATTGGCACCCGTTTCAAAACAAGAAGCACAACACATGATTAAGAGGCTTAATTCTTACCCGTTGTTAAAAGGGACACGCGGACAGAAAGGCATCAATGAAAATATGATGGCAGAACAAATCACCCGTGTAGCTGCACTGGTTGACACAGCCCCTGAAATCTTTGAAATGGACTTGAATCCCCTGCTCGGCAATCCCAAAGAAATCGTGGCCGTTGACGCCAGGATCAGGATTGAGAAAACATAAAAGAAAAATACATCCCTTACAAAGGAAACAGATGGCTAATTGTAATAGCCGGTCAGTATTCCGATGAGTGCGCCGACAATAATTCCTTCGGCAGAACCGATAATGGCGTATTTCAGGTTTTTATTACTGGCAGCCCGCTGATATGCATATATAAAGTCTTCGTCACCCTCAAATTCCGGATATTCCCATACAATGCGGCTTTTATCCGGTTTTACCAGCGCAATGGTTCCCACATAAGCCACAGGTATAAGGGGACTCAGGAAAGGGTTCTTTGATACCATCATTCCACCGGCTCCAACAGCAAATCCTCCTGCCATAGACCACCATGGATTGTATTCTCTGTTTGTCGTTTCATACCCTTTAACATAATGCCGCATTTCACCGACACTTAGATCACTGGTATCGGTTGGCGTATATATAATTTGTTCATGGCCTGTGCTGTCAACCAGTGAAAATATGTCATCGGTCATCACAGCATGTTTTTTTAATTTTCCGGAGGGCAATTTCAGTTTGTAATAAAACATTGAAGCAGAGGTATCCAGCATATACTTTTCAATACGGATCTTTTTCCCATTGAGCAATGTCAACTTGCTTTGTGCTTTTACCGAATGAGAAAACATCAAAATCAACAAGGCAACACAAATAAAAATGGAATTTTTCATAAAAATTTTCTTTATCAGTAGATAATTATTTTCTTTCCATAAAGCCGAACGATTAATCTGTAATTACAACTAAGCCGGAAGAAAGACTCATAACTGCCGACGCCCATCTTCGTCTTTCGTTGTATTTGTTATCCGCCCTGTCACCCGTCCGCCATTTTTATTTCTTTCTTATCACAGTAATCCTGATATCCTGTTTCTGATTTTTAAAATATACATCTCCGTCATTAAGCATAAATCCGGCTTTATCGGGGTTGAGATTAAAAACTGTCGATTGATGGATTGTTTGTTTCAAATCAGGTGTTATGATGTTATTGTACTCATTAATAAAATCCTTTGGTGTTTTTATGAGGGTAGTAGCGTCCGGGGAAGTTAATTTTAACGGATATGAAATTACATTATGTGCAATCATCTTTGTGTTACCTTCTTCAACCAGGTATTTAAAAATATAAAATGCCTCCACTATAGCCCGGTTACTTAAGCCTGTTTCAAGCTGCAAATCAAAATTACGACTATTCATTTTTGTTGTGATATCCTTGTAGTTGTATTTTTCGTTAATGGTAAGCTTAATCTCGGGAAACATCCGAACATAATCTTGTGCTGAATACTCATGTTCATTATTCTTATTATCATCGAATGTAAACCGGTAATATACTTCAGCAGCAGGGGCATCAAAATGGATGGAACTTGTATCCCATGGCATAAAAACGGGTACTGTATCAGGTTTTATAAGAAAAAATCCATTGCTGTAGCTATCAACAATACCAGATAAATCCAGTTTATGCAAATTTCCGTCATTGTCTTTATATTTAATGTAATCTTTTATCAGACCATTGGGAAAACTACTGTATTCAGGCCTCAGGTATAAGAGATCATAAGATTCACAATAGGTTTCTGCTTCCATATTCAGCCATCTTTGTGCATCAACGGAATCATCAAGCAAACCTATTAACATAGGGACAGCCACATCAACAGATAAATCATTGACAGGAATAAGCCTGCCGGATTCATAAACAATGTTGTTTTCTTTTATTGATGTATTATCATAGATAATGTTGTATTCATCCTCATTGCTATTGCAAGAAAATAAGACAACAAACACCACGATAAGCCAATATTTAATTCGTTTTTTCACACAGTTGATTCTATAAATCATAAACTGTTATAGTTGATAAATTACAAAAATAATCAATTATTATGTCCAAATTATAATTACCATCATGATCTTTATCAACCACAGCTTGTTAAATACTTTATTTTGTATGGTTTACAAAGATAAGCATATTTTAATCACATCATAAAAAAGTTTGCATTATCATCCCATATAATTATAAAATTAGCGAAAGAATGACACTTCAGAAAAATGTAACAAACATCTATTCAAGTTTTTAATACATTCAGATGTCAAGTTTTTAAAGAATTTATAAAATCATTGGTATTGACTTATTTACCAGTTTTTCTGATAACAAATACGTATGTGAACCTATGGAATAATCTGGCTGTCAGTGTAATTCAAGCCTGAATATAACTGTCATGAATAATGAACAAACCAGAGAAAAGTAAAATAAAAACTTGACTTTTCCACTTATAAACACGTATAATACAGTTATTGGATATTGTGGACAAATACAATTTAATTGCTATCTGGTTTTTCTAACATGAAGCTTCTAATAAAGGAACATTTGGACAGTCCATGATACATCATTTCATATAAAAATCGTTGCCATAATATTTTTCATTTTTATGTGGCTGATCCTCAGAAAAAGGCCCATATATCTCACATACCTTATTGAGATAGAATCTTACATAATTGTCGGGTAAGTTTAATGCCCTGATCCGGTATTTTGTATCTTCTTCGAATATGGGTAAAAAGTCTTTTGGATTCCCAAATTTTTCCGTATTCTGAGATGTAAACAACTGCAACAAGTCAGCTTTTTCCTCATTAATGATTTTTTCTGCCTTCGCTATTTTCATTCTCAGCATTATATCCGTGATGATTGTCATAATACCATGCTTCTTAAAGTGTCATCTATAAATTCTTGTATTTCGGGAAACAAATTATGTAAATTTAAGGAATAAGATACAAAACACAAAAAGTTGGTTCATCCGGTTAATGAATGTGTTTGTAAAATTTCTCAATGTTTTCCGGTTTTCCATGGACAAAAAGAATATCCTTGTGGCGTATTTTTTGGTTCGGCCCGATATTGTAAATCACTTCATCTTTACGGGATATAGCAAGGATATTAATCCCAAATTCTGCTCTTATATTTAATTGTTGGATGGTTTTACCGGTCACTTTTTTGTTGTCTTTATCAACATGTACACAGGTAATATTAAAATCAGGAATAACAGTAGGTTTAAACGTTTTAGGGCGTTTTCTTGTAGGCTGAAGTAATTCATAATTGTCTTTTCTGATGGTCTCGGTAAATGTCTCAATTTCATCCATTGGAACCAGGAAGTTATGCAGTACACGGGAAAAAATTTCAATAGAAGTTTCAAATTCCTCAGGTATAACTTCATCAGCTCCAAGTGCAAGAAGTTCTGCCGTTTCCTTTACATAACGTGTTCTTACCAGCAGATAAACAGTACGACAAATATGTCTGACATTGATAATGATATTTTTTGTTGCTATGGGATCAGATATAGCAACCACAACAGCACGTGCCCTTTCAATATGAACAGATTCCAAAATATGAGGCTGTGTAGCATCACCAAATAAAATGGGAATATTCTTTTTTCTTTCTCTTTTAACTGTTGCGGCATTGAGTTCGATTACAACATAAGGTATATTGCTGTAAGAAGCAGCTTTAGCCAGATTTGCACCATTGATACCATAACCAATGATCACAATATGGTTTTCCAGTTTGTCTGTCAATTCCGCTTCTTTTTTATTGCCAGACACAAATGCTTGCCGTTTTGTTTTTTTTCCGAGCTTCGTTTTCAGGTAAAAGTCAGTAATATTTTCAGAATACATGATAACAAATGGGGTAAGCATCATGGTAATAATTGAAACAGCCAAAAAATACTGATTGGTTTCTGCACTTACCACGTTGTATTCAATTCCGACTTTTGATAAAATAAAAGCAAATTCACCAACCTGAAACAAGGTTAATCCGGTAAGCATTACAGTTCTGGCTGGATATTTAAGTATGGCCACTGCCATTGCGGCAATAATGGTTTTAATGACAAAAACAACACATACAAGTAACAAAATAACACCAATATTTTCTGCAAAAAAGGTGACATCCAACATCATACCTATAGAAATGAAAAAGAAACTGGCAAAAAGTTCTCTAAACGGGAGGATGATGCTTGTTGCCTGGTGACTGTATTCAGAATCAGAGATGATAAGCCCTGCCAGAAATGCTCCCAAAGCAAGTGAAAGGCCGGCTTTTGATGTTAAAAAAGCCACAACAAAACATATGGCCATGGTTGACAGCAAAAACAACTCTTTGTTCTTGGTTTTTGCAATGGCAAACAAGAGTTTTGGCATCACACGCCTGGCTACAACAACCGTGATTACAATAACGACAATCGATTTGACAAAAAGAGTTAAAATATCCTTTCCAACATTAGCTGTATCTCCTGCAATAATAGGTGTAAGCAACATCATCGGGACAACAATAATGTCCTGAAATATAAGGATTGACAATACATTCTTCCCATGGGGTGATGATATCTGGTTTCTTTCCTGCAGCATTTTCAGCACTATTGCAGTACTAGACATAGAAAATAAGAAGCCGATAAATACAGCTTCATTAATAGAGTATCCAAAAAAATATGCACACAATCCTGCAACCAGAACAGTAATTCCCACCTGAAAAAAGCCACCAATCAATACTGTTTTTCTAAGTTGTGCCAGTTGTTTTACAGAAAGTTCCATCCCGATGACAAACAAAAGCAATATAACACCAATCTCTGATATGATCTCAATTTGTTCAACAGCATGAATAAGGCCTAAAGCATGCGGTCCGATAAGCACACCTGTGATCAAAAAACCTAGAACAGAAGGCAATTTAAGGCGCTGCAGAAGAAACACAATCACCACAGAAAAAGCCAGCAATATAATTATGTCCTGTAAAATCGGAAAATGCATTTTATTATTATATTAAGATCACTTCTCTTTTATATCTTATTTTTAGTAAATAAATTTAATAATTAAGATATAATATTCAAGAACAAAAAGCCACCTATCTGTAAAACACTAATATTATTGATGTTAGGTCATTAATAAAAAGCCCTTAAAGATCAAAATTAAACGTCAAAAATGCAAATTTACATAATATATCTTACTATTCATAACCATATTTTAAATTTTGATTCTACTGTTATTTTTTTAATTTTTATCATGCTCAGTACTGGTATCTGTCAAGTCAAATAAGGCACGAGTATCATGTCAATTCTCTCAGGTTCTGCTTTAATATCTATAACAACATGAACACAACAGGGTAATATTTTTTTTTGATAATGGCGTTTTATTATCTTTACCTTCATCAAATCATTATAATGTATAGAATCAATAAAGACATCACAAAAGAATACAACAGGACTCGTGCCAAAAAGGTTAGAAACACCTTATGTCAGGCCCCTTTCTCAAATTTATATTTCAGCAGAAACGGAGATATAATCAGTTGCTGTTTCAACAGAGATTATGTATTGGGGAAATATCCGGACGATAGCCCCGAGAAAATATGGAAATCTAAAAAGATAAAACAATTCAGAAATGCATTAAAGCACAATAAATTTGAAAAAGGTTGTGAAATATGTTCACGTGAACTTAATAACAGAAATTACCACGGTGTCATTGCGCGGCATTTTGATTTTCTGGTGCCAAATCGCAAATTTCCGGTAATGATGGAATTTGAACTTGACAATATTTGCAATCTTGAATGTATAATGTGTGAAGGGCAATTCAGCAGCAGCATTCGCAGTAACAGAGAAAAGAAAGCAAAATTTGCAACCCCCTACGATGATAGATTTACAGAGTATATTAAACCATTTTTAAGAAAAGCAAAGCTACTCAGGTTTGGTGGAGGTGAGCCATTCTTAATCCCTTTGTATTATGACATGTGGGATTATGTTATTGCAAATAATAAAGATTGTAAAATATACATTCAAACAAATGGCACCATTATAAATCAACGCATAAGAAAGTGGTTAAAAACCGGCAGGTTTGAAATTGGAGTATCACTTGATTCACTTGACAAAAAGAGATTTGAAACAATCAGGCAAAATGCATCTCTTCAACAAGTTTTACTTAATATCAATGAATTCATCAGGTTAATTCCGACTAAACCCAATCGCCCCGCATTGGTAATCTCGGCTACCGTTACAAATCTTAATTGGCAAGATGTTCCTTCGTTGATTGAATATGCAAATAAAATTCATGCCCAGATGGTTTTTAATACAGTCTGGACTCCGATAAAATATGCGATTCATAATTTGAGCAGCAACAAACTTGTCGAGATCACTGATTTTTATAAAAATTACCATATAAAAGAAGAGCATACCCCTGTCTCAAAACACAATGCAAAGATGTTTGAAAGTTTGATTAACCAAACAGAAGAATGGAAAGAAAAAGCGGATGAAAAAGAAAATGCATTGTTGAATATTAAAAATTGTGATGATGCTGCAATTGTGAATAAAATAATTGAAAAAGTAGTCAGCCATGATTCTGAGAACAAACCATTACAGAATAAAATCACATTGCTGGACAGATATATACAGAAATACCCTGATTACCGTCGTTTTCTGGAATTGATTTACTTATTGCCAACCAATGATGTAATTGAAGCACTTAAAACATATTCTGTTTCTGAATTGATTGATAAACTAAAAGAAAAATCGGGCTAATGTTCATCTATGCAAAGCTGAGCTTTATGTCTAATGTCAAAAAGCCGTTTGACCATCGGTTGAAAAGTGATGATTGAGATATGTTTGATTTCAACATAAAAATTACTTCCTGTGAATAAGAATTAACGCTTTCATTCAGCCATCACCATATTATTCTTAATTTTGTTCATTTTTACACAAAATATTATTGTGATGATTTCTGAACATTCCGCTGCTTATTGGAAAAATCGCTATAACCTACAACCACACCCGGAAGGCGGTTTATTTCGAGAAATTTACCGCTCGAAACTTGATATCCATACACCATGGAAACAAGATAGAAGTGCTTCCACCAGCATTATATATATGCTTGTAAATCAAGAGAAAAGTTGTTTTCATCGCCTCAAATCAGATGAATTATGGCATTTATATGATGCAAACACATCCTTGAACATTCATTGCTTAGACCCAAATGGAACATATTCATGTCTGCAGCTTGGTTTGGAAGAAAATGCCCTTCCTTGTCAGGTTATACCTGCAGGATTTTGGTTTGCAGCCGAACTGGAAGATAAATCAGGGCATTTTGCTTTGGTTGGTTGTACCATGAGTCCTGGTTTTGATTATATGGATTTTATTAAGGCTGATCCCAACACCCTTATCAGAAAGTTCCCTGAGCATGCTGAATTGATAAAATGGTTTACTGAAAACAACCATAAAGCAGATAATAAATAACTGAAGTTTCGCAGAAAACATAATCTGTTTATAAACAATTTAAT
>CAZTNS010000119.1:0-9476 GCA_964615585.1 uncultured Bacteroidales bacterium | reverse complement strand
AGTTTCGCAGGTTGCAAACATCTAAAGATAAGCTATCTACAAATAAGACAATATAATATTATGTTTGCCTAAAAAGCAAATTAATAGTGTTTTAGATATTTAATTCCAAAATCCACTAAAAACATAGTTAGTGTCATGTTCAGCCTAATCTGACGCCCCAAGTTTTGTTCTTTTTCGTTTTTCCTTCATAAAAAAAAGACTCACGTAACTATGGCTATGCTTACTTTTTTTTATTTTGAAAAAACAAAAAATCCCTTCAACTTAACCATCATCTTAGGCTTAACATGACACTGTGAATAATTCACATAAAGATAACTTTGATGTTCTTTTGTTCCGTCAAAAGAACGAAAACCTCGTGCCGGAATAATTTTTGCGACCCACAAGCTGCTTGAAATCTAAAATCCCGAGATCATCTATCCGCAAAAAAAAGCGGATAGATGCCGGAATTTTTACGATTTCTTCACAGTGTGGGTGCCCGCAAAAATTATTAATGGCACAAGGAAAAGTCCATCAGGCTTATGGTTCAGCATGGGACGAGATTTTCACTATGGCTTTGCTGGTATTCATGTCACCCCTGCAGCCATGGGGTGCGTGCTCACCGCATTAGCCATTTTTTCGTGGTGGGTCAAAGCATTTCCAGGGCAGGAGAAGGTGGAATCCCGGCTGAACAGATCCCGGGATTCCGGCAGGAAATGCTTTGGGGAACCCACAGAAAAAATGGGTTTGGCGGTGACTTTCTTTGCTTCTTTCTTTTGTGGTAGAAAAGAAAGAAGGACAGTAAATGCCATTTTAAAATGCTTTTGGTGTAATAAATATGGAAATCTTAATCATCTGATAATCAAAATGTTTTATAAATACAAGGTTCATATTAAATTGTTTATAAACAGATTATGTTTTCTGCGAAACTTCAGTAAACTATGAATTATTCAAAAAGCTATTTTGATAAAGACATTGAGGAGTTAGATTACGCTGACATTGAAAAATATTTTTCAGTTGAGCGTGAAGAGTCCAATAAGATTGAATTTAAATCCTATTCACAACAGCATGGCAATTTGAATAAAAATCTGGTTCTACTGCATTTTTAATGGGTTATGATTAACCCGCTGCTTACCTAATCCCATTGTGTAATGACCAATAGGTTGCAAGACTGAAGTCGGAAGACCGGAGTCGGAAAAAGTATTCACAACTCCTGACTTCCGGCTCCCGACTCCCGACAACATTACATCTAACTTTTTACCTTTATAGATTTCTGGTTTTCCACTAAGTTTGCAGTAGAACCATTTTTTTTTGCATAACCAATAAATTATACTAATTTAGTGGCATTATGAACCAAAACCTTAAAGAATCATGAAAAAATTGCTCAGTGTATTTATTTTTAGTTTAGCTGCCATCGTGCTGATCACATCTTGCAGTCAGCAACCTGAACACATCAACACCATTCCTGATGATGCATTTACCGTCATGCATTTCAACCCAGAACCCTGCAACCGGGAGGATATGGTGAAACAACTTGAAGAAAACGAGGAATATCAGGACATGATGAAAAAACTCAGGAAAGAAAGCGAAACCATGGCCAATATCCTTGAAGATTTCATCAAAGACCCTTCTTCCATTGGAGTTGATATGGAATCCGAAATGTTTGGATTCGCTGCTCCCCTCAAAGATAACGATAAATATTATTTCGGCGTGAGCATGCTGATGAAAAAACCGGACAAATTCGAAGCAGTATTGAAAAAACTGGCTACAGAAATGGAAGCCAACATCAGCATTGAAAGTGAAGATGATTTCAAAAAAGTAGCACTTCCCGGTGGCATCGTTATTTGGAACGAGAAACAATTGCTGATGCTAGGCTCAAATGGAGAATTTGATGCACTCACAAAAGGCAAATACCTCATGACACAGGAAACCAAATATTCCATCACTGCCAACAAAGATTTTATGTTGTTTTATGAAAATTGCATGGATGCCAATATTTGGGTTACAAGCAACATTGAAAACCTGAGTACTGAAATGTCCATGATGGGCAAAATGGCAGGGGTAAAACTGACAGACAATTTCGCTCACATGCATTTTGACTGGGACAAAAAAGAAGGCCAGTTTATGATGATTGCCAAACTGCGCGTTAACGATGAAATCAAAAACATGGATTACGAAGACATCCAAAGGATTGTCGAACAAACAGATGCCATGGATAATATACCTGCATTGTTTGGGAAACAACCATACGGATATAATTATGAATGGGATGATGAAGAAATTGATGATGAAGCATACGAAAAAGCCCTGAAAGAACTTGATAACGTATCTGAAGAAGATGTTGATTCTTTGCTAAATGAGTTGGAAAAAGAACTTGATAAGGAAATGAGTGCAGAATAGTTCAATGAATATACAGTTACACAAAATCATCCCTTCTCCGCTCGCTGAACTACCCCTGGAAGATTCACACATATGGAGAAGGGATATTTCTTTCCAAAGCAACATAAGTTATCTGGTATATGCCCCGTCAGGAAAAGGAAAAACCAGTCTGTTGCACATTATGTATGGGCTCAGGGATGATTACGAAGGGCAATGTACAATTGATGGAAAAAATGCCGCCACTTTCGACCACAAAGCCTGGGTAAACATCCGCAGGCACAAGATCAGCCATGTCCCACAAGGATTATGGTTGTTTGATAACCTCAGCGGGATTGAAAACATCCGCGTTAAAAACCGCCTGACAAACCACCTGTCAGAAACTGAAATACAGGGATACCTGAATCTTTGCGGCATGACTGAGCATCAGCACAAACCGGCAAACATACTGTCATTTGGTCAAAAACAGCGAATCGCCATCGTGCGTGCCTTATGCCAGCCATTTGAATTTATATTTCTGGATGAAGCCTTTTCCCATCTTGACAAAAACAACACCGATATCATTTTCGATCTCATAAAAAGCCGCGCTGAAAAACAACAAGCGGGAATTATATTAACCAGCCTGTCTTCTGCATCCAATGGCTTCGATAAAACCCTCAGATTATGATCCGGAACATTCTGAAACAGGAATTCAAAATACATCAGATCATCATCATTGGCCTGGTGATGTTTGCCGGATTCAGCATTATCATACTATCAGCCAGGTTTTATGCCGACATCCGTCCTGTTTTTACAAGCCATGACCTGTGGCAAACCGAACATTTGGTTATCAGCAAAGAAGTGGCTGCTTTGTCCACAACAGGTCAATTGTTCAGTGCTAAAGAAAAACCCGCTTTTTCTGAACGGGAAATTGAAGAATTGAGTCAACAGCCATTCATCAGCGATTTGGCAGCTTTCACGCCAAGCAGTTTTGAAGCCAGGGTATATACCGCCAGTGAAAAGCTGAAAGGATTTTATTCCGATTTGTTTTTTGAATCGGTACCTTCCCGTTATATTGACCTGAAAGACCAGGAATGGCAATGGTCTCCATCAGCTAAATACATTCCCGTGATTTTGCCAAAAACCTATTTGAATTTGTACAATTTTGGGTTTGCAACCGCCCAAAACCTGCCACAAATTTCTGAAGAAGCGGCAGGCTTGATTCCTTTCCGTGTGGTGGTGAAAGGCAATGGGAAGCAAGGGGAATTTCTGGCCAGGATCGTGGGTTTTTCCGATCGCCTCAACACCATTCTGGTACCACAGGAATTTTTGTCGTATGCCAATGCAAAATACGGGGAAACAAATCCGCCGGTTTCGCGTCTGATTTTGCTCACCCCTGACCCCTCGGATAGAGAACTGCTCGAATTCATCAAATCCAAAGGCTACGACTACAACCGTGAACAGCTAAAAAGCGGGAAAGCACGTTTGTTGCTGAACACAGCTACCCTGATTGTGATTGTCACAGGGCTATTGATCAGCTTGCTGGCGTTGTGGATGTTTGTGATCAGCTCACAATTGCTGATGCATAAAAACAAAACCAACATACATCATCTGATTGCACTGGGATACAGCTACCGGCAAATTGTCATTCCCTTTTTGCAGCTGAATGTTGTAACCAGCGTTCTTGTGTTTTTGCTGAGCCTGATTCCCTATTTCCTTGTCACGCATGCATACCGGGATACACTCAAATCAATTTTAGGAGAAACCACAGTATCCAATGTTTATATTCTTTGTGGTGGTTTAATATTGCTTGCTGTTTTTACAACCATCAACATCACAAACACATACAAAGGAGTGAAACGCCTGTAAGGAACATCAGGAACAAAGCTCCGACAATAGTTTTGCAACACCTTGTTCCGCATGGTGTCCGATACACGGGAATTCGTTTTTCAGCTCATCAGGGGCATTGCCCACAACATAAGACCGGCCTCCGTACCGGAGCATATCCAGATCGTTATAATCATTTCCCACGCAAAGTATATCTTTCTGTGCAATCTTCATTCTGCCGGCGAGAAACATCAATCCTGAAGCTTTGGAAACATCCCGCGGAAAAATTTCTATCCACATGCTTGTTTGATCCAGTGGTGAAGTAGTACGCACTATATTCACGTACGGAAATGTTTCACGGAGTGTTTTAAGCCACCATTCACCATCTTCTTCCACCACAACAAGAAGCTGGGAAATCCCTTCAAACTTTTTGCATTTTTCCAGTGGCCGTGCAAACTTTTTATACCTGTCAATCCGGCGGTAAAAATCGGGGTTTCCACGACTGCCTTCGTAATAATAAAAATGATGATTGTCGGGTGCCGGATGATGAATCATAAAATCAAGATGGTGCTTTTTAAGCCATTCAGCTATGGTTTTGGAAATATCAACATCAAGGCTATTGCTTGCCATAATATCCCGCTTAGGCCAGTTCATCACGCCAACACCGGATGAGAACACCAGATAATCAATGGGTAAGCTCCCAGGCATAACCATATCAGCTGAAAAAAGCGATCTGCCGGTGGCAATAACCCGCACAATCCCCAGTTTCCCCAATGCCTTTAAGGCGTCAAGCTCAGGCGTGGCTACCAGGCCATTGCTTTGGGCCAGTGTCCCATCGTAATCCAGCGCTATTAATTCCGGCAACCTGTGTTTCATATCGGGCTTATTATCAGTCCAGCAATTGGTAAGAACTTGTTTGCACCGGTGCATTCAGGGTATTTAGTACCCGTTCGAGCATAATGCCTTCTTTGGGATCATAATCATGGCCAAAGGTGGCACGCACCCCGATGTTGATAAAATTCACGGCACGGTCGAGCGCAATTGGCAAACTGTCACCTTGCAGCAATGCCGCTGTGACCACAGAAGTAAAGGTATCACCTGTGCCGGGATATGAGGCCGGCAGGTATTCAATGGACACTTTCCAGAAACGTTGGGTTAAACTATGATAAGCAATGGCAGCCGTTTTGTGTTCATTATCTTCGGATATCGATGTGATAATGACAATATCAGGGCCATGTTCAGACAGCTGGATCGCCCAATCTCTCACTTCGTTAAGCTCAATGTTTTTATGATAAGCTTTGTTGAGCAGAAAAGCAGCTTCAGTTAAATTTGGCGTGATCATGTTTGCCTTTTTTATGAGCCGCCGCATTTCACGAACAAGATCATCGTTAAAGGTGGCATACAATTTTCCGTTATCAGCCATCACAGGGTCAACAACCACCAGTTGATGATCGTTTCTGAAGTCATTAATAAACGCCCTGACAATATCAATTTGGCCGGCATTGCCCAGGTATCCGCTGTAAATGGCATCAAAATCCATGTTCAATTCTTTCCAATGTTCGATGAAGCATTTCATCTGGTCATCCAGACTTATATGCCTGACACCCGGATACTGTGTATGGGATGATAACACGGCTGTTGGCAAAGCGCAAACTTCAATGCCCATGGTAGAAAAAATGGGCATAATTGCCGACAACGATACCCGGCCTACACCAGAGAGGTCGTGGATCGCTGCTATTTTTTGTACGGGTTTTTGCATAAGGAACTTTCTGTTATTTCTTTTCTTTCAAGAAACAAAGGTAAGGTAAATTTGCCGATATCGTTTAAATAATCATGCCGTAAATATAGTTATGAGCCCTGCATTTAAAATAACGGTATTATCATACATGAGCCAAAACTAAAAAGTAAGAATAATGGGCTTTAGCCCTGACAGTATAATTTAGATTGACGAGCGTTTATTATTTCCAATACATAATTCTCACTCAATAGCAACAATTCAATCATTACCATTACCCATATAATTGCGCTAAACAAAAAAGTAACTGGAAAAGTTACATGTAATACTGGACTCATGCACTGAAAATACCATTCAAAACTTATATGAAAATCCTATACTGAGCATTTCTTTGAACTGTATTGCCCTGGTGACGCCATCCTGCACAATTTCGCCATTGACCGGTTTGTACACAGGAATTTCAATGTCATCATCATAAATCAAATGCGTGGAAAAAGTGGTGGAAATAAACTCCGTTGCTTTGAAGACTATCGACATTTCCCAGTCCACATCAATATTTTGGGGCTTATACAAATAACTTGAAAAAAGTTCAATTTTGTTGTTCATGACAATATTTTCATGCAAATTGGCTTTCCATGAAGCAGTCACATAACCACCAACCTCCCCTTTAAACCGCTGGTTTTCTTCAAGCCCGTACCTGGTTTGGTCAACATTAACCGTATCCCACACCACAGTTGTCTTTACCGAAAAAGGTGCTAACATAATACTAAAACCAGATTTTAGTTTATAGTCCATACCAATTGAAGACACTATATTACCCGGGGACAAAAATGCCGACACAGGCACGCTGTCATTTGGATAATCATACCCATTAAAAAGCTGCGATTTCACAGTTAACAAGCCGGAATAATACCATTTACGGGATGCATTGTAACCATATTTTGAGCTAAAATCAAATTTATCTTCATTTTTCCGGAATCCGCTTTTTCCTGTTTTCATTACGCCATATTTCCAGGTTGCGTCGTTATCCCATGTTGCATTTCCACGATCATAATCTGCATTCAGCTTCATTAACCATGATGCGTTGATAGAGCTCTCTCCGCCTTCAACCCAATTTGACAAATATCCCTGGTTGATGTTCATACTGCCGGCACCGTTGATATCCCAGTAATCGATAATGGTGCTGTCATTGTCATTCACTTCGTCCTGATCAGCCATTCCCACTCTTGCAATGAAAAGACATCCCATTAAAATAACAACATGAATTAATTTATTATCATACATATATCAATATTTATTTTGATATTCAATTCATTTCTGATGAACAAATGCTTAGTGACAAAAATAGATTACTTACAGTTCATTTCCAATTCCATTTGTCATAAATTATATAAATACCAGATCAGAACTTCAGGGTCAATTTGATTTCAGGTGTTGTATATTGTTGAACTATTCCATTGCATAATCAAACTCCCCCGGAAAGTCTTGTCTGGTAAATTTGGAGTTTATTCTCCTTCTTATTATTTTTGTTAGCAGAATAAGAAACTATGTTCGCTATCACAAAAATATGGCTTACCAACAAAGCGCTTTATCGCAACATCAAAAAGCGTGACAGTTTTTACCTGTCATAGTTATACTTACTTGTACTTATTTCACATTATATTTTTCAAACATTACAAAAACACATGTACTATGGATATTCCTTTTTCAGAATCATTCAAAATAAAAATGGTTGAACCTTTACGCAAAAGCACTCGTGAAGAACGTCAACAATGGATAAAAGAAGCAAAACACAATTTGTTCAATCTCAAAAGCAACCAGGTTTTTATTGATTTACTAACCGATAGTGGCACAGGATCAATGAGTGATCGCCAATGGTCCGCCCTGATGATGGGAGATGAAAGCTATGCGGGTGCCCGTTCGTATTACGAACTCAAAGAAAGCATCCGCAACATACTGGGATTCCCCTATTATTTACCCACGCACCAGGGCAGAGCTGCCGAAAACGTGTTATTTAGTACCCTGATAAAGGTGGGTGATGTGATTCCCGGCAATTCACATTTCGATACCACCAAGGGCCACATTGAATTCAGAAAAGCGACAGCCATTGACTGCACAATAGATGAGGCTTTTGATACCACCAAAGACCATCCGTTTAAAGGAAACATTGACCTTAATAAACTTGAGGTTGTTCTTAAAACCTATCCAAAGGAGAAAATCCCCTTTGTGTGTGTTACCGTTACTTGCAATTCCAGCGGAGGACAACCCGTAAGCATTGAAAACCTGAAAGATGTGTATGCGTTGTGTAAGAAATATGGCATTCCCACCATGTTTGACTCAGCCCGCTTTGCAGAAAATGCGTATTTCATCAAATTGCGGGAAAAAGCGTATGCAGATAAAACCATCAAAGAAATTGTGGGTGAAATGTACAAATACGCCGATATGATGACCATGAGCTCCAAAAAGGACGGATTGGTAAACATTGGCGGGTTCATTGCCATGCGTGATAAAGAATTATACCGCCAGGCGTCCACGTTCAACATCATGTTTGAAGGCTATGTTACTTACGGCGGCATGGCAGGCCGTGATATGAGCGCATTGGCAGTGGGCCTGAATGAAAGCACGGAATTTGATTACCTGGAAACCAGGATCAAACAGGTTGAATACCTGGGGCATAAACTCATTGATTACGGGATTCCGGTTCAGTATCCCATCGGCGGGCACGCTGTGTTTGTGGATGCAAAAAAAGTGCTTTGTAATGTGCCTAAGGAACAATACCAGGCACAAACCCTTGGCATTGAATTGTACCTTGAAGCCGGCATCCGTGGGGTGGAAATAGGCACCCTGCTTGCCGACCGTGATCCGGAAACCCGTAAAAACCGTTATCCCGATCTTGAATTGTTGCGCCTGGCCATACCACGACGCGTTTATACCAACAACCACATGGACGTCATCGCAGCGGCATTGAAAAATGTGTACGATCGCAGGGATAAAATCACCAGTGGTTACAACATCACCTGGGAAGCTCCCATCATGCGGCACTTTACCGTGGAACTCGAAAAAGCTTAGGCAACTGAGGATTAACGTTTAATTTAAAAGCCATCCTAATATTTCCGGATGGCTTTTTAAATACTTTTTTTTTATGGAATTATCGGCGGTTTACCAATGTCGGGAAGAATACCAATTTAAATTACTAAAGTTTCGCAGGTTGCAAACATCTGAATATAAACTAACAACAAATAAAACAATGTAAAATGTTGTTTACCTAACCTGGACAAGTTTACCCTGAAGGGAAATCCTTTAGGGCCAGAACCAAAAAGGAGGTTCTACTGCAAATTTTGTGCAACCAAGGGCAGAGCCAAGCCGATGTCCTGAGCGAAGTCGAAGGGTTGCTTGAGCTATGCCGAGAGCGATGTATTGAGCGATGTCGAAATGCGATGTATTGAGCCTGCCGAAATGCAGCCAAAATTATTCAATTTTAATGGGTTGTGATTAGCCGGCTGTTTACCTAATCCTTTTGTGTAATACCGGTAATTTTCAATTCTGAAGTACGAAAATAGGTGTATAATCACCTTTTCTATGT